>JADGQF010000028.1 GCA_017882045.1 Anaerolineales bacterium
TCGTCAGCGTCGCCCCCAAACGACATTGTGCCAAAACACAGGCTCGACACCTGCACGCCAGTCTTGCCCAGAAGGCGGTATTCCATGACTGTCTCTCCTCTCACATTGTGCTTTACCCGCGTAATAATACGACGTAATTATACGACCAGGTCCCTGCCTTGCCAATGCGCTCCTGTCTGTGTAGCGCATCCGGCGTCGCTGAGTTATCCCAGCGGCGCCGGATGTGCTATTATCGGCTCTCATGAGACGCCTGCGCCTCGCGTTCACCTGTGCTGCCCTGCTGGTCCTCGCCCTGTGGCTGCGCCTGCCCGGGCTCGATACTTTTCTCACGGCCGATGAAGCCACCTGGTCGGCCGGGGCGGTGCAATTCCTCAATGCGCTCAGGTCCGGCAATTGGGCAGCGACCAACATCAGTGGTCACCCGGCGGTCACCACCGTTTGGGCAGGCGTGATCGGCCTGACCGGCAAATGGCTGCTCGCCCGCCCACCCGGCGCTGCCGGCCTCGACGACATGCTGCGCGGACTGGCGGCGAACCCCGTTCGCCTGGACGTGCTGCCCTGGCTGCGCCTGCCGATCGTCGTGGCCTGCGCGCTGGGCATCCTGGGCATATACCTGCTGGCCCGCCGCTCCCTCGGCGACCGGGTCGCCCTCCTCGGCGCCGTCCTGCTCAGCCTGGATCCCTTCTTCCTCGCCCACAGCCGGGTGCTTGCGCTGGACGCGCTGCTGGCGACCTTCATCACTCTCGCCTGGCTGGCACTCATGGCCGGCATTCGCGGCGGGCAGCGTCGTTACCTGGTCCTCAGCGGTCTGGCCATCGGCCTGGCAATCCTGACCAAATCGCCTGCCCTGGTGATGGGACCCCTGATGGCGGGCTGGCCGGTCCTGGCACGTTTGCGTGCCGCGCGCCGTCCGCCGGTGGCCGGCGCCCGGCCGGCGCTCCTGCGAGCCATCCTCCTGGACCTCTGCTCTTTGGGCCTGCCGGCCGCGCTGATCGTCTTTCTGCTCTGGCCCGCGCTGTGGGTGGCGCCCCTATCCACCCTGGGGCGCGTGTGGGCTCTGATGACGGTCTACGGCCAGGGCGGCCACGAGTTGGGCAACTTCTGGCTGGGCCAGGAAGTCACCCAACCGGGACCCGCCTTCTATCCGGCCGTCCTCTTGTGGCGCACCACGCCCGTCACTCTGCTGGGTCTGCTACTGGCCGTCGTCGCCGCTGCCGGCCTGCCGGCCGTCCGCTTCGCGACCGCGCGCGCCCGGCGGCTCGGCGCGGTTTCCCCGGCATCCTCCCTGCCACCGGTCGATCGTGGACCGGACCCACAACCGGCAACGCAGGCCGGGTTAGAGCGACAGAGCGTGACTGCGCTCTTCGTCTTCGTGCTCTGGTTTGGCCTCATCCTCAGCACCGGCGACAAGAAGTTCGATCGCTACCTGTTGCCAGTTTTCCCGGCGGTTGACCTCCTGGCGGCCTGGGGTTTGGCGGCCGGCGCCGGCTGGTTGGCCGCTCGCTTCCGAGACGGCGGCAAGGAGCGATGGCCGGGCGTGGTGGCGCGCATCCGGGGCAGTCTCCCGCTGGTGGGGGCCGTGCTCCTGACCGGCGTGCAGGCGATGTCCGTCCTCGCCGCCCGCCCCACCTACCTGACCGCCTACAATCCGCTGGCCGGCGGTATGCGCACGGCCAGCCAGGTATTTATCGTCGGCTGGGGAGAAGGGCTCGCCGAAGCCGCGGCTTACCTCGACCAGCAACCCGGCGCCGGCAACCAGCACGTCGCGTCATGGTATGGCCAGAACGTCTTCGGATCATTCTACAGCGGGCAGAGTTACGATCTGTACTATGATCTGCGCAGCGCGGCGGACCTTTACGCCCACGACGTCGATTACGTCGTCACATACGTGAATCAGGACCAGCGCAACCTGTTGGACCCGAGCGTGCGGGAGCAGTTGGCCGGGCCGCTCTTCACCAGCCAGTCTTCAGGCGTCACCCTGGCCAGCGTGTTTGGCTGGCCAAAGCCGTTCCTCCACACCGCGGACCGGCCCCTTGCCCCTGGCGTGCGACTGCTCGGCTGGGACCTGGGAGGCTATGACGCCCGGCAGGGCCGGCTGCCCGTGGTATTGTACTGGGATTTGGGCGAGTTATCCGGCGCGCCGGCCGGCGGGTCGCGCATCGTGAGCTGGCTCAAAGACGCCAACGGAGAGGTGTGGGCGCAAGCTGAGGCTACGCTGGATAGCGAAAAAGCCCGTCATGTCACCGCCTGGTTGGGGCGGCCCGCCGCCGCCCTGGATATGGTCCTGGCGGCGCCGCCCGGCCTGTTGCCCGGGACCTACCAGGTCGAGATAGCGCCTTTTGCCCGGAACGGGCTGGCTCTCGGCAGCATCCCGGTAGCCGCAGTTCCGGCTGCCCAGGCGTTTGACGCAAGCGGAGGGCTCGTACTCGCCGGCGTCACGCCGCTCCCGGATCAGGTGACTTTCGGCGACAGCCTACGCCTGGCCGGCTATGCGCTCCAGCGTTCGGAGAGCGAGCTAACGTTGGATCTGGTGTGGACGACCGTACAAGCGCCGCCGGAGGGCTGCCAATTCTTCGTCCACCTGGTCGACGCGCAAGAGCGGATCGTCAGCCAATTCGACGGGCCACTGGGCCGGTTGGCCGGCGACGCTCCGGCGCCCGACTTGAGAGCGGGCCAGGTGGTTCGCCAGCGCGCGCGTCTTGCGCTGCCGGGTGGCATGCAGGACGGCGCTTATCGCATCTACGTCGGCGCCTACCGCCTGGCTGGTGGCGCCCGGTTAGCCGTCAGCGACGCAGGCGTGCCGCTAAATGACGGGCGTTACCTCCTCCTCACGTGGAGCGGCAATTAACCAACCTTTCGACCCGCCCTTCAGCCCGGTCGAAAGGTAAGAGCCGCAACGACGCCCGGGGCCTCCGTGAAGTATCCTCAGTCTGTCAATGCCCGCCCACGGTTAGCTTTGATCTACTTTGCGGGTCATCCAGCGCGCTTTGCGTGGCATCTGCCGAACATCTGCCGAGCATCTGCCGAGGTCGCATGTCCGCCACCACCCTGCCCGGGCGCATTCTCAGCTTTGTCCGATTGGGCCGTCCGCTCTTCCTGGCCGGTGGCTTTGTCATGCACGGGTTGGGCGTAGCGGCGGCGCTGTACGGCGGCGCCCCATTGAGCCTGCCGGCGCTGGTTTGGGGCCAGGTCGCGATCACGGCAACGCAATTCATGACACACTACAACAACGACTACTTCGACCTCGCCGCCGACCGCGCGAACCGAACGCCCACCGCCTGGTCAGGAGGCAGCCGCGTCCTGGCGGAAGAAGACTTCCCGGCCCGGATAGCCCTGGTTGCCGCGCTCGTCTTTGGGCTGATCGCGCTGGGGGCGGACCTGACGCTGGCATTCGTGTTGCACAGCGGTCGCTGGAGCCTGCCGCTGTTGTTGCTCGCCCAGGGGCTGGCCTGGGGCTATAGCGCCCCACCCCTGCGGCTGCACGCGCACGGCCTGGGACAACTCACCGGGGTAGTGGTAGTGAGCGGGCTAACGCCTCTGATCGGCTTCTATCTCCAGGCCGGCCGGTTGGCGCCCTGGCCCTCGCCGGCGATCCTGCTGCTGGCCATCTTCCCGCTCTGCTGCCTGCAGTTCGCGATGCTCCTGGCGGTCGACATACCCGACGTCGCCGGGGATGCGGCGGTAGGCAAGCGCACCCTTGTGGTGCAACTTGGCGCGGCACGGGCTTCGTCGCTCTACCTGCTGGCGACACTGTTGGCCTATGCAAGCCTGCCCGTGTTGGCCCTGGCTGGCCTACCACCGCTCGTTGCGGCCGCCCCCTGTCTGACCTTGCCCCTGGCGACCTGGCAAATTCTGCGCACCGCCCGGGGCGCCTGGTCCGAGCAGAAACGTTGGAACAGCCTGATCTTCTGGACCATCGCCCTGATGATAACCACCGCAGTGTTGGAGACCCTGGCGTTTCTGCGGCTGGCGCGCCTGGCCTGAATCAGCCCCCCGCCACCGAAGGAACGATATAAACCTGGGCGCCGGGTGACAATCGTGTCCCCATGCCGGCCAGGGTGCGAAAGTCCTTGCCGTCGACAAAAACCTGAACCCAACGACGCATCTCGCCCCCGGGCTCGGTCAACCGCTCGCCCATGCCGGGGAAACGCCCGTCTAGGACCCGCACTAACTCTGCGACGGTGGCGGCCTCCACGTCCTCCCAGGCCTGAGCCCCAAAGACGTTGCCGATCAACCCCGGGATCCGTACTGACACCGTCATCCACTCACCCGCCCTGTACTCACCGCCAGGATCGGCGGCAGGAAGTCGGCCAGCACTTCCCAGTGCTCGCCTTCGTCGCGGCTGTAGAACAACTGGCCGGTCTCGGTCCCCACGTACACGCCCGCTGGGTCGCACCAGTCGGTCGCCATGGCATCCCGCAGAATGGTCAGCCAGGCGGCGTCCGGCAGTCCTGCTGCGAGTTTCTGCCAGTTGTTGCCATCGTCCCGGCTGCGCCAGACCGCCATCTGCCCTTCCGGCGTGACTCGCTGCTCATCAGCAGTCAGTGGCACGACGTAGACTGTGTGCGGGTCATGTGGGTGAATGGCAATCGGGAAGCCAAAGCGCGAGGGCAGGCCCTCGGAAATATCGACCCACGTCTCACCGCGGTCATCCGACCGATAGACTCCACCGTGGTTCTGCTGGAAAAGCACCTGCGGCCGGTCGGGGTGCAGCACCATCTTATGAACGCACTGGCCCGTCTCCGGATAGACGTCGGGCAGGAAGTCGGCACGGATGCCACGATTGATCGGTTGCCACGAGACGCCGCCGTCCTCGGAGCGGTAAGCGCCGCCGGCCGAAACGCAGGCATAAACGCGGCCGGCAGCAGTCGGGTCAGGGATGATCGTGTGCAAGATCAATCCGCCGCCGCCGGGCATCCAGGTGGCATGAGTCGGGTGGTTGTTGAGCGAGCCGACGGGCGTCCACGTGTTGCCGCGGTCTTGCGACTGGAAGAGCCCGGCCTCGCGCGTGCCTGCCCATACTTGGTCGGGATGCGCCGGATGCCCCGGTCGCACCTGCCAGACCTCACGCACCCGGCGTTCCTCTTCGGCGGCGAAATCCAGGCCCTGGTTGAAGGCTTGCCAGGTGAGGCCGTTATCGTCGGACCGCTGAACCAACGCGCCATAGACTGGGCTGTTGGTGGCGGCGTAGATGCTGCCATGGCGGGCATCATAGCTCAAAGCATGGGTGGACCAGCCAAGATGGTGCTCGGAGCGCTGCCAGGCGCGCCGTTCAGGGTCGCTCCAGAACAAGAATGTGCCCTTACGCGTCCCGAGCATGAGCAATACGTCGTTCGGTTTGGGACGCTGATTGCCGTTATTCATCAGGGGTCTCCTCTCAGGCGTTGACATGGAACGATGTCAAGACAGGCGGTTATCGTGCAACGTAAGCTCAAGGCTGGCGGGAAACACGTGCAGTATCCACTCGGGCAAGGGAGAAGTCAAGGGATCTGGGTTACTCAAGCATCGCCGCCATCCGTTCATCCGGTCATTCGTTCCCAGGCGCCGCCTCGCTCATACCCGTTTCGCCTGGCGTGACGTCCTGCGCCCCCTGCGCTGCCCGCACTTGCCGGTAATCCGCCCGCAAGCCCGCCAGTTCCTCCGCGCCCACCGGCCGGTCTCCGTAATGCACGCGCATGTACGCCACCGTAATTCGTGCCAGGGCGGCGTCCTGCCCGGCGAAGGCACGTTCCAGCAGGCGCAGGTAATCGTCGGGCGGTTGGGCCGG
The DNA here is from genome assembly GCA_017882045.1 of Anaerolineales bacterium. GTDB lineage: Bacteria > Chloroflexota > Anaerolineae > CG2-30-64-16 > CG2-30-64-16 > JADGQF01. The sequence continues at coordinate 5,768 of JADGQF010000028.1, forward strand.
GCGGCGCGGGAAACCACGCCGGCGAGCGAGCCGGCACAAGTTGGCGTAGATGTTCTGCACCGACACGGCCGCCAATAACTGAGGGCTGAGCCCGAACCGCCGGACCAGGGACAGCCAATCTTGCAGGCGCCGCGCAGCGCGTTGGAGCGCGCTGCCGCCCAGCGTAACTTCCTCGCCTACTTCAGTCTCCGCCTGATCGCGTACGTGCTGGCTGCGGATCCTTTCCAGGTACAGCCACACGAAGCCCAGCGCGAGCAGGATTACCAACAGGATGCCGAGATCACGCAAGGCCATGCCGACCCAGGCCGGAAACACTGGGCCCTTGGAGAGATCCGCTTGCTGCAGCGGCTCCAGCGCTTGCCTCAACGCTGTGAGTGCGTCCGCCAACGGCCGCAGGTCCAGCCCGCGGACGCGATCCTGAAGCCAAACCAGCGCGGGCATCAAAATCAGAAACAGCAGCACCAGCAGACGCACCAGCAGTATGCCGAGCAGGCGCCACAGCGGAGCCAACCAGCCCAAAAAGCTCTTGATTGCGCCGGCCGTATACAAGGACGAAAGACCCGCTGCCAGGGCCACGGTGAAGCAGACCGCCAGGGATAGCTGGACCAACCTGATCCAGGGCAGCGGCTTCCCGGAGCTACGCGCCCCGCTGGCGCCCTCGTGGACGCGGGCCACTGATACGGCGAACAGTCCCAGGCCGAAATAGAGCCAGAGAAAGGGTGTGGCGTCCTGGCCGCGGAAATGGCCGAACAGAGCCGCGCCGAGGATCAGCAGCAGCATGCCCAGCCGAAAGCTGACTCCTACGCTGAAGAAACCGACGTCGCGGCTGCTGGCGCTGGCCGCGCGCTGCCAGAGGAAGAAGTTGACGAGGATCAAGGCCCATTCGGGGCGCAAGCCCGTGTGAAAATCGGACAGGGCCGCCAGGGAGCGCCCGAACCAACTCATGTCGCCGGGAAGGAGCCCGGGGTAAAGCAACGCACGCACCAGCCCCACGCTTGAGAGCACGACCAGGCCCAGCACCGCCAGCTCAAAGCGCGGTGAGGTGACCTGACGCCGGCTAAGAAAGTCCAACGCGGCCATCCAGGCCAACAAAGCCGCCAACAAGGCCGCATACACCCCCCACGTCGACAGGCCGGGCGCGCCCCAGTAGAAGAGCAGCAGGTACGGCGTGAACCAGGCCACCTCCATCGCGGCCAGGCAGAAGTAGATCAGGGCAAGGCGACGGTTAGCGAGCAGCATTTCCGCCTCCATCCCGGCCGTACACGCTCCTGCGGTCCGGCCAACCGGGGAGATCCGGCCCGATCCCTTGTGTCACTTGCGGCGCAATCAGGTCCTCCACCAGGTGGGGCAGATGATAGACCAGGATGCCGGGCAATTGCTGCCGGGGAGGCTCCTCGGCGAGGGTAAAGAGAACCACCTGGCGGCCGGCTCGCTGCAGCTCGAGCAGAGCTGCCAACAGGCCGTCGTGCGCGATGGCGCTGACCACCAGCAGCGTCGCGCCCCAAGGCAGTCGCGGGGCTTCGTGCAACAACAGTTCCTCGACCGGCTGGCTGGCGTAGGGAGTGACCGCGGCCAGGAGCTCAAGGATGTGCACCAGTTGCTCGGGGCTACGCCCGGGCAGCAGGCGCAGCGGCTGGTCGCTGCCCGGCAACAGACCGTTCGCGATCAGCCCCACCGGCAAACGCATCTCCGCGGACAAGGCGGCCAGGCTCCCGGCCACGCTGATCGCGCGCTCGAAAAGCTCGGGTATACTGCCCAGCCAGTGGCGAGTCAGCGTCGCTACATTCAAAAACACCAGCACCTGCGGCTCTTTGCTGGGTTCATAAACTCGGCTCTGCATTTGCTGCTGACGGGCCGTTGCCTTCCAATGCACGCGGCGCAGGCCATCAGCAGGCTGCCACTCGCGGATGCCGGCCGTACGAAACGGATCCTCGAACAACCGGTCTTTGGCGCCGCGCTGGCCAAAAGGGTTCTTGGCCGGCAGCCGCAGCTCGGCCACGCTGTAAAGGCGCGGATAGATGATCAGGCGTTGGCGTTTCGGCAGTTTCGCCCGACGGTTGAACATGCCAAAAGCGTCGCCGGTAGTGATGGTAGCCGGGCCATAGGCGTGAAAACCGCGTTGAGTGCAATGGACCGTGAATTGACGCGTCAAGCGCTGAAAAGCGCTCACCGTCCAGAAACTACTGAACTCACCCAGGTTGTTGAGAGGGTTGGGGGTAACCGGCGAGTCGTCCACAGGCAGGGACGCCGGCATCACGTCGACTACCTGCAACCAGGTGAGGGGCAGAAACTTCTGGTTGCGCACTTCCAGGGTCAGCTGCACTGTCTCGCCAAGGAAGGCGCGCACTTCGCTCAGGCTGCGCTCGTAATGCAATCCGTACAGGCTCAACTCATTCCAGGCCCAGGCCACCCCCGCCACAACGAAAAGCGCCATTGCGGCGGCCAGCAGGAAGTTATAATTCAGGAGCAGACCGGCTCCCGTCAGCAGAAGGGCCAGCATCAGCCAGGCCTCGCTGAACTGAGTGTCTTTGCTCACGTCCACGTAGCGTCCGTGGCCCAGTTCGTGGACCATACGCTGGTAGAGGTTTTCGGCTTGCGTCTCTTTGCCCGGCAGATCCGGGCGCCTGAGCTCCTCAACCTGTGGTTGCATGCTTATTCCACGACAGGAACCGGCACCGACTCCGTGATCTCAGCCACCACCTGGGCCGGAGTGCGCCCGCGCAGCCGGATCTGTGGGCTGATATGCACCCGGTGCGTCAGTACCGGTGGGCAAAGATACTGCACGTCACTGGGAATCACGTAATCGCGGCCGCGCAGCGCGGCCAATGCCTGGCTGGCCTTGAACAAGGCCAGGCTGCCGCGCGGCGAGACCCCCAGGTCGACCGCCTGGTGCTCGCGCGTCGCCCGTACCACTTGCAGGATGTAATGTCGCACGTCCTCGCTGACATGCACCTCGCGCACCCGGCCCTGCATCGCCGTCACGGTCTCCGCCGAAGCAACTGGCTGCAGCTCGACCAATGGATCGTCGCGCTGGTAACGCAGCAGGATCTCGTCTTCCTCCGCCTCGTCCGGATAGCCCAGCCGGACTTGCATCAGAAAGCGATCGAGTTGCGCCTCGGGCAAGGGAAAAGTCCCTTCCAGCTCGATCGGGTTCTGCGTGGCAAGCACCAGGAAGGGCCGGGGCAACGGGTAGGTCTGCCCGTCGACGGTCACCTGGCGCTCCTGCATGGCCTCGAGCAGGCTAGATTGGGTGCGCGGTGTGGCCCGGTTGATCTCGTCGCCTAACAACATCTGGCTAAACACAGGACCCGGCCGAAATTCAAACTCCTGGCGCTTCTGGTTATAGTAACTGAGCCCTGTCACATCGCTGGGCAACAGGTCCGGTGTGAACTGAACGCGCGCGAACGACAGCTCAAGGCTGCGCGCCAGGGCTTTAGCCAGGGTCGTCTTGCCGATGCCCGGCACATCTTCCAACAGCACGTGGCCTTCGACCAGTAACCCAACCAGCAATAGCTCGGTCACCCCGGCCTTGCCCACGATCACCCGGCCCACATTGGCCTGCACTGTCCGGGCAAACTCACTGAAGTCCACCAGGCCTCCTCACAGGTGCTGTGCGAAGAACTTTACGATCTCGTCATAGCAGCGCACCTTGTTCTCGAACTTGATCACGTCGTGCCCCCCTTAAGTAAGACACGGAACAGGGCCTGGTTAAGGTAGGGTTGTCCCATCAATGACGGGCGCGGCAGTGTCGCGCGAGTGATCGACCTGCACGTTGACGAGGTAACGGCGTTGCACGGGCGGCACTCCCGCTGGGGCCTCAGTTGCACCTTCCCCCTCGCCCTCAGCCGGCTGGCCTCCGGGTGGCGCCTCCTGAGGGCTGACGAAGGATTGTGCCGTCTCGATCACATCGTGCTGCACCGCATTGATATAGTTCACAACATCCGGCAGATCCTGGTACTTAGCACGCGTCTCGTCGAAGAGCGAACCGATGGCCAGGTTGGTGAAGTCACGGTTCAACTCCGCCAAACGCTCACGCGCCTGCCGCTCGCGCTTGGGCACTTCGGCCAGGACCTGCTGCAGCTCCTCCTGCAATGCCTCCACGTCCGCTTCCAGCTTTTGGCGCGTCTCCTCGGGCAGATTCTGATACTCGTCCGGCGCGATGACTTCGTTATTCAACACCGGCGCGAAGATCAGGCCGACAGGGGTGCGCAGCAATGCCAGGCCGCGCTCCTGTGCCCGTTTCGGCAGCTCGTTCAAGGACCGCTCCTGTGTCTCCTTGAACTCGTGCTCGATCACCTGGCGACGGTTGCGGTACTCGTCGCTTTCGAACGCGCCGGCGAGTGCGGTGCGCAGCTCGCGGATCAGTTCCTCCATATCCCGGCGCAGCTTGACACCCCTACCAGGGGGCAAACGCCGGGCGCATGGCTTCCAAGGCTGGTCGAAGTTGTAGAGAAGCTCCGGCGCCAACTCTTGGATGCGTGCCATGGCAGATACTCTCCTTCCAATGCGTCGAGCGAAGGTGGATTGGGTTTCGCCTTAGTAGCGAATGCGAGCGCCGATCGCGCGTGCCTGGCCGAGCCAGGGCAGTGCCAGGATCAGACCGGCAACAAAGCCACCGATGTGAGCAAAGAAAGCGACCCCACCCAATTGGGTCTGACCGACCGACAGGAATCCGTTGACAAGCTGCAGGGCGAACCATAACCCCAGCACAAGCACCGCCGGCAGACGCCGGACGGCCAGAAAAATCCCAAGGATGAGCAAGGTGTTGATCTGCGAGCGCGGGAAGAAGATCAGGTAGGCGGCCAGGACACCCGCGATCGCCCCGCTTGCGCCGATCCCCGGCAGGTCCGAGCCGGCCGACACAAAGACTTGCGCCGCTGAGGCTACAAAGCCGCATACGAAATAGAAGACTGCGAACCAGAAATGTCCCAGCACATCCTCGATGTTGTCGCCGAAGATCCAAAGGAAGAGCATATTTCCGGCGATGTGCAGAAAGCTGGCATGCAAGAACATGGACGTTACGAACCTCAGCAGGGTGATGTTAAGCGGTTCGACGGCCACGCGGCTGGGCACGACCCCATAGTTCAGGAAAGTCTGTTGCAGCGCGTTGTCGCCTCCCGGGTTCAGTTGCAGCATCTCCAGCGCGAAAACCAGCACGTTGGCAACGATGAGCAATATGGTCACGATAGGAAAGCGGCGAGTTGGAATGCGGTCGCTCAAAGGTATCATGCTACGCTCCAGTAGAAATTCAAAGCGTATCGAGTAAACGCCCACGAGGCGCAGGACGTCGGCGGGGGCGATTACGTTTTCGGTTGTGTCACGAACTGGCTACCTCAGCCGGCAAGCCTCGGCGCCAGTTGAGGGACGATCGCACCAAAGAGACCATACAGCGCAAGGAGGGGCAGGGCGGCGTAGGGCAAGGCGAAGAGCAATCCGTCCAGGCGACGCGGCAGCCAGGGCCTGACGGCAAAAGCCGCGGCACTGAGCAGTGCCAGCGCGACCGGCCACTTGGGCAGCCCGTGGCCTCCCGCGAGGCCCCAGGCCAGCAGGGCGAGGGCCAGCAGGGCCAGTCCGGCCGCCAGCACCCGGCTGCACTCCGGACGGAGCGCCTCTTCCCAGCCGAGCGCGACCCCGATGGCGAGGGGAATCAGGGCAGTGAACAGATAACGGCCCTGATGTTGGACGAATTGCAGGTTGTACCAGGCGTAGACCAACACAGAGAGTAAGATGCAAAGGGCGCAAAGCCCCAGGGCGTAGCCGGCGCCGGGCGAGCCAGGGAGAGTGATGCGTGGGGTGTAAGACGTGAGAGGCGGCCGGCCGTCGCCGGCGGCTGCGCCGGGACCGGAAGGTAGGCTGCGTAGGGAGGCAGCCGCAGGGCTTCCCGTGGGCGCCACGGCCGGGTGCGCGGTCGCAGTAGAGAAAACACCCGGGACCCAGCCGCCTGGAACCTGGCCGGTCGCTGCCGCCGCTTGCACCTTGAGCGCAGGCCGGACCTCCACACTTCGGGGCAGCACAAAAAGCGTGATGCGCACCAACAATCCCATGCCGACTGCGCAGCTAAAGATCGCCAGCACCGTGTACACCCGGGAATCCATGAGCACGCCCTGCCAGCCAAACACGCCCCAGAAACTATCAAAAGTGAACGTGACCAGGCGCTGAGCATAGCTGCTCCAGCCGAAGCGAGCCAGATACTCGGCCAGCCGCATTTGTCCGATCACAATGCTGTCGTGCCGCGCCAGGCCCAGAAAGTCGGGCCAGCCGTAGGTCAGAATATCTCGCAGATACCAGGGGAAACTGATCAAGGCTGCCGGAACCAGAACCAATCCCAGCTCGGCTGCCACGCGTCGCAAGGCGGCCCGTTCTCGCCGCCACTCCCAGATCAGGACCCCGCCGGCCAGCAGCACCGCAACGTAAGCCGTCGTCTTGGTGATCAGCGCCAGCCCGCACAACACACCCAACAAGGCATATTCCGTCCTGCGTCTTGCGTCTTGCCCCCGGTGCCTTGTGTCTTGTGCGCTCCGCTCTGCGCTCTGCCCGGCGCCCCGCATGACCCGGCCGACCAACATCAAGAGCACCGCCGCAACCAGAAGCTCCGCCAGCGCATCGTTGCCCACCTGGGCTACGGTCGCCAGGTGTTGCGGCAGGAAAGCTACAAAAGCCGCTACAGCCAGCCCGAGGGCAGGCCAAGCCGGAAACACGCGCCACCCGATCAGATAGGCCAGGAACACCAGCCCTGCGCCAAGCAGCACCGAGAACAACCGCAGCGGCAGCAGCGCGCCGCCCGTCACGGCAAAGAGCGGCGCGGCCAGCAAGTAGTAGAGTGGCGGCTGGTGGGACTCGTAGCGGATGGAATCGATGCTCAAGATCGGGGGGAACTTTGCTTCCTTGATCCAGTCCAGGTAGCCCTGCGAATAGTCGCCCATCTGCAGGACCGGAAACTGGCCCTTTTCGACCAGGTAGCGCACGTAATTATAGTGCGCCGGCTCATCCGGCGCCTGCCAGGGGGGAGTGTAGACGGCAAACAGGACCGCCAACAGGGTGTAAGTCACCAGGATGGCCGCCAATACGAACCGGGGACGACCAGTATTCAGATGTGACATCCTATCGATCCTCTTCAACATCCTCCGGCTAGTCCTGCTCGGGCAGCACTTCACGCCCGCGGCTGCCGCCCAGGTCCGGCCCAATCACTCCCTTGGCCTCCAGCTCGTCGATCAGTCGCGCGGCCCGCGAATAGCCGATCCGCAGCCGGCGCTGCAGCAATGACACGCTGGCCTTGCCGGCCTTACGGACTTCGGCAACTGCCTGGCGGTACATCTGATCTCCCTCTCCGGCGTTTTCTTCCAGGGCAGCCATGTCCGACCAGAGCGGCTGCTGTAAGCTCTCCTGGCCGGGCAGCCAGGGTGGCACAGCCGCAGGGGCCGGCGCGCCCGGCGCGGGAGCCATGCCTTCCGCCCCCGATCCGCCCGGCAAGTCGTCCGCAACGCCGCCCTCATCCGCGGCGTCGAAGCTGCGAACGCCCTTCCAGAAACGCACCAACCGCTGCGTCTCGCGGTCCGACACGTAACAACCCTGCAGGCGTTGCAGCTTGCTCGCGTCCGGCGCCATGAAGAGCATATCGCCGCGGCCTAACAATTGCTCGGCGCCCGGCGTGTCGAGGATCACCCGGCTGTCGACCTGAGAGGTGACGGCGAAGGCGATGCGCGCCGGGAAGTTGGCCTTGATCAGGCCGGTGACGACGTCTACACTGGGCCGTTGAGTGGCGATAACCAGGTGAATGCCGGTGGCGCGCGCCATCTGCGCGATGCGGCAGATGTAACGCTCGACATCCTCCGGCGCCGAGAGCATCAGGTCCGCCAACTCATCGATCAGGATCACAATGTAGGGCAGCATCTGCTCGCCGCGCGCCGTCAGCTTCTCGTTGTACCCTTCGATGTTGCGCGCCCCCAGCTTGGCAAAGAGCTTGTAGCGCCGGTCCATCTCTTTAGTGGCCCACTGCAGCACGGGAACGGCGCGCTCCACGTCCACCACCACCGGCGCGATCAGGTGCGGGATACCATTGTAGACGGTCAACTCCACGCGCTTGGGATCGATCATCAGAAAACGCAGGCTTTCGGGTGTATGCGTGAGCAGCAAGGCGGTGATAATCGCGTTGACGCAAACCGACTTGCCCGAGCCGGTTGCCCCGGCGATAAGCAAGTGCGGCATACGGGCCAGGTCGGCCACGACCGACTGCCCGGATACGTCGCGGCCCAGCCCGAACACCATCGTCCCGCGCGCCTGGCGGAACTCCTCCGCCTCCATGACCCCGCGCAGCGCCACCAGCGAGATCTGCACGTTGGGCACTTCCACACCCACCACGTCCCGCCCCGGCACGGGCGCTTCGATGCGCAGCGGTGAGGCGGCCAGGGCCAGGGCTAGGTCGTTGGACAGCGCCTGGATCTGCGACACACGCACCTTCACGCGCTTCTCGTCACCTTTGCGGTTGCGACGCACGATGGTGCCTGGGCGCAACCCAAACTGCGTGACAGCCGGCCCCTGGTTCGCTTCCACCACCTGCACCGGCACACCAAAACCCTCCAGGGTCTTCTCGATGATTTCCGCACGCTGGCGGAGGTCCTCGCCCTGAATATCCAGCTCGGTGGCATCTTCGAGGATATCGCTGAGCACAGGAGCACGCCACGTCTGCCCACCACTGCCGATGATGCGCGGGGTGACGTCAGGAGCCGGAGACGTACCATTTGAGCCGGCTCCACTTGAGCCCACGCTACCCCCGGTCCCCTGGCCGGCCGAGTTAGAGACGCCACGCTGCGAAGGCTGGGGGCGTGCGCCCGGAGCAGCAGTTCGCTGAGTCCGGCCGAAGGAGGGCGGCTGGAGCGAAGGCGCCGGAAGCCGATCGCGCGTGCCATAGCCGTTTCTACCCGTCAAGCGCCGCCACCAGCGCTGCCAGGGCGATTCGCTGTGCCCGAGAGGCAGGGGAGGGTTGTTGATGCGCAGTCCGTCCGGCAAGGCCGGGGCGCCTTGTAGCCGCCGGCGGAGCGAAGCCACGCGCTCTCGTAGGTCCTGCCAACTAAGCCCCAGCAGGCCGATCAGACCGGCAATGCCGAGCAACAGAAGCAACACCACGGTAACCAGCATGCCGAACGTATCGCTCAGCCCGCGGCTGACCAGATGCCCGACCAGTCCACCCCGGCCCGTTGCGCCATCGGCGGAGGGGGCGAGCAAGTCGGCGCAAGCCTCGAGCACCAGGAACAGCAGAAACGCCGCGCCGGCCCGTCGTCCGGAAAACACCGGCTCCTCGCTGACCTTGCGCAGAATCAGCCACAAACCGAGCGCGCCGAGCAATACCGGCACCAGCCAGCGTCCATCACCCGTCAGGGCGCGCATGCCGTCGACGAGGGCGCCGGTCAGGGCGCCATTGGCGGGCGCGGACAGCAAGCTGAGCAGTATAAATACCGCCAGCACAACCACTGTAGTGCCGATCACCTCGCTGTGTAGCAATGCAGCCGCGGCGCCGGCGCCCGGCTTCGGTTTCGGTTTGGCGCGCCGCTTAGCCATAATCCACCTGTCACCTGGTACCGAGCAAATGTTCTACCCGATAGCCCTATTATACATAAGAACTAGAACAAACTCAACTGATGAAATTGATCGTCGTCACCGGCGTCTCGTTCGTGGCTAATCTTTGACTTGTCCAACTCAGCGAGCAGTTCCGGGATGTGGCGGAAATCCTGCTCCATTTCCTGCCGCCAATCGGGACGTCGCAGGGCAGCCGCGGGATGATAGAGCGGCAGGTAAAAGATATCGCCGACGCGCTTGGCCTTGCCATGGATGCGCGAGATGGATTGGCCCGGGAAAAACCGCTCCATCGAAAAGCGCCCCAGGGTAACTACGACGCTCGGCTTGATCAAGGCCAGTTGGCGGTCCAGGTACTCACGGCAGGCCACAATCTCATCCGGCAATGGGTCGCGGTTACCCGGTGGCCGGCACTTGACGACGTTGGCGATGTAGACCTGCTCTCTACGCAGGTTTATGGTGCTCAGCAACTGCTCCAGGTACTGGCCGGATGCGCCGACAAACGGCCGGCCCTGGTGATCTTCATGGAAACCCGGCCCTTCACCGATGAACATGATGCGCGCGTTGGCCGGCCCTTCGCCCGGCACGGCATTAGTCCGGCTCCGGCTGAGGGCGCACTTGGTGCAGACTTTCACCTCGGCCGCGACTTTTTCCAGGGAATCATCCATGCTTCGCCCCCCCAAAACACTTCTCCAGGTGCCTTAAGGCATCCTCACGAGCCAACGCCAACCTGGCCTGCATGCCCGGTTCCGCCAGGGCAGGGGTTGTCATAATAAGAGCGTCCTCGCCGTCCTCGTAGTAATGACGGCGAGCGCCTCTCAGCTCGTAGCCCAGCTTCTCATACAGCGTGCGCGCGGCCAGGTTGCCGACGCGCACCTCCAACGTCGAGCTAACCGCGCCCCGCGCCATCGCTTGCTCGAGCAGGCCGAGCATCAGGTATTGGCCCAGTCCGCAGCCCCGCCATTCAGGATGCGATGCTACAGTGGCGATGTGGGCCTCGTCAACCATCAACCAGAAGCCACCGTACGCCAACACCGGGGGTACGGCATCGTCACCCGAGTTCGGCAAGTACACGACCAGGTACGAGGCCATCCTGTTCTGCTGCAGGTCGACCAGGTACATGTGGCGGCTCCAGGGATATTTGAACGCCTGGCGTTCGATCTGCATGATCGCATCCAGGTCGGCCAGGGTCATCGCGCGTATTTCGGGCAGCACCACGGCCTATCTCCCTCCAGACGCAGCGGCTGAGCTTGCCGCAGGAGCGGGCTCATGCAGGTAGATGGGAGTGAGCGCGGCCGGATCGTCCGCTTCGCCTGCAACCAGACGGGCCCACGCCATTTCGGCCAAACAGCCGGAACGCCGCATCGCCAGGGCCGGCGGCAAGCACTGCGCCATGTCACCCAGGCGTTCGTTTAGCGTTGCCCGCGTGGATAGCAGCATCTCTCCGGCAAAGAGCACCGGTCGGGTGATGAGCTGCGTCAGTTCTATGACCGTCGCCAACGCGTAGGGCGCCTGCACGTCCCAGCCCGCCGAGCCGTGCCCGTAGGGCGCCCAGCACACCCGCCCGCGCCCGGCCTGCACCAGAGCAATAACGGGCAGCGGCTGCCGGCTGTGGGGATAAGCCACCACATCCAACGTTGGAATGCCCAGCAGGGCGAGGCCGCCGGCTAGAGCCAGGCCTTTTGCCGCCGCTAATGCCACGCGCAGCCCTGTGAAGGAACCCGGTCCCAGCGCCACCGCCACGGCCCGCAGGTCGCGCGGCGTGAAGCCGGATTGGTCCAGCAACTGTGCCACCTGTGGCATCAGTTCCACCGTGTGTTGGTTCGCGGAGTGCCAATGATGCTCGGCAATCAGACCGCTCTCGCCATCGTAAAGGGCGATGCCCGCCAGCCGGGTCGAAGTATCGAGGGCCAAGAGCATATGCTCGGAATTCCTTTAGAATCTGTCGATCTCAGTCCAGCAAGTCCTGCAACAACCGTTCATAACGCGCCCCATGCGCGCTCAGTTGCAGCTCACGCCGGCTGTCATCCAGGTAGCGAAAGGCGATGTCCAGGTACTCATCCGGTAACAGGCCCGAGATGCGGTCGGCCCATTCGATCACCACGATATCACCGCCCGCAAACAGGTCCGCCAGCCCCACATCCCACATCTCGAGCGGCGCATTGCTCAACCGGTAACAATCCACGTGCTGAAGCAGGCGTCCATCCGCCGTCCGGTACTGGTTGATCAACGTAAAAGTTGGGCTGGTGACCGCCGCCCGCACCCCCAGCCCGCGCGCCAGCCCTTGGGTAAAAGTGGTTTTGCCACTGCCCAGGTCGCCGGCCAACGCCAAACAGTAGCCGTCATTGCCATCGTTGGCGGCCACGTCGGGGCCGGCCGTGCCGGCGCCGGCATGGCCGGGGCTTAGAAGCCGGGCCAGCTTTTCGCCAAACGTCTGCGTTTCGAGAGCTTCGCCGGTCTGCAGGATGATTTGCTTGCCTGTCACACTTGTCACGCTCGCCATAAGTTGGCGGGTATTATACCACACGCGGCTTTTCGTATCGGGTATCTGGTGCTATGATAAGCGCACCCAGCAGAAGGAGCGCGGAATGCGTGTTCTGGTCATTTCTGACATCCATGGCAATCTGACCGCCCTGCAAGCGGTGCTCGAGGACGCAGCTCAGTTCAACTACGAGGAAGTCTGGTGCCTGGGCGACACGGTGGGGTACGGGCCCGAACCCAATGAATGTATCACGCTCGTCCGTCAGTTGAAGGCCGCCTGTGTTGTCGGCAACCACGACTGGGCGGCCATCGAGCGCATGGATATTGAGGACTTCAATGCGGAGGCGCGGCGGGCAGTGCTGTGGACACGTCAGGAATTGAGCCCGGAGAGCCTGGCCTGGTTGAGTGAACTACCAAGCACGCCGATTGTGAAAGGTGAGTTTACGCTGACGCATGGCAGCCCGCGCGACCCCGTCTGGGAGTACGTCCTGTACCCATCCACTGCGCGCGCGAATTTCGATGCGTTCAGCACGCCCTTCTGCCTGGTCGGGCATACGCATGTGCCTGCGCTGCATGTGTGGGTCGAGTCCGAAACCAGCGTGCGGGCCATTTCGCCCACTCCGAACCGGGTTCTCGCGCTGCGCCCGGCTGAAAAGGCCGACGGCGCAGCGCCCAGTCTGCGCATCATTCTCAATCCCGGCAGCGTGGGCCAACCGCGCGACAACGACCCGCGCGCGGCCTATGCGATCCTGAACACCAAAGAGGCTACCTGGCTCCCGCGCCGCGTGGCCTATGCCATCGAGATCACGCAGGCACACATGCGTTCCGCCGGGTTGCCCGAGCGCTTGATCAACCGCCTCTCATTTGGCTGGTAGTTGCTCAAAGGGCCGAACGAGACCGGCCGTTTCTCAGATGCGGCCCGCGTTGCGCTCTTCTAGCATCTCGTCGTACATCTTCAGCCCCTCAATTAGCTCGCGTTGGCGTTGACCCAGCGCGCGTTCCTCTTGCCTGCGGCGACGCTCATCCATCTTCTGAAAAATCAGGCGTTGCACCTGCTGTGGGTGCGCCACGGTGGAAAACGTGATGCCCTTGTCCGCTGCGGCTGTCTGGATCAGCACGTCGCCGTAGTCGAGCAGGTTGGCCCATAGGCCTTTCTGCTGCGAGGTTACGTTCTGCACGCGATCCAGGTTGGTTTCCTGGGTCACCTTCGATAGGGCCAGAGGTTTGCGTTCGATATCAACGATCTTCTCATCGGTGAGAACGTAGATATCGTTGTGGTAATCTTCATACTTATACCAGAACCAGAGAAATGTAACGAAGAGCAGAAGCCCCACGGCGAGAAGGATGCTCGGCCGGTCTATTCCGACACGATCCAGCGGCGCGTACAGGGCGACCACGAACAACACCAGCAGCAGCGCCAGGGCAGCCATCTGCTTGCCGGCCCGTTTCAGCAGGTTTACCAGGTGCTTGCGATAGATGACCTGGCCCGGATTCGGCTTTAGCGCAGGCGCCGGCGGACCGACCAAAATGGACTGCAGGTTTTTGGGCAGCCACCTGGTCATGTTGATGAGCCAGGTGGATTTCGGCCGCTTGACGCCGGGGAGCAACAATGGTTGCTGACGCGGCTCTGGCCGCGCGATGCCGACCATCCGTTGAAGGCGATTCGCGCGCACCGGCGTCTGGATCTGGCCGAGAGCGCGGCTCGCGTCGGGATCGGGCACCGGCTGCGACAGTTGCAGGCTCTCGATGATGCCCTTGCGCAACACTTCCTTATCGCGGGCACGGGTCGCAGCCGTAACGCCCGCGCGTTCTTGCATGACCCGGTTCTTCACCTCTTCCGGCGACGGCACGTGAACAAACTTGATCGCGCCGACTTTGGCTGCCGTGCGGATCGTGACCGTGCCATAGTCGAAAATGCGCCCAAGCAGGCCCGAGTCCACCGTTACGTCCTGTACCATCTCCAGCGACGCGTCAACGATCTCGTCCCAGACGAGCAGGCGCTGATCACGCCGGGTGACCCGGCGGTTAGTAATGGCGTAATAGTCGCGGTAGTAGTTGAGGGCCAGCAGCAAGGCCACGGGGATGACGATCACCCCAAACAAGAGCAGCGCGCCGATGGCAACAGCAGACGTGGTGCCTTCAAGGCCCAATGCCACGACCAACAAGAAGATGAAGGCCAGCAGGATAGCCGCCTCAGGGCTCGCCAGCCACAGCCAATGCTCGCGCGCTTCCCACGTCACCGTCTCTCCCTCTTGCTGCCAGGCGTAGCGGCGGCGCGGCTCAGCGATTTGCGCAGAATGGTCGTAGAGCCACACGCCCGGTTTCCAAAGATCCGGCCTGTCGGCAAATGCATGGCGCACGTCACGTCGGTCCAGCGTCAGTATCTCTGCGCCCGACATACGTGATGGAGCTTCGCCTTGAGACACGGCGCGCACCGTGGCATCTCGCCGCTTGCTGTCGAGCAGCGATGTTCGACCGAAGGCCTCGCCGGCTCGAAGCAGGTTCTGCGGGCGCATCTTTCCGTCGACGTCCAACGAGCTGCCCAACGCCGCCCCTTTAAGCAGGATCACGAAGCTGTAGCCGACCGCGCCCTGGGTGGAGATGTTCTGGCCCGCGGGGACGAAATCCCAGGCGCAAAACTGTGCCAGGTGGCGGAAATGATCCTCGCTCATGCCCAGGCCGCCCAATTGATGTGTCTTCTGTAGTTCAGCGACGATGTCGAGCCGGCTCCCGGCGGCCGTGCGGATGTCGGGAAAAACGGCGATCAAGCGCCAAAAATGTTCGTCTCTCAGCCAAAAGAAGCTGGTATTGACGTAAGCCATTGCGCTCACTGCAATCGTGTCCGGACCGACGTTCCGTGTGGGAGTAAGAAAGAAGTTGCCTGCCGATAAGCGCCAGCCGGGGACTTCAAAGCCCGCGGTCCCGTCCACTGCCACCTGGCCGCGGTCGATTACCCAGAGGCCCGGTTGCCTGGCTAACGGCACATTCGTCTTGGCCGGCAGGCTGATCTCCTGCAGCAATATGGCCAGCCAGGCGATATCGCCGCTGCTCAGGCATTCGAAGAGCGGAATCTCGCGCACCCGGCTGGCACGCTTCTCGAACAGCAAATTCTCGCGCAGGTCCGTGTTCTTTTCGAGGGCCACGCGCACCTCGGCGGCGGTCATGAGATAGAGGTCCGTGTCGCGCGTGGCTACCGCTCCCGTGCTGTGCCGGCCGGTGAAGAGAGCGTCCTGGCCAAAATATTGCTTCGCGTGTAGCCGGTTTTGAAACCAGGATTGCCTGCCGCCCGGCAAGGTCTCCAGCACCTCGCCATCGGCAACCAGGTAGAGATACTCGCCTACATCACCCGGTTTGAACAGGACGTCTCTGGCATTCACGCGCCGGCTCGTCAGCCGGTAAGCGAAGTCGCGCTCGACGTCCGTCCACTTGGCGAACAGCGGCGAATCCTTGAAAAGCTCCCAGGCCCGGCTGGCTTCCTGAAGTGAAAGGGGCATGTCACAGACTCTCCCGTACGCTCTGCGCGGCCGCCCGAGTCATGCCGGGCACGGCGGTCAACTCTTCCAACGAAGCCTGGCGTATGGCTTCCACCGATTTAAAATGCTTCAGCAAGGCTTTCCGGCGTGCCGGCCCAATCCCCTTGATCGCATCCAGTTGCGAAGCGATTGCCTGCTTGCCCCGGCTCTCGCGGTGGTAGGTGATCGCGAAACGATGCGCTTCATCGCGAATCCGTTGCACCAGGAACAACCCCTTGCTACCCGGCGGCAGCATAATGCTGGTCGGGCGGCCGGGTAAGAACAGCTCCTCGTGCTGCTTGGCCAGGCCGGTCACCGGCACCACTTCGGTCAGTCCGAACTCGGCCAGCACCTCCACGGCAACGCCCAACTGGCCCTTGCCACCGTCCACGATCAACAGGTCTGGCAACAGCCGCCAGGCCGATTCGGATTTGCGCGCCTTGCTACCCGGGTCGGCCACTGCCTCTTCAACTGCGCGCCGGAAGCGTCGCCGCAACACTTCGCGCATCGACGCAAAGTCATCCGGCTCGCCCAGCGCGCCTTTGCCCTTGACCTTAAAGCGCCGGTAATCGGACTTGGCGGGCGCGCCCTTGGCGAACACGACCATGCTGGCAACGGTGTTCGTGCCCTGCAAGGTGGAAATATCGAAACACTCAATGCGGCTGGGCGGCGCCGAAAGGTCGAGGGCTTCCTGAAGTTGGGCCAATCCCGCCGTCTGGCGATTTGTGTCGGCCTGCCACTGTGCCTGCAAGGTGTGCAAGGTCGCGCTCGCGTTCTCGGCCGCCATTTGCAAAAGCTGGCGATTGGCGCCCCGCTTTGGCACATCCAGGATAACCTTCTGGCCCCGCTTGCTGCGCAACCATTGCTGGATGATCTCGCGCTCGTCGATCTCCTTGGGCAGCAGGATGTGGGGCGGCACGTAAGCCGCTTCATCGTAGAATTGCTTGACGAAGGACGAAATCAGCTCCCCGTTCTGCTCGCTGACCACTCCTTCCAGCACGAAGTTCTCGCGGCCGATCAATTTGCCGCGCCGGATGAAGAACACCTGCACGCAAGCTTCGCCCGTTCGTTCGTCCTGGGCAAAGGCGATGACGTCCTGGTCTTCTTGCTTGCCGCTGACGATCTTCTGTCGCTCCACGATTAGCTGTGCTGCCCGCATCTGGTCACGCAGTTGGGCCGCGCGTTCGAAATGCAGTTGCTCGGCCGCGCTCTGCATCTCGGCATTCATGCGCGCCAGCACTTCCTCGCTGTTGCCTTCCAGGAAATCACCCAACCCGGCCACGACCTTACGATACCCCTCGGCATCGATCGCACCGATGCACGGCCCGGCACAGCGCTTGATGTGGTAGTAGAGACAGGGCTTGGGATCCTTGCCGGTGATGACGCGTTCGCAATCCCGGTAGGGAAACACGCGGCGCAGGGCGTCGAGGGTCTGGCGGAGGGCGCCGGGCGAAGCGAACGGCCCGTAGTAGTGGGCGCCGTCGTGCTCCATACGCCGGACAATGCTGACCTTGGGGAAATCCTCTTGCCAGTGGATCTTCAGATAGGGATAGGTCTTGTCGTCACGCAAGCGAACGTTGAAACGCGGATGGTGGCGTTTGATCAGCTCGTTTTCGAGGATCAGCGCTTCCAGCTCGGTGTCGGTGACGATCCACTCCAGGTCATCGATCTCGCCGACCAATCGCCGGATGCGCGGATCGTGGCGCGAGCCTGCGTGGAAATAAGAGCGCACGCGGTTGCGCAACACCACCGCTTTGCCGACATAGATCACCGTCTGGTCGACCGAGCGCATGATGTAGACGCCGGGACGCTCCGGCAGAGTGTTCAGTTTCTGCTCGAGTTCGGAAGAAACCTGTTTCTGCACGCGGTTATTCTAGCACGCGTGTTCAAACAGGTCAATGCGTTTTTTTAGCGAATCCGGCCGGCGTACGCCGCCCAGGCCTGGCCCAGGGGGGTAATCGCGCGGGTCTGCGGATCAAAGATATTGCCGGTCACGTAGTCGGTATCCGCCAGGCTGAACCAACACCAGGCCTGGACCAGGCGGTTCTGGTCGGCCGGCAGACCCAGCGCAGGATCGCCGGCAGTACGGAAGTAATCGAAGGCTCCCGTCCAGAAAGCGATGACGCGCTCGGCGGGGAAACCATAGTCGACCGGCATCGGGATACCGAACTCAGTGATCAGCAAAGGCCGATCCCGGTAGTCGTGGTCAGCCATCCAGCGCCGGAAGTCGACGATCTGCTGCTTGAAAAGGGTCAGGTTGGCGCTATCGTCGATCTGATAGAGCTGACCACGTTGGTCGGTCATGCCCGGCGGCACATCTACGCCCCACGAGCCCCGTTCTTCGCGCAACATGTAGTTGTGGATATTCCACACCTCGACGGGCGCCGGCACGGCGAACTGCTCCTTGTACGAGGCCAGCATGGCGTCGAGGTAACGCAGGCGTAGGGGTGTCGGTTCGGAGATGCTGCCGATGGACACCTGGGCGGTTGGATCGGCGCGCTTGATGGCAGCGTAAGCCTCCTGGTACAGTCGTGCGTAGGTAGCAGCGTCCACGTTGTCCTGCCACTTCACGTCCGGCTCGTTGCCGATCAACCAGAGCATGCCCGGTCGCGCGCGTGCCATGCCCGCAATCGACGGCGCGTCGGGGTCCAGCACGCCACCCTTCACCCGCACCATCGGCATGTACTCGCTGCCACCCGGCTGCAACGCAGCGGGCCAGGCCAGCCAATCCATGTACCAGCCGATATGCAAGGGGGAAAGATCGTAGAGCGCGGCCGCTCCCTCGGTCATGGACACGCCCCAGCGCGGACGCCCTCGCCAGAGATCGCGGGGCTGCCCCACTGCCGCTACAACAGTGCCGGTCACTGCCCCGCCGGGCTGCCCCATCGCCGCTCTAACAGTGCCGGTCACTGCCCCGCCGGGCGTCGTGGCCGGCGCAAACGAGCTGACCGGCGCGAGCGGACTGATGGCAACGCCGCCTGCGGAGAGGGGGCTGATCCCTTCGCCGGCCGCGACTGGGGTTCGGGTAGGCACCACCGGCTCCGGCGTGCCGGTTGGCGGTGGCGGGAGAGGACTGAACGCGGCCGGACCGCTGACCTCAGGCGGAAGGACACCTTCGCCCTGTGACCACGGCCACCTTCCGCTTGACCAGGTGAACAGTATGATTACCACCCCGAGGCCCACCAGGGTGAAACCGATCAGCCGCGCTCGCCTGGCCTTATGCACGCCGGCCCGCTCCTACTGCAACTACCAGACCGATCACGAGCAACCCTGCGCCGGCCAGCAAAAGAAGGGAAGGACCTGGGCCCGTTCCCCGGGCCGCAGCCGGTGCGGGGGTTGACGATGCCGTAACCAGCGTTGCGATGGGTGCAGCGCTGCCGGCGCCGCCGGTTGGTTGGGCGGTCTCCCCGGCAACCGCTGCCGGCAATGTCTGCGTCAGCGTCACTGTAGCGCTCGGCACTGCCTGGGAGGTGGCCGAGGGGATAGCGGTGGCAGCGGGCGCCTGCTCGATGACGGAGCCGGCAACCGTGGTTGGGGCCGCCAGGGTGGCCGTCGCCGCGGGCAGGCTGGCGGCAGACTGCGTCGCAGTCGGGGCCGGAGCAGGTGTGTCGGTGGGGGCATTCGGCCGCGGTGTCTCTGTCGGGCTAGCGGAACGGGGAGTAGCGCTCGGCAAGACG
>JADGQF010000450.1 GCA_017882045.1 Anaerolineales bacterium
GGCGTCTCTACAGCCGGGAGGCCAGCAGCACGGCCAGCGAGTTCTATGAGGTCGACCTGGGTCCCATCTTCGACCTTGTCCTGCCCGCCTACTCCCAGGAGAGGGAGCCGGGGGGAGAGGTCGCTGTCCCCACCGCCGAGCAACTGGCCGGCTTCCGGCGCTGGTGGCTCTTCTTTCGCCGCGATGGCTTCCTGCCGGATGCCCATGGCCGCTCGTTCGTGCAGGGTGTGCGCGAGGGCTCGGCCACCTATGCCCGCCAGGTCAGCGACAAGCTCAAGGAGCTGGTTTTCGACGAAGTCATGCCCGAGATCGCCAACGGCTTCGTGGCCTACCGGCGCGAGCAGTTGGGTGTCGCCGGAGAGACTGACGAGAGCCTGCGCCAGGTCTACGCGGCCGGGCTGAGCCTGCTCTACAAGCTGCTGTTCGTCCTCTACGCCGAGGCGCGTGACCTGCTGCCCATGGGCAACCCGGCCTACCGCGAGCAGAGCCTGTGCGCGCTGGCCGAGTGGGCCGCCGAGCGCGCCGACCGCTGCCAGCCCCCCAGCGACGTCACCTTCGCCACGCCGCGCTACGAGGCCCTGCTGGCCCTCTTCCGGCGCATCGATCACGGCGATCCCAGCCTGGGCATCCCGCGCTACGACGGCGGCCTGTTCAACCCGGCCACACCCGAGAACCAGTTCCTGGCCCGCCACAAGCTGAGCGACCGCGTGGTCGCCCGCGTCGTCGACATCATGGTGCGCGACGCCGGCGAGCCGGTCGACTACGCCTACATCAGCGTGCGCAACCTGGGCACGATCTACGAGGGTCTGCTGGAGAACCGCCTGACCCTTGCCTCCTCGCCTCTGCCCCTCTTCTCCCAGGACAGAGTGCCGCGGGCAGAGGTTATCCTCGTCAACGACCGCGGCGAGCGCAAGCTGACCGGCTCCTTCTACACTCCGGACTTCATCGTCGAGTACAACGTCGCCCAGACCCTCGACCCGGTGCTCGACGAGCGCGCGGCCCGCTTCGGCGCCGCGCTGGACCGCAGCGCCGGCCTACGCAAACGGCTGAAGCACGTCCTGGACGCGACCGCCAATCAGTCTCTGCAGGCCGAGCTGGCCGAGGCCGAACGCGACGCGCTCGAGGCGTTCCTGGGCATCAAAGTCTGCGACCCCGCCATGGGCAGCGGCCATTTCCTGGTCGACGCGGTCGATCACCTGACCGATGGCATCATCCTCCGCATGCAGGTCTACCACGACGGCCACCCCGGCGTGCCCTGGGACTGGAACCCCATCCAGCGGCTTGTCGAGCGCGTGCGCCGCGAGATCCTGGCCGAGATGGCGTGCCAGGGCATCGCGCTGGACCCGGCCCGCCTGGACGACACCGCGCTGCTGACCCGCCTGGTCATGAAACGCTGCATCTACGGCGTCGACCTCAACCCGCTGGCCGTGGAGCTGGCCAAGCTGAGCCTGTGGCTGCACTCCTTCACCGTGGGCGCGCCGCTCAGCTTCCTGGACCACCACCTGCGCTGGGGCAACTCGGTGATCGGCGCGGACGTGCGCACGGTGGAAGCCGCCATGCGCGGCGAGCAGCAGACGCAACGCGTCAGCCCCGAGTCGCGCCGCCTGGCCGCCGGCCGCCGCGAGCAGGCGCCCGCCGCCGTGAGCGGTTTTCAGATTGGGCTGTTCCAGGGACCATTCGCCGGGCTGCTTGACTTGACCGCCGTGGTGATCGAGGTGGCCGAGCGCGCCGATGCGACCCTTTCCGACGTACAGCAGAGCGCGAGAGAGTACGCCGCCTTCCAGCGCCAGCTCTTGCCCTACAAGCAGGCGCTCGACCTGTGGGTCAGCCAGTATTTCGATGAGGAGAGATCTGTGCGGTCTCCAAGACTTCGAGGATCCGGCGACGCCGTCGAGTTCATGACCATGCACAGCGCGGACGTGCTGCCGGCGCTGCGCGGCGAGCTCACCGTCGACGACCGCTACGCGGGGGCCATCGCACGCTCCCGCAGTCTGTGGGAGCGGCAGCGCTTCCTGCACTGGGACCTGGAGTTCCCCGAGGTCTTCGTCGACCTGCGCGCCCGTGACTGGGCCGTCGATGGCGGCTTCGATGTGGTCATCGGCAACCCGCCCTACGTGAGCCAGGAGTCGCTGGCGCCGCTCAAGCCCTACTTTGCCGCCAACTTTGCCGAGTTCTACCACGGCACGGCCGACCTGTTTGTCTATTTCTTCGCCCAGGGTTTACGCCAGCTACGGCCGGGAGGCCGGCTGGCTTACATCAGCAGCAATAGCTGGCTGCGCGCCAACTATGCCGGCGCGCTGCGGGCCTATCTGCGCACCCACGTGACGGTCGAAACCCTGGTGGACATTGGCGACAACCACGTTTTCGAGGATGCCGCGGACGTTTACGCGGCCATCCCGGTCGTGCGCAAGACAACGCCGTCTCCTGACCACGCGGCGCAAGTCGCCGTCTTCACACGCGGCGAAGGGGTGAAACAGTTCGCCGTGCAGGTGGCTGCCAAGCTGACGCCGGTCGCGATCCACGACCAACCGGATACCGGCTGGCAACTGGGCGACGAGGCGGGACGGCGCATCTTTGCCAAACTGATGGCCGCCGGTCGACCATTGGGCGAAGTGGTGGGGGGGAGAATTTACCGAGGCGT
>JADGQF010000184.1 GCA_017882045.1 Anaerolineales bacterium
TTCCGGTCATTTTCATTCGGCGGCCTGCCTGCCAAGCTGACTGCCCTGTCATCGTGCACGCCGCGTTTACTTTACGGCGCTGGTGAGCGGGACCGTTGCCGAAACACCGGCGCCCGGTCCCGGGGTCAGGTAAGGAGTGCTGAAGGGGATCAGGCGGAAGGTCCGGCTCATCGACTCGAATGTAGAGCGTAGTCGTTTACCTGTTGGTGTTTGCTTAGTATACGCTTGATGGGGTCGATGTGCAATGCGGCGGTTAGCGGCTCGAGGAATTAGCGGATCCATTGGAAGCAAGGTCACTTTAGTCTTATAAATATAGATGTAAATATTAGATCAGATTCTTCCTCCTCCTTTGCGCACGAATGCCGGTAACCTATGACAGGCCCGGCGTTCGTGTTTAAATGCCCGGTGACCTGCGGCTCATCGATATCGTCAGGCTTCGATGGCCACGTCTACCTCTTGCACCGGCAGCGCCCTGCGCAGATCGGCCGGGGCGATCTCTACCAGGAATCCCCGCCGTCCCCCGTTGATGTAGATCCGGTCCAGAGCCAGAATTGATGCCTCGACGTAAACCGGCAGTTGGCTGCGCGTGCCGAACGGGCTGATGCCACCCACGCTATAGCCGGTGTGTTTCTGGGCGACCGGCACTTCGCAGGGAGTGACGTGCTTGGCTCCCAGCGCCCTGGCCAGGTTCTTGGTCGACACCTCGCGATCGCCGTGCATCAGCACCAGCAGCGGCTTGTGCGCGTCGGTTTCCATGACCAGTGTCTTGATCACGTGGTGCTCGGGCACCCCCAACATCTCGGCCGCGCGTGCCGTACCGCCGTGCTCCTCCCAAGGGTACAGGTGTGGCTTGAACTCCACTTTCTGGGCGCGCAAAAAGTGCACGGCCGGAGTGCTCGGAAAATCGTTTTTCATGCCGGCTTTCTCCCCTTTGGTGCAAGCTGTAGTATACTCCTGGCCAATCCCCGATCAGTCCAAGGATATCATCATGCATTCGTTGAAATTCGTCTTCGTCTATGCCCGGCGCTACTCGAAGCCGCTGGGCATCACTGTAGTGTCCATGATTCTGCTGGTAGGCGTCCAGTTGCTTGCCCCATGGATCGTCCGCACCCTGATCGCTGCGGTCCAAGGCGGAACCTGGAACGAGGCGTCGCTGAACCTGGTGACGCGCCTGGCATTGCTGCTGCTGCTATTGTACGTGCTGCGGGGCGTACTGTCATTTCTGCGCAGTTACCAGGCGCATGTTGCCGGTTGGGGCGTGGTAGCCGACGCCCGGCAGCATATCTACGAGCACCTGCAACGGCTCTCGCTACGGTTCTACGAGGATACGCAGACCGGACAGTTGATGTCCAGAACGGTCAATGACTCCGATCTGTTTGAGCGCCTGATTGCCCACGCCGTTCCGGATGTCGCCGTCAACGTGCTGACGTTGGTGGGCGTCAGCGCCGTGTTGTTCAGCATCAACTGGCGGTTGACTCTGCTGAGCTTAGTGCCTATGCCCCTGATCGTGCTCGCGCTGCGCGGTTTCGCCAAATACGTTCGCCCTGCCTTCCGTGAGCGGCAGCAGCAGATGGGCGAGCTGAATGCCACCCTGAACGATAACCTGTCGGGTATACGCGAGATCAAGGCTTTCACTCAGGAGCAACGCGAGGCGCTTCACGTCGGCGAACACATCGGCGCCTTCCGCGATTCGATGCTCAAGGCCCTGCGCCTGATGGCTACCTTTGAGCCGTTTGTTGACTTCACGTCCTCGCTTGGCAGCATCGTGGTCATCTACTTCGGCGGCCGGCTGGCCTTCCAGCAGGTGCTCCCTATCGCCGACCTGGTGGCATTCTTTCTCTATCTTGACCTGTTCTACCAACCCGTGCGCCTGCTAAGCGGCGCCTGGGAGAACATCCAGGAGGCGCTGGCCGGCGCCGACCGGGTGGCCGAGCTTCTGAACGAGGAGCCGGAGATCGACGATGCCGCGCAGGCGGTCGCCCTGCCGCAGCGAGCACGCGGCACCCTGGCTTTCCACGACGTGAGTTTCCGTTACGGCGAAGGCGATTGGGTCCTGGAAGGCATCAACCTGGAGGTGCCCGCCCGTTCGGTGGTCGCGTTGGTCGGACCGACTGGGGTGGGCAAGACGACGCTGGCCAGCCTGATACCGCGCTTCTACGATGTGTGTGCAGGTTCGATCGAGCTGGACGGCTGTGACATCCGCGACCTGACGTTGCAGAGCTTGCGCCAGCAGATCAGCATCGTCCTGCAAGACGTGTTTCTTTTCCACGGCAGCGTGCGCGAGAATATCCTCTTTGGCTGGCCGGATGCGACCGAGGAGGATCTGGTGCGCGCCGCCGAGATCGCGAATGCGACGGAGTTCATCGAGCGGCTGCCTAACGGCTTCGACACCATGATCGGCGAGCGGGGCGTTAAGCTGTCGGGCGGTCAGAAGCAACGGCTGGCCATCGCGCGTGCGGTCCTGAAAGATGCGCCCATCCTGATCCTGGACGAAGCCACTTCGTCGGTTGATACGGAGACCGAGATGCTGATCCAGCAGGCTCTCGAACGCCTGATGGCCGGACGCACCACCATCATCATCGCTCATCGCCTGTCTACCGTGCGCAACGCGGATATGATCGTGGTGCTTGAGGGCAAGCGCGTCGTCGAACAGGGCACGCATCTCGAGCTGATGGCTCACGACGGCCTGTACCGTCACCTGAACGAGGTACAGACCCAGGTCGAGCGCGACTGGGCACGCATCGGGGAGCCGGCCGCCGCGCCGAACGTGTTTTGACCCGTTCTCTTCGATCTTGATTCGCTATGGTACAATAATCAGCGGTAAATTATGACGCTTGTGTTTTGCGTCTTGCTGGTTAGGAGTGGTGCCCAATGCCTGAGAAAGTTCTGGTCTGCGTTGCCTGGCCATATTGCAACGGCGAGCTGCACATTGGCCATGTCGCCGGCGCGTACCTGCCTGCGGATGTCTACGCGCGCTATAACCGCCTGCGCGAGAACGAAGTCTTGATGGTGTCCGGCTCGGACACTCACGGCACTCCGATCACCCTGCGTGCCGATGAAGAGGGCATTACCCCGCGTGAGGTGGTCGACCGCTATCACCCGCGCATTGTGGAGATGTTCCGCCGGCTGGGCATCAGCTTTGATCTCTTCACCGAGACTGACACGGAGAATCACTGGGCAGTAACCCAGGACTTTTTCCTGACGCATCTCGACAAGGGTTATATCTATCGCGACACCATGCAGCAACTGCATTGTTTGAACTGCGGGCGCTGGCTGGCCGACCGTTATGTGGAGGGCACCTGCCCGTTCTGCGGCTACGAGGGCGCGCGTGGCGACCAGTGTGACAATTGCGGGCGCACCTACGACGCGATTGCGCTGCTCAACCCTCGCTGCAAGTATTGCGGCAGCACCAACATCGAGGTGCAGAGCACCGAGCACTTCTTCCTCGACCTGGGGAAGCTGAACGAGCCCTTGCTGGAATGGTTCAAGCAAGAGGACAAGCAGAGCTGGCGCCCCAGCGTGCTGAACTACACCTGCGCCCGCCTGGACAGTCACGAATTGCGAGGCCGGCCCATCACCCGTGACATCCAATGGGGCGTCACGCTGCCGCTGCCCGGGTATGAAGATAAACGTATCTACGTATGGTACGACGCAGTCATCGGCTATTTCTCGGCCAGCAAGGAATGGTCGGCGCTGGTCGGCGCACCGGACGCCTGGCGCGCCTGGTGGCAAGATCCCAGCGCGCGCAGTTACTACTTCATCGGCAAGGACAACATCGAGTTTCACAGCATCATCTGGCCGGGCATGTTGATGGCTTACGACGCCAGCCTGAACCTGCCGACCGATGTGCCTGCCAACGAGTATCTGAACGTCGAGGGTCGTAAGCTGAGCAAAAGCCGGCGCTGGATGATCCAGATGAACGACGCGCTGGACCGTTATGACCCCGATCCCTGGCGCTATGCCCTGGCGATCAGCGCGCCGGAGACGCAGGACATCAATTTCACCTGGGAAGAGTTCGTGCGGCGCAACAATGAGGAGTTGGTGGCCACCTGGGGGAACCTGGCCAACCGGGTGCTGGGCTTCGCCTACAAACGCTTCGAGGGCAAGGTGCCGCAGCCGGGCGAATTGGATAACACCGACCGGGCGCTGCTGGACCAGGTCGAGCCGGCTTTCCGCCGGATTACGGAATTAATGGATGCGGTCAAGCTCAAACAAGGGCTGACCGAGGCCATGACCCTGGCGCACGAGACCAATCGTTACCTGAACGCCAAAGAGCCCTGGCAGCAAATCAAGACGGACCCGCAGGCGGCCGCGACGAGCATTTACGTGGCGCTCAAGGTGATCGACAGCCTGAAAACCTTGTTCGCCCCGTTCCTGCCATTCACCAGCCAGCGGCTTCACTCTTACCTGGGTTATGACGGCGACCTGTTTGGCCAACAGTATACCGAAGAAGTCGTCGAGCGGGAGCGGTCTCATCTCGCGTTGCGCTACGACGCCAGCACCGCGCACGGCCGTTGGGCCCCTAGCGACCTGACCCCCGGCCAGGCGCTGCGCCAGCCCGGCCCCTTGTTCGTCAAGCTAGAGCCCGAGGTGGCTGAAGCCGAGGTGGAGCGCATGGGCGGCGCAGCCTGAGGCGAACTGGCGTCCGGCAACCAAAGACAAAAAAGGGCTTCGGAGATAATTCCGAAGCCCTTTTTATCTTAAACAGTGCTTGTAGTTACAGGTTCTCCACAGCCATCCACAGTTTTGGCGAAGTTATCCACAGGCTGTGGGCAAGAACGCGCCCGGTCGACGGGGTTGCGGCGTCAGTCAACGTGGTACGGCACGTCAATGACGACGATTCCCGGCTTGAAGAGCAGCACCACGCGCAGCACCAGGGCAGTCTGCATGTGAAGGAGGTTGTGCCAGGCACGACGCGGCACGAACTGCGGAACGACGATGGTCAGCGTCTCGTTGGGCAGCCGCTTGGCGGAGATCTCCTCGATATAGTCCAGCAGCGGTTCCATCATCAGCCGGTATGGCGAATCGAGCAGCACCAGCCGGACGCCATCGCCCCAGAAGTCCCATTTGTTCTTGACCTTTTCGGCTTCTGCCTCGTCCATCGACACATGCACGGCGGTCACATCGTCGGACAGCGAGCGGGCGTAGGCCAGGGCGGCCATCGTGCCACGATGCACGCCGCCAATCGGCAGGATCACCCGGTGCCGCTTGATGCGGGGCAAAGCATCGAGATTCTCCAGGGAGAGCCGTCGCGCGAGGTCTTTGTAGTGATGGTGGATGGCGAAAAAGCCGCTCACCAGCAAGGGCGTGAGTAGTACTACGACCCAGGCCCCGTCACGGAACTTCGTGCTCGCAAATACTATCATGACGACAAACGTGCAGACTGAGCCGAAGCCGTTGATGACCATCTTGACGACCCAGTTCGGCTCATAAACCACAGTTGAACCGCGTTCTTTGACCTGTTCCCCCGGCTTCAAGTGTCCGGACTTGTACCAGCGGCGCGCCATGCCGGCCTGCGACAGGGTGAATGAAAGAAACACGCCGATCGCGTACAGCGGGATGAGTTTGGTCACGCTGGCCTGGAACACGATGATTAGCAATGAGGCGATCACCGCCAGGGCTACGATTCCCCGCGAGTAGACCAGCCGGCTGCCACGATACGTGAATTGCCGCGGCAAGAAACCGTCGCCCGCGTGCAACGCGCTCAGGCGGGGGAAATCCGCGAAGGATGTGTTGGCGGCCATGATCAAGATGACGGTTGTGCCGGCGATCAACGCCAGGTAGCCGAGGCCGCGGTCGCCGAAAGCCGTGCGCGCCAACTGCGAGATAATCGTTTCCTGGTCAGACGGGATCGCGGTGATGTGGACTGACAGGAAGGTGATTCCCAGGAGCAGCGAGCCAAGGATTGCCGACATCCAGATCAACGTCAGGCCTGCATTTTTGCTGCGCGGCTCGCGAAAGGCAGTGATTCCGTTTGAGATGGCTTCGACGCCGGTCAAGGCGGTCGTGCCGCTGGAAAAGGCGCGCAAGATCAGGAACAGCGAGAGGGCTTGCACGCCACCCATCACAGCCAGCGGCGGCGGGTTGATCACCGTGCCGAGGCTGCCCGTGAAATAGCGGAACAGGCCGATGCCGACGGTCAAGAACATCATCGCCAGGAACAAATAGCTGGGCAAGGCGAAGAACGCGCCCGATTCCTTGACGCCCCGCAGATTGATGAGCATGACGAACAGAACCATCGCAACCGAGATGGGCACGCGGTATGGGAAGAGGGCGGGAAAGGCGGAGGTGAGTTGTGCCACACCCGACGAGATCGACACGGCAACGGTGAGAATGTAATCGGTGAGCAGAGCGGCGCCTGCCGTCTGCGCCGGCAACTCGCCCAGGTTGTCGCGCGCGACAATGTACGCGCCACCGCCACCTGGGTAGGCGTGAATGGTTTGCTCGTAGGAAAGCGTCAAAATCGTGAGCAGCACAACAATGCCGATGGCGAGCGGGATAGCGAGGCCAAACGTCGCGGTGCCTGCCACGGCAAGCACGAGCAGCAATTCTTGGGGCCCGTAAGCTGTGGACGAAAGAGCGTCCGAAGCGAAAACCGCCAGGCCGATCAGCTTGCCGATGGTCTGATGCGGAGCATCGGCGGTAGCCAGTGGGCGACCGATCAGCCAACTGGTCCAGGAGCGACGCGGCTTGTCGGCGACTTCACGGCTGATGATGGTCGCGCCGCTATTGAATTCGATAACTGCCATATACCCTTCTCCCGTGCAAAGTGATGACGGGCGTGCCGTTACCAGCACGCCCGTCTCTTTTGACACGGCATTGATACCTTGTTACAACCCTAAATTATAGTCGGGAACCGGTCAATAGGAGGACAAGAAAAGCGCCGAAGGGGTCAAGAAAGTGTCAAGAGGAACAAGTGGCCGCTTACGAGGTTCCGCGTAGGCGGTAGCCGACACCCGGTTCAGTAATCACGTAGACAGGCCGAGTCGGTTCGGGCTCGATCTTGCGCCGCAAGTTGCTCATGTTGACGCGCAGCAGGTGGGTCTCGGCTTCGTATCCCACGCCCCATACCTGGCGCAACAGTTGCCGGTGAGTCAGTACTTTGCCGGCGTTGGTCACCAACACCCGCAGCAAGTCGTATTCGGTAGGGGTCAACTGAATCTCGTGCCCGCCG
The DNA here is from genome assembly GCA_017882045.1 of Anaerolineales bacterium. Lineage (GTDB taxonomy): Bacteria > Chloroflexota > Anaerolineae > CG2-30-64-16 > CG2-30-64-16 > JADGQF01. The sequence continues at coordinate 7,175 of JADGQF010000184.1, forward strand.
ACCGTTACCACGCGCCGTACCAGGTCGACAGTCAGGTCCCCGGTAGCAAAGGTGGACTCGCCGGCCGGCTGCGTTGCATGGCGGAGCGCCACGCGCAGGCGGGCCAACAGCTCGCCCACGCCGAACGGTTTGGTGAGATAGTCGTCAGCGCCCGCATCCAGCGCGGCAATCTTGTCCGCCTCGTGCTCCCGCACTGACAGGATGATGATCGGGATCTGGGTCCATTCTCTGAGTTGCCGGGTGACTTCGATGCCGTCTATGTCCGGCAGACCGACATCGAGGATCACCACATCCGGGCGGTCGGTCGCCACCGCTGCCAGCGCCTCTTGCCCGGTGGCGGCCTCGAAGACCGTGCAACCGTGGGCAGATAGAGAGACCTGTAGGAAACGGCGGATCGGCCGCTCGTCGTCGACTACCAGCACACGCACTCCCGGCTCGCTCATGCTGCCATCTCCGCGTCGGGCTGGGACCGGATCAGCGGGAGGGTCAGCCGGATCAGGGTCCCACCGCCGGAACGGTTCTCGGCACAAATATGGCCGCCGTGCGCCTCGACGATCCCGCGGGCGATGGCCAGGCCCAGGCCAGTACCGCCGGCCTGGTTGGCACGCTGCACCCGGTAGAATTTGTCGAAGACCCTTTCCAGGTCCTCGGCCGGGATGCCGATGCCACGATCGGCCACGTGGATCTCCAGCCGCCCGTCCGCGGCGCAGGCGTGGAACTCGACCGGCGCGTCCGCCGCGGAGTATTTGAGGGCATTGTCAATCAAGTTTGCTAACGCCTGTGTCATCAGAGCAAAGTCTACCTGCACAAGGGGTAAATCGGCCGGCACGTCTACGATCAGTGGCCGGCCGGCCAGCCGGTTTGCCAGTTGAGCCAGCGCCGCTCCCACCAGGTCCTGCACATCGCACGGTTCCTGCGCCACCCGCAAGGCCCCAGACTCCAGGCGGGTCATGTCGAGCAGGTTGCCGACCAGGCGGTTGAGCCGTTCGGCTTCTTCACGCGCGGTCTCTGCCAGGCTGCGGCGGGTAGTTTCATCCAGGTCCACCTCCTCGTCCAGCAGACTGCTGAGCGCACCGGTGATCGAGGCCAGCGGTGTGCGCAGGTCGTGCGAGATGGAATTGAGCAGCGCCGACTGCAGCTTCTCGGTCGCCTGCAACAAATGGGCCCGGCGCGCTTCTTCGGCCAACAGGACGCGCTCTATCGCCACCGCGGCCTGGCTGGCGAACGCTTCGAGCAGCCGGCGATGCTCAGGGGTCAACTGCATGGCGGGATTGGCCGGCCTTACTCCCAACACGCCGGCCACGCGACGGGCGGTGACCAGCGGCAGATAGCGTGCCCCGGCCGAGGGCAGGGTATCTGTGCCTCGCCCTGCCGGCTCGCCATGCCGGAAAGCCCAGTCGGCTGCACTTTGCTCAGCATCGTCGAGGACAAAGCCCGGGCTGTGTGCCCGCGCCACCAGGCTCTCGCCCTCAGGCAGCAGAACCGCTGCCTCGCGGGTGAACGTTTGGGCCACGTGGGTGATGATAGCATCGAGGATATCATCCATGTTCCGGGCCCCGGCCAGATCACGGCTGAGCGCGTAGAGGGACGCGGTGTAAGCCTCGCGGTGTTCCGCCGCCTCGGCCTGTTCTCTGACCCGCGCGGCCAGGGTGCTGATTACCAGCCCTACCGCAATGAAGGCCACGAATGTCAGCAGATACTGAGTATCGGCGATGGCGAAGGTCAGGTGCGGTGGGATGAAGAAAAAGTCGAAGGCCAGCGCGCTCAACACCGCGCCAAGGATCGAGGGTCCGTGGCCCCAACGAATGGCCGCGATCACTACGGCTAACAGATAGACCATCACTACATTGCTGGGTAACACCAGGGGGCGGATGAGTTCACCGAACGCCGTGACCAGCAGCACCAGCAGCACGCTGTAGACATACGGCTGCGCGCGCCAGCCGCGGAGGTTAACCGGCAGGCTAAACGGTCTGGCGCGCTCTTCGTTCCCGCTGACGACGTAGACGTCGACGTCGCCGCTGACGCGGATGACCTGGTCCACGGTTGACTGGCCCAACAGGTCGGACCAACGCTTGCCCGGCTGCTTGCCGATGATGATCTTCGTGATGTTATGGCTGAGCGCATATTGCCGGATAGTGGCGGCCACATCGTCACCCGGCAGCGTCTCGGCTTTGGCCCCCAGTTCTTCGGCCAGGCGCAACGTGCTGTTCAAGCGATCGCGTTCGGCCTCCGACTGATGGGTATGCCCGGGCGCCTCGACGTTGAGGGCGAACCACTCGGCATCCAGGGCCGCCGCCAGGCGCCGGCCACTGCGCACAAGGCGCTCGCCCAACGGACCCGGGCCGATACAGACCAGCAACCGCTCCCCGGCCGGCCACGGACCGGGGATATCGCGACGCTGCATGTAGGCGCGCATCTGCATGTCTACCCGCTCGGCAA
>JADGQF010000185.1 GCA_017882045.1 Anaerolineales bacterium
GCCCGCGTGCGCCTTCTTACCGCGCACGACGACCCGCAACGAGTCCTGGCTCGGCGCGCTGACCACGATCGAGCCGATCGCCCCGCCCGAGTCCAGCACGTAACCCTGACGTGCCCGCAGTTTGCTCTTGTCCAGCCACTTGGCGCCCTCCAACCCCACTTCCTCGCCGACGCTGATCACCACTTCCAGGGGTGGATGGGGCAGTTTGTCTTCCCGGAGGGAAAGAAGCACCTCGATGATTGCCGCCACCCCGGACTTGTCGTCCCCGCCCAGGATTGTCGTCCCATCCGAATAGATGATACCGTCGCGGATCTGCGGCCGGATGCCGGTGTCTTTGCCCACCGTATCCATGTGGGCGCTCAACATCAGCCAATCGTTGCCGGCGCCCGGCCAGCGGGCGATCACGTTGCCATGCTCGTCCCTCACGACTTCGCCGCCCAGCGCTGCGAAGCGCTGCATCAGATTTGCCCCGACGGCCTCTTCCTGGCCCGATGGGCTATCGATGGCCACCAGTTCCAGGAAAGCCTGCACCAGGCGAGATTCCTTGATCAATTGACACCTCGATCCTCAGTGAATTGATTTGCGTCGTTTGCGGTAGCAGGAGAAAGGTCACACGACAGTGTAATGGATTAGCGGCAATTCGCAAATCTCCGGCCTTCCGGCTCATTGAGCCGGCCGGTTCAGAAGGTCGTTGATTGCTTTCAGGGATGCAGTCAAAGCAGGCGGCGTATCGGTGGCCCCTTCTACGAAGCTGACTGTCTTGGAGCGTCCGTTGTTGTTGACTGACAACTGGTAGTTATAGCAGTCTCGGCATTGGCTGCCTTGGCTGCCCTGGCTGCCCTGGCTGCCCTGGCCATAGCTGTCCTGCAGCGTGAAAAACCCTGCCTTATCCAACGCTGCCAGCAGAGCGCTTACCTGGGCGGCGCCCACCTGTGACTGCGTTCCCTTGGGCGATAATACCCGTCCGTCCGGGTAGATGCTCCATTGCTCCGAGACTCCCGCCAGGCCACCGGTGCGTTGCACGACGACCGCGGCCGCATAGGGACCGGGCGCCTGCAGGGGACTGGTTGAGTTGTCAGGCGCGGGCAGCGGGCTGCCGGCCGTAGCAGGTGTGGGCAGCGGGCTTGTAGTCGTGCCCGGCGCAGGCAATGGGCTTTCAGTGGCGGCGGTGGTCGGTTGCGCCGCCGGCTGCGTGGTTGGCGCCGTGGTCGCGGCGGGCGCAGTCGTGGCGGAGGGTGCTGCCGGTGTGGGCCGGCTGCAACTTGCGGCCAGCAGCGCCAGGCCGGCCAACAAAAGCAGCGCCGGCAGGAGCCTTTTCGCGACGGCGTTGAGATGCGTCATGGATATTCCTCCGGAATGGGTATCTGACCCTATTGGTCCCTATCGCTAATCGTCCCGCTTCAGCGGTTTGGGGTGAGATTCATGCAGCGCTCGGCCAGAGCGGTGATGGTCAAGCTGGGATTCACGCCCACGTCAGCCGACACAGCCGCGCCGTCCACCACGTACAGCCCCGGGTAGCCGAATACCTGGTGCCGGCTATCGATCACGCCAGTCGCGGGGGAGTCGCCCATGTGGCAGCCGCCAAGGATGTGACCCACTTAGCGAAACATGGTCTGGGTGAAGAAGCCTTTCAGGCTCAATGCAGGCAGCCAGAACAGATGGCGCACACTGCGGGCCGCATTTTCCATGTCCGTCCGGCTAATGCGCCGACCCTGTTCCAGCACAGCCACCCGGTAGCCCTTTTTCGCCAGCCGCAAGCCTGAAACACTGCCCCCGAACCCGCTGCCGACGATGATGTAGTCGTAATCCACAGCTCGGCCTTTCTTTGCATCCTTTCCGTCTTTACGGTTTAGCCGCTTTTGTGCAAAACGAAGGGAAATGCGATGCGCGGGAACCGGCGGGCTTTGACCAGCGTCATGCCCAGCAAGGTGCTCTCGTCGAGTTGGCGTAGCTCATCGAGAATCCAGGGCCAGGGCAGACGGGAGCCGGGTGGGTAGTGCAGCTGAACAGCAGGTCTACCGTCGAGCAGCGAAGGCGCAACGATCAGCTTCATTGGCAGCACGCGCAGCAGCCTGCCCTGGCGTTGCACGAGATTGGTCGCACCGGCCGGCCCGAGGAACTCTTTGCCCCACCAGCCACCCAGTCCGCCCAGCACCAGTGCCGATGGGGCGCTCTTGCGCAGCCAGGCTGGCCCCACGAACTCGGCCCAGTGCACGCCGGCCAGCGCGGCTGGATCGGGCACGCCCAGGGCGGAAAACAGCGCCTTGAACGAGCTTATGCGCCTATCGATCAGCCTCTGGACCTGGCCGTTCGCAACCATCATGCCGCCTTGCTCGGTGAAACCAAACTGATTCCGTCTGGCCTGGCTAGTGTTTGGGTTTATAGACTCCCCCCCAGTTCACACCCAGCGAACCGGCTTCGTAGGTCAGGCGATCAACCGGGGTAAGCTCGGCCGCGACCTGCGGGGTCAGAAGCTGGATTGCGCGCAAGCCGTACAGCCGCTTCTCGACCTCGGCCGCGCCGGCGTCGTCCCAGAGCCAATTCAGACTATCGAGCCTGGCAAGATTCAGGGGGACCGAGTAGGCGCGCAGTGACCTGTGGCCGTCGATACTGAAGTAGAATTCGAAATACGACATGGCGAGTTCGCGCAGGCTGCGATATACCGGCGCCCGCCCGCGAATGCCCGCGAAGTTGGACTTGGCCACCGCTCCGAAACAGCCCTGGCGTCGGTAGACGGCCAGGATGTGATCGTCGTCCGTACCGGGCTCGGGCAGCAGGTCGACCAGTAACGGCGGATAGCCAAGCCGGCGCAGGGCCGCTGCGGCGAACAGGCCGCCATCCAGGCAGTGCGCCACGCCGTCGCGTATCACGCTCCGCGGCGACCGGTCGGTGTCTTCAGTGCTGTAAGGAGTGCGATCCAGGTAGGCCTGAATCTGCGCCGGACTGTTCAAGCCCTCGAATATGGCCTGTTGTTCCTCGTTCAGGCGCTCGATCAGCCCATCAATTGCCTGCGTGGCGCTCGGTTGGCTTCCCATCCGCTGCTCGTCCTCCTCGCTTACGGCAGAAGCCGGGTTTCTCTCAGGCCACAGCGGCCCGGCCGCTGCGACCCGAAACTCCGTTTCTGTGAACGGTCTGTCTATCTCGCCTTTTGCTGCGCCGGCGCGGCTGCGCGCTCGTGCTTGGCCTTGGCGTGCTCCACTTCGCTCATGATCTCGACCACGCTGGCCCGCCCGGCCTGCGAGTCCGCTCCCATCATGTCCGCCAACTCGCTCACGCGCTCTTCGCCGCTCAGCTTTTGTACGTTTGTGACGGTGCGTTGCCCGGCCACACGCTTGGCAACGTGAAAATGAAGGTCACCGTAAGCTGCGAGCTGTGGCAGGTGCGTGATGCACAGCACCTGGTGCCGGATGCCGCGACCATCGCTTTGCGCGGTAAGTCCCCACAACTTGCGGCCCACCGTCGTGCCGACCCGCCCGCCGATCCCCTGGTCGATCTCGTCGAAGATCAGGGTCGGTGTCTCATCCGCCCGTCCCAGCACGGTCTTCAAGGCCAGCATCAGGCGCGAGGTCTCGCCGCCCGACGCGACCCTGGCCAGCGGGCGCAGCGGCTCGCCGGGGTTGGCCGACACCAGGAACACGACCCCATCCAGACCGTGGGTGTCAAAAGCGTAGCGGCCTTCGCGCTCGCCCGCCTGAGCCGCGCTCGCCGCGTCTACGACGGCTCCGGCGCCGTCCGGCGTCCAGGTGATCTGGACCGCAAAGCGCGCCCGGGCCATCTGCAGGTCGGCCAGCTCGCCTTCGATAGCGCGTGCCATGCGTTCGCCGGCTGTGCGCCGGGCCGCCGAAAGCGCCGCACCGCGCCGGCCCAACTCAGCCAGCAACTCGGTCTCGGCGGCCTCCAGCTCGCCAATGCGCTCGCCGGCGTGCGTGATCGTTTCCAGCTCGACCGCGGCCCGCTCGGCGTAGGCCAGCACCTCTTGGATACCGTCGCCATATTTGCGCTCGAGCGTGTGGATGAGGTGTAGTCGTTCCTCGACCTGTTGTAGGCGGCGCGGGTTGAACTCGACCGCGTCGCGGTAGCGCTCGAGCTCGCGTGCCAGGTCGTCCAGCAGGGCCTCGGCCTCCGCTAACTGGTCGCCCAGGCGTCCGGTATCCGGGTCAATACGCGCCAGGCGCGCCAGTGAGCCTTCGGCCAGGCCAAGCAGGTCCATGGCGCCTGACTGCTCGCCCTCGCTCTGTTGCAGCAACTGCAGGGCCTCGTTGGTCAGGGAAGCCAGTTGCTCGGCATTGGCCAGCCGGCGCCGTTCGCCGTCTAACTCGCCGTCCTCACCTGGGGTAAGGCGTGCGGCGCCGATCTCTTCGACCTGGTAAGTCAAGAGGTCAATGCGCCGCGCCCGCTCGCGCTCGTCCTGGCGCAGGCTTTCCAGGTCCCGGCGCACTCCGCGCAGACGCCTGACCAGGTCGCCGGCCGCGCTGCGCTCGGCCTCCAGGCCGGCGTAACGGTCCAGCAAGTTCACATGCTCGCGCTCGCGTAGCAGCGAGAGGTGCTCGCCTTGCCCATGAACGTCCACCAGTTGCTGCCCAACTTCGGCCAGGAGCGCGCTGTTCACAGCCCGCCCATTGACGCGTGCCACCGAGCGCCCGTTGGCGCGCACCTCGCGGGCCAGCACCAGGAGGTCGGCCTGGTCGCCCTCGAGGCCGTTCTCGGCCAGTAGCGGAGCCAATCGGGCAGCAGAGCCCCGGTCGAGGACGAAGGTGCCTTCGACCTCGCTACGGTCGGCGCCGGCGCGCACCACTTCCTGCGATGCCCGGTCGCCCAGGAGCAGGTTGACGGCATCGATGATGATCGACTTGCCGGCCCCCGTCTCGCCGGTGAGCACGTTGAAGCCCGGGCCGAAGACCAGGTCCAACTCATCGATAATAGCCAGGTCGCGAATGCGTAGTTCTGACAGCATAGGCTTACTGTTTCTAGTTGTTCAGACGTTCAGCCGTCGCACCGACGGCACGAAAACCAGCACGCCCAGGGCAAAGAACAGTGTGACCACTGCTCCCACCGCGACGCCTATCTGCGGACCGAAGGCCTGGGCCAGGCCTCCCGCCTGGAGCGCCGCGAAGGGTGCCGTACCAAAGAACGTCAGCGAGTAGACGGCCATCACCCGTCCACGCAGCTCGTCCGGAACCATCTGCTGGATGAGGGTATTGATCGTCGCATTCTGCATGACAAAGGCCACTCCGATCAACGCCAGGCAGACCAGAGAGAGCGGGAACGAGCGCGAGGCGGCCATGCCGAGTAAGGCAAAGGGGAACAGCAGGCTGCCGACGGTCAGCAGGAGCGGTTTGCGCTGGGACTGACCAAGCGAGGCCACGATCAGCGAGCCGACCAACGCGCCTGCGCCGACCGCCACATTCAACGCCCCCAGGCCGAACTCGCCCACCTTGAGCACGTTGGCCGCGAAAGCAGGCAGCAGCACCGCATATGAGGAGCCGAACAACGAAGCGACGGCCACAAGCAGCATCATCGTGCGGATCGGAATGTTTTCCCAAACGTAGCGCAGCCCGATCATCGTCTGTTCCAGCAAGGGGGCCGTGCGTACTGCGGTCCCGGTTGCCGGCAGTCGCATCAGGAGCAAGGCGATGAGCACGGCCACGAAGCTGAGCCCGTTCAGCCCAAAGCACCAGGCCGCACCGACGGCTGCCAACACGGCGCCGCCGATGGCCGGGCCGACGATGCGCGCCAAGTTGAAGATGGTTGAGTTCAGGGCAATCGCGTTTGACAGGTAGCGCCGGTCCTCGACCATTTCGACCGCCAGGGCCTGGCGGGCCGGAGCATCGAAAGACTGGGCGATGCCCAGGGTTGCGGCGAGCACTGCGATGTGCCAGATCTGCAGCTTGCCGGTGGCGGCCAGCGCAGCCATGATGAAAGCCAACAGCATCATCACGCTCTGCGTGGCCAACAGCAAGCGACGGCGCGGCACCCGGTCCACGATCGCCCCGCCCGGAAGCATCAGGAACAGCGTCGGGACGGTGCCGATGAACGAGACCGCGCCCAGGGCGAGTGCCGAGCCCGAGAGCTGGTAAACCAGCCAGCCTTGGGCGACAGATTGCATCCAGGTGCCCATCAGCGACAGTGTTTGCCCGAAAAACCATAGCCGGAAGTTGGGGAAACGCAGTGACGCAAACGTCTCCACCTTGGGCTGCTCGGCCTGGAGCTTGGGCTCACTTTTGGCTGGAGTTTGGGTCATATTCTATTGCAGGCGCGCATAGATAGTGCTCGCCATGCCGATGGCGAAGAGCAGCACTGGTAACAGGCTGCCGATCGTGCGCGGTCCGAGCAGAATGAAACCGGCGAGAAACATGCCGGCCAGGGTGGCGACGATGACGAAGATGTTCAGGTAACGGGCGCGCCGGCGCCCCACGCTCCAACGCACCCCTTCGGCAATGATGCCGCCGGCTGCCGGACCGGCAAACAGGGCGATGAAGAAACCAAATATCCCGAAAATGCCAAGAAACAGAAAGGCTGCTACGCCGGCCAGTGCCCCAAGGATGAAGCCAATCACCGCACCGATGAGCGGATCGAGCACGCCTCCATTGTAGTATTTCGCCTGCTGGCCGCGCACGCACTCTTTGCAGCGATAGCCAACGGGCGTGAGTATGGCGCAGTCGTAGCAGATTAGCTTGTCGCAGCGGTTACAGCGCAACAGCGTCTCGCGTCCCGGATGGTTGGCGCAGTACAGCATCGGCGCTGAGTTGTCCGGCATTGCCTGGTTGCTGTCAGTAGTCACAGAAGTTCCCATGTGCTGGTTATCCGATGCTCCTTACATCACTCGCTATTCACTATCCAACATCGTCACTCGTCTGTCAAACCTTCCACCTTAACCGGTCCTTCAGCGTACGGTAGAAGTAAGCTCGATCTTGTAGGCGCACAAACTGGCTCACGTCCTGGCTGGCCTTCACGTCGACGCGATCCTCTTCCGCCAGGGCGATCTCGAACTGGCCGTCCACCGTCAGGATGGCGGGGTAGTCGGCCTGGGCGCGCAACGTGACCGTCGAGCCCTGTGCGAGGACTACCGGCCGGTCGAGGCTGAGGTGCGCGCAGATCGGGATCAGCAGTATGTTCTTGAGCTCTGGCGGCAGGATCGGGCCGCCTGCCGCCAGGGCGTAACCCGTGCAGCCGGTGGCGGTCGCGACGATCACGCCGTCAGCCCGGTAAGTGGTCATGTAGCTGTGATCGACCCACGTGTCGACGGTGATCAGGCGGGCCAGCCCACCCCGGCTCACGACCACGTCGTTCAGGGCGGTGTAGGTGTGGTTCGTGCCCCAGTGCGTCGGGCGTGGGTTATCCGTGCCCGGCGCTAACTGGCCGCTGCTGATCGTGGTTACCCGCGGCTGCCCTTCGCCATGTTCCACCGAAACGTCGAGCATTAACCGCTCTTCCAGCCAGAAGTCGCCCGCGAGCATCCTGGTCAGCGGTTCACGCCAGTCCTCGGGCGGCACTTCTGCCAGGAAGCCGATCCGTCCCAGCCGGACGCCCAGTATGGGCACGCCATAATGGCTGCCCACTCGCGCCGCGCGCAAAATAGTGCCGTCTCCCCCCAAGGTGATTAACAGGTCCAATTCGGCCACCTGGGCCAGGGCGGCCGGTTCGTCCCAGGCCGAGCCACTCCAGACTGTCCGCCCCTGCTCGCGCAGAAACTCAACCATGCGCTCGCCCAGCACCAGCGACTCGGGCTTCATGGGGTGATAAAGGATGCCGATAGCGTTGAAAGGTGAAGACATCAGCTTAGCTACTCAATACGGTCTGCCTGCGGCCAACAACTTCCCGAGCCCTCCGGCGTAGTCTACTTCGATCCGTTGCACCTGGCAGCCGGCTTCGCGCAAGCCCTCTTCGACCGCGGCGTTGATCGTGTTCGTGGCTCCCAGGATGGTGACGTGTTGAGCAGTGCGCGCCTCGTTCGGGTCATTGCCGAGGGGCGGCTGGAAGCGCTTGACGTACTGCAGAACGGCCAGGAAATCGTCCTGAGTGCGCGCCAGGTTGCCTACCAACAGGTAATGATCCAGCGTCTTGGGCGCGGGCGCCAGGACGAAATCAATCGTCAGCTGGTTCTCACCGTCCAGCACGATACCGTCCTGCGCGACACCCGTACCCGCCACTTCCACGCGGTAAATACCGGCGCCCAGTCCGGCGAAGCGGTACGATTCGTCATGTCCTACCGGTCCCTGTTGCGAACCATCCGGCCCGGCGAGGGTCAAGGTCAGTCCTGATCCACCTTTGACGTGCCCGGAGATCACGCTGTTGCTGGGCGGTGACACCTCCGGATGGATGTAAGTGATCCAGACGACGCGGCTGCCGTCCAGGCTCAGCGAAGCTTGCAGCGCAGGCACGCGCTCGATCGCGCCATCCACAGGCTGGAGGGTGTAGCTCCCCGACCCCAACGGCGCAAACTCGCAGGCGTCCGGGCCATACTCCATCTTCGATCCCGTGCGCTGGATCATTCCGGACCAACCGTTCGTCCACAGGCGCAGCGCCACGTCTCGCTTGCCCTTCACCCGGCAGCGCACCACTCCGAAGCCGGGGCTCACGCCGCCGTCACTCAGTTGCCAGCCCCAGCCGGGGTAGACCAGGTCGACGACCGCCTCATTGCGCCCGTCCAGCAGGATATCGGCACGCCCAGTGTCAGTCCCGACCAGTACCAGCGTATAACTGCCCTTTCCCAACCCGGGGATGTGGTAGCTGCCGTCTGTCCCAACTGGCTCAGACCGTGTCCAGCCGTCCGCCGGGCGGCCCAGGAGTATAGTGAGGCCCGCGCCGCCGCTGACCGTCCCCCTCACCACGCTGTCGAAGTGCGCAATGTCCACGCCCGTCAGGTCGAAATCCGCCCTGGCTGCCGGCTGAGCCAAGCTCATCACTACCTCCTGCTGAAACTCAGGCGCCTCGACCACTGTCAGGGCATAGCGTTCTGGCGGCACGTCGATGAAGGTGTAGCGGCCATCGGCGGCCACGCGTGTCGTGTCAACCCAGGCGTCGCCACGCGCCAGGCGCAACGTGGCGTCCTGGCCGTTCTTTGCGCTGCCGCTTACCTGGCAGGCGATGCCGCCGTCGCCGTGCCATCCACGGATCGGCTTCGGTTCGGCTTTCAAGGCTGCGACAACGGGCAACTGGCCGCCGGGCCACTTAGGGCTGTACCAGGCCGCCCCTTCCCATTCTTGCGCATAATGGCCCAGCGCATAGTTGCCCAGTAGCCAAAAAGCCGAGCAGAAGAACCAATCGGGCGCGCGTTCGTAGCGCGTACTGCTGCCCATCAAGCTACGGCACGCTTCCAGCGTCTGGGCCAGGTGCAGGTCGGGCGTGGTAGCGGGATAGCGCGGATCGAACCGTTCGCCGACGATATAGCCGTCTTCCGTACCCAGGATGGGGAGGGAGCGACCGATCTGTGCACGGATCAGTTGATCGAAGCGCTCGTAGGCGCGCCAGCAGGATGGGTCGGCATACGCCGTTGCACCGGGGTTACTGTGGTCGCGGCGCTCGCGGTTGACCTGCTCCAGGCTGCGCCCGCCCCAGCCGTCTACGCTGCCCTGGCGAGCGGCAACGCGGTCGTAGAACTCCTGGG
>JADGQF010000451.1 GCA_017882045.1 Anaerolineales bacterium
TGGCGCAGCGGCTGCCCGCCACGCTTGACCTCGAAGCGGACACCGCGCAGACGCGAACCCTGCGGAGAATCTTTGGTGATGGCACCGATGACTAAGACGCCGGCTCTCTTTCGGCGCGATCGACCGCTCGAGCCGGCCGAGTGTGCCTATCAGATTGGCGCCACTCTGTTGCGGGCGCTCGACGCGCTCGGGCTACAACATCAAGACGCTGGCCTGGTCTTCAGCCGCATCACACTGCACGTGAATCGCTACGTCGCCTACGAAATCGAGACGACGGCCTTGACTGACTCGCTGGTCAAGACTCTGCGGAAATACCGGTTGGTGATGATGCTGACTCAAACTCTGGGCCTGCCGGTCAAGTCCATTACCCGGCAGGCCAGCGTGACCTTTGCGGTTGACCTGGCTGCGACCGCGCCGATCGGCTGGCGCACTCGACTCAAGTTATTCTCCCGCTGTCGCCGGGCGCGTCGCGGGATCGTGAATGCGAAAACCACTAATCAAGGAGTGAATCAATGCGTACAGGCAAACCAACGCCGGTGACAAAGACCGCGACTGTTACAGCGCGGAGTCCACGAGCGGGCAGTGATCCGACACAGTTCACAGCCGAAGACATCAGGGGAATGATCTGTAATCCTATCTACACCGGCCTGGGACCGTATCCTCGCATCATGCAGGACGAGGCGTGGATTCAAGCGGCCAGCAGGATGATTCGGGAGGAAGGCGCGGAGCAATTCCTGGTCAATTTACTGACCGTGTTGCGTGAAACGTTTGGCGTTCCGGAGAACACCGAGAACGACTCGTAATTGAGCCTGGGCGCGCACCTAGCGGCCCCCCACCCACGCTCCTGTCCCTGGGACGCCACCCCGGCTCTGGCTCCTGGAGGGCCACCGGCGCACTGCGCCGGGTATGGCCGGGAGCCGGGGGTATGGTGTGGAGCGTGGGGTATGGGCAGACGCGCAAATCTCTCTGGAGGAAACAGACATGAAATCCAAGGCAGTTAATCTCTACGTCGGCCTGCCGATCGCCGCGCTGCAAGGCGCAGAGGCGACGGTCAACCAGAAAGCCGTGCAGGACTTCCTCAGCGGCCCGCACACCTGGCGCGCGGACGGGGTCGAGCAGCAACTGGAAGTGGCGGAGGTTGTCGTCGCCTCGCAGCCCGTCGCGGCCATGTTCGACTTTTTGCTGACGGAGGCGGGCGAGATGTTGCCCGACAAGAAATTGCTCTTCAAGAAAGAGATCGGCGTGTTGGGGATTGGGATGAACACCGTCGACCTGCTCGTCGTGAGCAACGGGGCGGCCGTGCCGGCTCGGACGGCCGGGGCCAACGTCGGCGTGCGTCGCTTGTTGGCGCTGGTCAACTCGGGGGAGCTGTACACCCTGGCCGAAATGGATGACCAACTGCGCGCCGGCACCCTCGACCTCACGACCGCCGGGCCGATCTGGTCGCGCGAAGTGTTGGGCCGAGTGGAGGAAACCTGGGAGACCCACTTCCGGCGCTTCGCCGCCATCATCGCGGTGGGCGGCGGCGTGACCATCCCGGCCATGCGCGATGCCCTGCTCAAGCGCTTCAACGGCAAAGCGTTTATCCCGGCCGAACCCGTGCTGGCCACCGCCCGCGGCCTGTACAAATACGCGCTGATGAAAGCCGCCAAGTCGGGCGACACCAGCGAACTGATTGCCTTCGACGCCGGCTTCGGCAACATCAAATTGTTCGGCAAGAAAGGCGGCCTGGAGATGCAGAGCGCCGTCGCCACAGATGGCACGAAGTCGATTGGCAACCTGGCTGGTCTCCGGCGCGCCCGCCGGCCGCTGCAAATCGAGAACGAGCGCGGGGCCTTCTACGTCGGCCATAATGCCCATGCCTATGGCCGGCCGGTGCAGAACCTCGACTTCGATCGGCTAACCGGCTCGCCGGAGATGTTGGCGTTGTTCCACGGCGCCATGACCCAATATCTGGCGCGGTGAGATCAAGATGGCGCGTCCGTCCCTCCCTCAGAAATCGGTCGTCGTCCGGGTCGCGTTGTTTCTGCGGCCCGGCGAAGACGACGACCTGATCGAGTTTTTCGCGTCGATTCCGGTGGACTTACGGGCCAGTGCTCTCAAACTGGCCCTCCGATCGGGCAAGATGCAGGTCAACCTGGCCGAATTGGCCGAATTGCCATCGGATGACGATATCGAGGAAAGCCTGGACAACCTGTTAGGCTGACGAGTTATTGTGGCACAAAAACCCCTATGGGTTTTACTGCCACAAAAACCCCAGAGGCGGGAGAGCATGATGGCTAAAACGAAACCGGCCGGGCAACGCTTCGAGTACCGGCGCCGGAGCAAACAGGTAGTCCTCAGCGCGCGGATCACACTCGATCCGCGTCAGGACGCCGGCATCATTACCCTGTTGGGTAAGGCGGAGCGCGGCGTGGCCAGCCTCATCCGCACGGCCTTGCGCGTATGTTACCAGGCTTGGCAGCCGGCGAAGAACGGATCGAAGCAGATCAATCCCCGCATCGATCTGCTAGACGGTGACGTGGGTGTGATCTTGTCAGGTCAAACCGTTACACCTGCCACAGCATCAAATCAGATCGTGATCTACCGCACGGACATTCAGCACGTCATGACT
>JADGQF010000452.1 GCA_017882045.1 Anaerolineales bacterium
ACCTCAGGCACGTCGAAGTCGCGCGCGACGTGGCCGAGCGAGGAGTAGAAGACCCGGCCCTGGCCGTACATGCGCTTCCAGACCACCGGCATCACGCAGCCCCAAACCCAGGGCGCGCTGGCGTGGTAGAAGGTGGTGGTCGCCAGCACCTGGTTTGACGGGTCCACGTGCAGGTAGTATTGCTCGGAGTGCATCGCGAAATCCGGGATGCCCCGCATGACCGGGTCGGCATGCTCGACCACGTTCACAGTGTAGTCGCATATGCCGTCCGGGTGCACCACCCACTGCCCGCCGACCATCCACTGGTATTCAGTATTCTGGCGAAACGAATCGCCCATCCCGCCGTGCCAACCGGCGATGCCCACACCATTGCGCACCGCATTCAGCAGACCCTGTTCCTGTTCGCGCGTGATGCTGCCCATCGTCCAGACGGGCACCACCAGGCTCAACGACTCCATTCGGTCGCGGTCCAGGTACACGTCCAACGTGTCGCAGACTTCGACTTGGAAGCCGTTTGACTGCAGGATCGGGGCAAAGACATCCGTGCACTGCTTGGGCTCGTGCCCTTCCCAACCGCCCCAGACCATCAATGCTCTCTTCATTTCGCTTTACTCCTCTGAGTTGTTACTCGTGTTTGATCTTTGTCTAGCCGTCCAACTCGCCAGCCGGCAATCCCATCGGCAGCGCCGCCGGTTGTGCGCAGGTGCTGGCGATATGCACGTGTTTGCCGCTCTCCGATGCGTTCTGGAAGGCGTGCATCACATCCAGGACGTGGTAGGCCAGTGCGCCGTTCGCGCGGTGCGGCCGGCCGCAGCGCAATGCATAGGCCATGTCCGCGACCCCGATGCCCCGGCTCACCTCGTCGCTGTGGGTGTGCGGGACCTCGCTCCAGGCGGGGGCGCCCGCCCGCCGCACCTTAACCGGCCCGCTGAACGTGTTCGGGTCGGGCACGCTCAAGGAACCCGCCGTGCCGTAGATCTCGATGCGCGGCAGGTCCGCGAACCAGACGTCGAAGCTGGTGATGATCGTGCCCACTGCGCCGTTCGCGAAGTCCATCACCCCGGCGATATGCGTCGGCGTCTCCACGCGCACGTGCTTGCCGTGCTTGGGTTGGCTGGTGATCACGCGTTCGGCGAACGTCACGCGCGTCGATCCGGTCACCCGCGCCACCGGCCCTACCAGGTTCACCAGCGCCGTCAGGTAATACGGTCCCATGTCCAGCATCGGCCCACCGCCGAGCTCGTAGTAAAACTCAGGATCGGGATGCCAGCTCTCGTGACCGTGGCAGGTCATAAATGCGGTCAGGGCCACCGGCTCGCCGATCCAGCCGTCGTCGATCAACTTGCGGCAGGTCTGGATGCCGCCGCCCATGAACGTATCCGGCGCGCAGCCCAGCAGTACCCCCTTCTCCCTGGCGGCGGCTAGCGTCTTTTGGCCATCTTCGCGCGTAACGGCCAGCGGTTTCTCGCAATGTACGTTCTTGCCCGCCGCGATCGCGGCCAGGTTCACCTGTGCGTGCGCCTTGGGGATGGTCAGATTAACCACGATCTCGATCTCGGGGTCCGCCAGCAGTTCATCCACACTGCAGGCCCGCGCGGCGCCGAATTCCTCGGCCCGCGCCCTGGCTCGCGCCAGGTCGATGTCTGCGCAGGCCACCACATCCAGGATGCTAAAGGCCCGGCAGCCCTTGAAATAGGCGGGGCTGATGTTCCCGCAGCCGACGATCCCGACCTTCACCTTTTCCGGCATATATAGATCCTTTCTTTTGCGGTCCTGCCTATCTTTGCGCGCTTCCCACCCTCACGCCAGGCTTCTGCGCCGCGCTTCAAATCACTTCCAGCCCGTTGGCATCCGGCAATGTCGGGAAGGGTGCGTGCGGTTCCGCCTGGTACCAGAAGGCGGTCGAGGCGATGTCGTCTTGTAGCGGCAGATAGCGCGACTTTCCGTCCGTTGGCGAGCGCCAGCCCAGCGCCTGGATGGTCACCCGCAGATCCTGGCGGAAGCGCACCGGGTCCATCACATGCCAGCGATACATGCCAAAGCGCTGCTGGCTCTGGTAAAGCCCATCCGGCTTGATCACCTGCGGCAGCCCGGAGAATGGCGACGAGAAGACGCAATACTGGCCTTGTGGCTGCTCGAAGTCCCACGCGCCGCCGAAGTAGTCCTCGGTGCCCGTGCCGCAGATCGTCGGCCACGCGCCGTCGCCGTCGAGGTAGAACTTGATCTCGCCCTCGCCCCACCAGCCGTTGTTGTTCACGCCCCAGGCTAGGTAGGCGCCGACGTAATGCCCGTGGCCGCGCACGCCGTCCAGGAGAGTATGGACTTGTTGATAGGGCACGGGATTGCTGCGCCGCCACTGCGCATGGAAGTAGGCCCGGTCGGCCGGCACTTCAGTCAGGGTGTAGTTGATCTGGTAGTAAAAGCCGAGCAGTGTGTCCGGGCTCAGGTTCTCGATCGTGATACGGGCGTGCTTGCGGAAGGGCATCTCCCAGTAGGAATTGAAGCCGCCCGCCGGGTTGACGGCGACCGGCAGCGACGTCACGTTGCAGCGCACGCCCCAGCCGTTACAGAAAAAGTCGCCGATGGGCGTCTCAAGCGACGGCGTGGTCTC
>JADGQF010000453.1 GCA_017882045.1 Anaerolineales bacterium
GCCTTGCCCAGCTTTGGATGCGTCGTTGCGGGTGATGATCTCCTTGACCTGGGGCCCAATCCGAAGCTCAGCGCGTCACGCGCCGGGCCGCTGTACCTGCCTGGCGATCGCCCAGACGAAGCCTGACAGTTCGCGCGCGATCGCAGCGGTCACCACGCTCGCCGGCTTTCCCGCCTGGGCGAGCTTGCGATACCTCCGACACAGCCGTTCCTGCGCCTTCCACGCGGTGTCGCGGATCGGCTTGGACAGCGCTTCCTGACGCAGCAACTGCTCCCGACTGATCCTGGCCGGGAACCGATAGCTCCAGGCTGCCTCGATCAGCATCCGCCGCGCCGCACCGTTGCCGGCCTTGGTGATGCCGCCCTGCCGTCGCGTGGCACCGCTGGAATGTTCGGACGGCACCAAGCCGAGATACGCCATCAGTTGGCGTGGATTGTCGAAGCGGGTGATGTCGCCGAGTTCGGCGGCCAATGTTGCGGCGCCCACCAGCGCCATGCCGCGCAACGCCTGCAGCGCGCGCACCACCGGTGCCAGCGACCACTCCGCCAGCGCCGCCTCGATGTGCGCTTCCAGGCGATCGCGCCGTGCCGCTGCCGCCTCCACCGCAGCGATGCAGTCTTCCAGAACGATGCAATGGACTGCGTGCTCGAACTTCAGCCCGGCCAGCCAGCGCCGGTGCATCAGCGTCCAGGCCGGTCGGTTGTAGTGATGGCCGTGGCGCAGCAGAAAGCCGGACAGCTGCTGGCGGGCCTGCCGCAGCGTACGCACCGCGGCCTGACGCGCACGCACGAGATCGCGGATCGCCTCATCGGCCTGGTCCGGGACCCAGACCGGCGTCAGTTCACCGGCGCGGTGCAACTTGGCGAGGTTGATCGCATCCCGCCGATCGGTTTTGATCCGCTCACCGGGTTTGCGCGGGATCAGCGACGGCGCGACGACGATGCATTCGTGGCCCGCTGCGGTCAGTTGCCGTTGGATGCCATAGCCACACGGTCCGGCTTCGTAGCAAAACCGCAATGTGCCGCCCCCACGCGTGAGCTTGGCCACCAGCGTCTTCAAGGCGGTGGGGGTGTTCGCGATTTTGCCATACTCACGAACTTCTCCCCGCTTGCCCGGCTCGGCCAGCGCAACGGCTATCGTATCCTTGTGCACATCCAGCCCGACGTAGCTGATAGAATGCTCCATGACCCGTCTCCTATGCATGAGGCTCTACACCGGCCGATCCGGCGCAATCCTCGATAACCTGCATACTGTGAGACGGGTCGCCCCCAGGGCTGTTCAACGCTGATCAGATAGCCTTGTAAGCGAGGATATAATCGAGGTTGAGAGCACCGTTCCAGAGGGCTTTGGCGACGTTTGTTAGGCCATTGTGGCGGATAATGTTGAGTGCGAAGCTTCTGGCCCTGACCATGATGCCCGGATTGTCGCGGATGCGGCTGCGATCTTCGTTGCAGGAGACGTCGCGGACATAGTGGTTGCGGTTTTCGATGCCCCAATGGCCGCGAATGATGTCGGCCCAGGTGCTGGCGCGCAGTCCGTCGGCTGATGAGACGTAGGTAGCGACCTCGCCCCTTTGGTCCCACATGCCGGTGGCGGCGCAGCGCAGCCAGGTGTGCCGGGTGACGCGTATGATGGTCTTGATGAAGGGCGCCCACCCGGTCTGGGCCAGGGCCTTGCCGACATGAAAGACTTCGACGGTGCGTTTCTCCTGTCGAGATCGGCCTTTGTTCTGCGAAGACCCGGTGTCGGCCGGGGCGTGTCCTGCGGTGAAGGCACCGATGGCGTCAGACAGGTTGGCCTGGTTGTCTTTGAGTTGGACCAGCAGGTGGTTCCCCGTGGCCAGGGCGACTGCAAATGTTTTTTTGAGCGTGCATGGCGTCGAGGGTGAACAACCGTCCGGACAGGCCAAGGGTTGCGATCATGTCCTGGGCGGCGGGGATTTCATTGCTCTTCTCGGCGATCGCCAGGTGGCCGAGAATGATCTGGCCGTCGCTGGCGAACGCGCTCAACACATGCGCCGCCTTGCGGTCGTTGAAGGCGTCAAAGCTGCCGCGCAACGTCTTGCCGTCAATGGCCACGCAGATCGGGGCGGTCTCGCCTTCGGCCGTAGGCGTCGGCAGTTCGGCCGCGTGCTGGCGGAAAACCCGCTCAAGCTGCGCCCCGTCGAGACCACGCAGGATGAACCGCAACGTGGTGTAGGCGGGAGCTTTGCGCAGCGCGACCCCGAACACGGCGTTCAGGCGGTCAAGATGGACCTGGATGAAGGCGTGAACCTGACGATACGAGACCGCTCCGGCCAGCATCGCCAAGACCGTGAACAGCAGGATTGGCGGCAGCGAATACATCTTCCCCTGACCGCGGCGGGGATCGGCAACCTGGGAAAACAACGACAGCAGCGTGCTCGGCATCTGGGCAACCTTCGAGGATGGTTGCTCCCCATAGATTCAGACAAATCCCTCCAGGGGAATCGTCTTTTTCGCACTCGCCGTGCCAACGCCGATCACATGGGCGTTAGCGTTGAACAGCCCTGGGGTGTCGATAGCTAATTAACTTGTCCGGTTTATGTAGCGCTCTGGTTGTCCGCTTGTTTCCGTTTTGTGCCGGGGCAT
>JADGQF010000029.1 GCA_017882045.1 Anaerolineales bacterium
TTCGGACGACCACATCATTCCCGCGTCGCTCAACAAAGCCAATTACGAGAAGTACCGAGGATCCGCCTCAATCACCGACTTCAAGGAGTTCTGTTACGGGCCGCATTGTTTGGGGATGTTTCGAGGTATTAGGGCCGGAACCATCGATGGCGCGAATCACCGTTTATACCAGCCTTTCGCCGCCACTTTGCGCGGCCCGTGACACGTGTTACGGGCCACCCTCTTTGGCCGCGATTCAGGCCATTGGGGCTGAACTGACTGGCGGAGCATCGCGCCGTTTTTTCGAGCCCTTCGCCATCATCTAGCGCGGCCGGTGACAGAGTTCCCCGGGCGCACGCATTTCGTCATCGGGCAGGCGGGCTGGCAGGAAGTCACCGACTACGTGCTTGCCTGGTTGAATGACAAGGGAGTGTAGGCGCCCGCCGCTACCCATCCTGCGCGACGCGGAAACTGACAAACGAATAGCCCTCCGTCGCGAGCATGTGCGCCTGCACGTGCACCACGTTGCTGCCCTCGCGCAGCCACGGCGGGTAAAAGATGCTGCCCAGCACCCGCACCTGATCTGTCCCGTAGACCGGCACTTCCTCCGTCTCGCAGGTCCACTCGCAGAAACACGCATCGTGCGCCACGCAGTCCGGCGCCTGGCGTTCGGCGTCCGCCGGCCACACGCCCACCTCCAGGCCCTCCTGCCCGGCCTGATTGTGGAACGTCCCCAGCTCGGCCATGCTGGGCAGGCGGTACTGCCCGCCCTCTTGCTTGCCGAGCCAGGCGCAAAATTCCGCCGCCTCTACCTGCGAAGCCCAGGTCACGGCGTTGGCCGGCGACCCGGAGCGTGTCAGTGGCGGCGGGACCCGCCTGCCGGCGGCCTGCAGAAAGCCGATGTAGACGCGCCGCGTCACCAGTTGCGCAGCCACCAGGGAGCGGAAGCCCGCGTCCTGCACCTTGAGCATGTCCGTCATCCCTGCGCCGCCATCCCCTTGAGCAGCCCCTCCGCCGTGCGCACGCGCGCCAGCGTTGCTTCACGGCCGAGCGCCAGCATGCTCACGAACAGCGGCGGAGCGACGTTCTTGCCGGTGGTCGCCACCCGCAGGATGCCGAAAAGCTGGCCCGGCTTCAGCCTTAACTCATCCGCCAGATCGCGCATCGGCTGCTCCATCTCTTCCGCGCTGAAGGGCAACTCCGCCAGCCGCCGCTCGGCCGCCTCGAGGGCCAGCCGCGAGCCCACGGCATCCAGGCCCTTGGCGATCAGCATCTGCGGGTCGTACTCGATCTTGTCCTTGAAGGCGAAGTCGATCAGCTCGCTGGCGTCGGCCAGCGTCTTGAGACGCTCCTGGATCGCCGGCGTCAGGATGGCCAGCGCGGGGTGCGCGCGCACCGTCTCGGGCGCCAACCCCAGGTCCTCCGCCACGAACGGCACCAGCCGTTCCGCCAGGTCCGCCGGCGCCAGCGTGCGCATGTAGATGCCGTTCATCCACTCCAGCTTGCTCATCGGCAGCGCCCCGGCCGACGGGTTGATATCCCGCAGCTCGAACTTGGCGATCGCCTGCTCGCGCGTGAAGAGGTCGGTCTCCGCGCTGTATGACCAGCCGATCAGCGCCAGGAAATTGACCATCGCTTCGGGCAGGTAGCCTGCCTTGCGATACTCCCAGATGTAGGTCAGCTGCTCCGAACCGTCGTCGCCCTTTTTCTTGCGCTTGCTCAGCTTGCCGACGCCGCTCGGGTCCAGGATCAGCGGCAGGTGCACGTAGACCGGGATCTCCCAGCCGAACGCGTGGTACAGGTTCACGTGCAGCGGCAGGCTATTGAGCCATTCGTCGCCGCGCAGGATGTGCGTGATCTCCATGAAATGATCGTCAATCACGTTGGCCAGGTGATAGGTCGGGAAGCCGTCGGATTTGAGCAAGACCGGGTCCACGATCAGGCGGTTCTCGACCGGCCTGGCATCGCGCAGCAGGTCCACGAAGCCTGTCTCACCCTCCAGCGGCATGGCGAAGCGGATCACCGACGGTCGCCCGCCGGCCTCGCGCTCGGCGCGCTCGGCCTGGCTCAGATAGCGGCAGTGACGGTCGTAGCCGATCGGCTGCTTATGCTCCATCTGCACCTTGCGCAGCTCCGCCAGCCGTTCCTCCGTGCAATAGCAGCGGTAGGCATGACCGTTCTTGATCAACCAGTCGGCCCATTCGTGGTAAAGCGCCAGCCGCTCGGATTGGAAGTAGGGTCCGTGCGGGCCACCGACGCCCACTCCCTCGTCCCAGTCCAGCCCCAGCCAACGCAGGCTTTCCATAATGTCGTCGAGCGACTCGGGCACGAAGCGCGTCTGGTCCGTGTCCTCGATGCGCAGCAGGAATTTGCCGCCCGTGTGCCGGGCATATAGCCAGTTAAACAGCGCCGTTCGGGCGCTGCCCAGGTGAAAGGACCCGGTCGGGCTCGGCGCCATGCGTACGCGCACCGGACGATCCTCGGTCATCGGAGCACCCTCTTCTTGTTGGAGCATGTCTTACTCGAAGTCAATCTTCTTATACCTCATTGCCACGCTCTGCACCAGTCCGATGCCGGCCAGGAAGGCCCATAGTGAGCTGCCGCCATAACTGACGAAGGGTAGGGGCAGCCCGGTCACGGGCATCAGGCTCAGGTTCATGCCGATGTTCACGACGAACTGGAACAGGATCATGGCCGTGATGCCGACCACGATCAGTCTGCCGAAAGTGTCGCGCGCGAGGTTGGCCACACGCAGTAATCTGAATAGCAGCAGCGCGATCAGCACGATCATGATCATCGCGCCGACGAACCCCAGCTCTTCGGCGGTGACGGAGAAGATGAAGTCGGTATGGCGCACCCGCAGGAAGTGGAGCTGGCTCTGCGAGCCGCGGAACAGCCCGCGTCCCAGCCAGCCGCCCGACCCGATGCTGATCGTCGCCTGGTCCACATTGAAGCGGTCGGCCGGCGCGGCGGCGCTCGGGTTCAGGAACATCATCACCCGGTCTTTCATGTAGCCCTGGAGCAGGTACTGCCAGGCCGGTACGGCCGCCGCGGCCCCGGCGCCGACGAAAAGCAGCGCGTGGTACCAACGCAGGCCGCCCACCAGAATCATCGTCACGCCGATGACGATCACGCACAGCGCGGTGCCCAGGTTCGGTTGCAGGTAGATCAGCACCACCGCCGGCACCAGCAGAATGAAAGCGCCGATCGGCGTCGTGAGCTGGCCCATCTTATCTTCGTTGTTGGCCAGGTACTTTGCCAACGCCAGGATGACCGCCAGCTTGATCAGCTCGGACGGCTGCACGAAAAGCTCTCCCACCGTCAGCCAGCGTTGCGCGCCGCCCGACGTCGTGCCCAGCGCCCAGACCACCAGGAGCAGGCCCAGCAACAGCATGTAGAATGGCGCGGTAACCGTGGTCAGCAGCCGGTAGTCGATGCCCGCGACGAAGAAGAGCACCAACAACCCGAACCCCAGGAAAGCCGCCTGGCGTAAGTAGTAGCCCTGCAGCAGCGGGTTGCCCGATAGCGCGCTGGCGATCATCAGGATCCCATAGCCGCTCAGGAGCAGCACCAGCGCCAACAATATCCAGTCGAAGCGCCGCCAGAGTACACTACGCATACGTATACATACCCTCAGCCCGGCTTTCAGCCACCGGCCTTCCCCGCAAAATACGCCTCCAGCACCTTCTTCGCCACCGGCACCGCGTTGGCCGAGCCTTCGCCGCCGTTGGCGATGAAGACCGTCACCACGATTTCCGGGTCGCCATAGGGCGCGAAGGAGGTGAACCAGGCATGGGTGGGCATGTTGCCCTTGTCATCGCGCAGTGGCTGGCCGTCCTTGGCGGCTTTGTAGAACTCCGCCGTCCCGGTCTTGCCGGCCACCGCGATGCCGGCCAGCCGCGCCCCGGGGGCTGTGCCCTCGCTCCAGTTGACCGCCCCGAACATGCCCTCGCGCACGATGTCCAGGTTCGCCGGATCAACCTGGACCTCGCGGATCAGATGCGGGGTGAAAGGCATCACCACCTTGCCATCGGCGTCCGTGATGTGGTCTACCAGTTGTGGCTGCCAGAGCGAGCCCCGGTTGGCCACCGCGGCCGTCACATTCGCCATCTGCAGGGGGGTCACCAGCACATCGCCCTGGCCGATGCTCATGTTGTACGTGTCGCCGGTCACCCAGGTTTGCTTGAACAGCAGCCGCTTCCACTTGGTGGTCGGTATCAACCCATCCGCCTCGCCGGGCAGCTCGACGCCGGTCGGCGCGCCCAGGCCGAACGAGCGGGCATACTCGGCCAGCTTGTCCGGGCCGATGCCCTGGAAGTCCAGGTAGCCACCGCCCAGCTTGTTGAAAAAGATGTCACACGATACGGCGAGCGCATCGCGCACGGTGATGGACCCATGCCCATAGCCGTACGCGTGCGCCCAGCACACGAACGGCTGGTCCTGGGTGCGGTCCCACGGGAAGTACTTGTTGGGCAGGAACATGATGCCGCCGACATCCGTCAGCCGGGTGTTGACGTCGATTCGCCCCTCTTGCAGCCCGGCCGAGGCAGTGATCTGTTTGAAGATCGAGCCGGGCGGGTACTGCCCGCTGAGCGCCTTGTTCAGCAAGGGGACATCCGGGTCACTGATGAGCGCTTTCCAGGCTTCCGGGGTGATGCCCTTGGCAAGCAGGTTGTTGTCATAGCCCGGCAGGCTGACAAAGGCCCGGATCGCGCCGTTGCGTGGGTCCAGCGCCACCACTGCTCCCTCGGTAACCGGTCCCCATTTCTTGACCCAGGCCTGGTCGTTGGAGAGTTTGGTCAGGGCTTCTTGCAGGGCCTGCGTGGCCAATTTCTGCAGTTTGAGGTCTATGGTCAGTACCAGGTTGTGCCCCGGCACCGCGGCTTGCGGCTCGCCGATCGTGCGCACCTTATGCCCGTTGACGTCGACTTCGATGGTTTGCTGGCCCGACTTGCCGTGCATCTGGCTTTCCAGCGAGTATTCCAGGCCCACCAGGCCCACCTGGTCGTTCTGCCCGTAGCTCTTGGTCTCATAGTCGGGCAACTGATCCTGTGGGATGGGCCCCATGTAGCCCAGCACGTCGGAGGTCAGCCGGCCCTGGGGATAGTCACGGATGGGGATGAGCTGCAGCGTGACCCCCGGCAGGTTCAGCGTGTCCTGTGCGATCTTGAAGGCGGTTTCCTCGGGCACGTGGTCGGCGACCGCGATGGACTTGTAGGCGCCGCCGAGCCGGCCGTTGGCGATCTGCGCTTCGATGTCGGCGCGCGCCATCACCCAGGGTCCTCGCTGGGGGATGTTGTCCAGCGTGCTCGTCGGCTGTCCCGCGGCCTGGACTGCCGGTTGGTTCGCGGCGGGGCCCGCGGCGGGTGCAGTGGGTTGGGCCGTCGGTTTCGGGGCGGGTTTGGCGGCCGGTGTCGCGGTTGGCGCCGGCCGTTCGGCATTGGCGCCAACCGGATGGTCCGTCAGGCTCGTCAGGGTGACGGTCGGCGTTGGGCTCGGCAGCAGGCTGAGCAACCTGTCGATCACCGCCGCTTCGCCGGCTTCGTCGGGCTGTCCCTGGCTGTCTTTGGGCAGGTCGGCCGGGACGACGGCCACCGTGAAGCTCGGCCGGTTGCGCGCGAGGATCTCGCCCCCGTGTGCATAGATCACCCCACGCGGCGCGGCGTCTTCCACCAACCGGAGGCGGTTCTGATCCGCCATCAGCCGGTAGTGTTCGCCGTCCACGATCTGCAATTGGTAGAGACGGGCCGCCAATACCGCGCTAACGACGGCGATTACCAGGTATAACAGGAGCAGCTGGCCCGCTACCCCATCTCTTTTCGCAGGCATGTTCTTACCAATTCAGGCGCTGCGCGCCTACCTTGCCGGCTAGCCAGCGCAGCGCCGGGTAGACCAGCACCACGGTGACGATATTCAAGACCATTTCGGGGAGGACGATGCGCAGGGCGACCCCGGTCCAATCCACCTGGACGTGCCGCAGTTGCTCGGTCAGAAGCACTATCCCCGCGTGCAGCGGGGTAGCCAGCACGATGACGATGACAGGCAGGAAGATGTTCCCCTGGAAGAGGTTCGTCTCGCCGAGCCCGGTCAGAAAACATACCGTCATCAACGCCAGGGACGAGGTACCCAGCGGCAGCCCCGCCACCAGGTCAAATAACAACCCGCCGACGAAGCTCCAGGCGATGCCGGCACTGATGCCCCGCAAAAGACCCCAGGCGACGACCACGGCCAGAAGGGCATCCGGGCAGGCGCCTCCCAGGCGGACGCGCGCGATCAGGGTGGCCTGCGCGATCACCGCCAGCACAGGCACCAGCAAGAGCGGGGATATGCCCGGCAGGGGGAAAAGGCCCTTGCGCTCGCGGGTCAGGTTGTTCGTTGCCATCCTCCCTCACCCTACCGGTGTCAATTCTTCAGGCTGGCCGGGCTTAGGTTTGAAGTTGGTGATGACCAGCACGATCTCCAGCTGGTCGAATTTGACCGTCGGACGCACGACCGCTTGTTGATACATCTCGTAGTCTTTTCGCCGCACCGACTCGACCTGCCCGACCACCAGCCCTTTCGGGAAGGCGCTGCCCAATCCGGAAGTGATGATCAGGTCGCCGACGCTCACGTCTGCGTCCTGGGTGATGTAGTCCATGACCGGTTGCCCCCCGGCGATGCCCTGCACCACGCCCACCGCCCGGCTGGTGCTGCGCTGGAGCATCGCGTCCACGGCGCTGCTGGCATCTGACAACAGCAGAACGGTGGAGGAGTCGGGATAGACTTTGTCGATCCGCCCCACCAGGCCGGCTTCAGTCACGACCGGCATGCCGCGCTCGATGCCCTGTTGCGCGCCCAGGTCGATGCCGACGGTGCGCCGGTAGTTGCTCGGCCCCTCACTGATCACCCGTGCGATGACCTGCCCGCCCCGAAAATCGTAGCCGGGGTTAAGTTGCTTGAACTTAAGCAGCTCGCGCAGGCGCTCGTTCTCGCCTTCCAACTCCTTCACGCGCAGATTATCGATCGTCAGCGTGTCTACCTGGGATTTGAGCGCGTCGTTCTGCGAGCGCAATGTGCTCAGGCTGCGCGCCGCGCCGGCGGCCTCGCTGATCGACCGGCCTGTATTATTGAAGACGAGCAGGAAAGGCCGGGCCACACCCCCCAGCAAGCCCTCGACGGGGGTGAGCCGGTCGTTGGCGGACAGGACCAAGAGCCCCAGGCTGATAGCGGCCAGGATGTAGAAGATGAGGGTCCGAGTTGTAAGGCGCGTCATTCAGATGCAGATCTTCGCGTCAGGGGGCCGAGACAAGCGCCTGGCCCCGCCGCTACGTGCCGCGTGCTGCGTGATGTGGGAGAGAATGGCGTCTGAACCGTCACGGAGGAGCTATCATGCAAAGCCAACGAGGCATCACGTCGCACGTATCACGTCTCGCGTCGCAGGCATCAGTGCAACGTGCTGCCGCGCTGCATACTTGCCAGCGTCTTGTGCAGCAAGTCGAAGTTCTCCAGCACTTTCTCCGCGCCCCGCGCCACACAGGTCAGCGGTTCCGGCGCCACGTAGACGTGCATCCTGGTCTCTTCGCTCAGGCGTTCGGCCAGGCCGTGCAACAGCGCCCCGCCACCGGCCAGGGCAATCCCGTGCTCCATCAGGTCGGAGATCAACTCCGGCGGTGTCTCGTCGATCGCCTGGCGCACGGTGTCCACGATGATGCCTACTGAATTGCGCAGCGCCTCACGCAGCTCGACGCTGCTGATCTCTATGCGTTCCGGCAGACCCGAGATCAGGTTGCGGCCGCGCAGACAGACGGTCCGCTCGGTTTCCATAGGGTAGGCCGAGCCGCATTCGATCTTGACCGACTCCGCCATCTGCTCGCCGATCAGCAGGTTGTATTTCTGGCGGGCGTAGTTCATGATGTCCTCGTCCATCTCGTCGCCGGCCACGCGGATCGAGCGTGCCACGACGATGCCGCCCAGCGAGATCACCGCGACTTCAGTCGTGCCGCCGCCGATATCGACGATCATGCTGCCGCGCGCGTCCGCCACCGGCAGGTCCGCGCCGATCGCGGCTGCGATCGGCTCCTCGATCAGGTAGGCCTCGCGCGCTCCGGCGCTTAACGTCGCGTCGTTGACGGCGCGCTTCTCAACTTCGGTCACACCCGACGGGATACCCACCACCACGCGCGGGCGAGGAACGCGCAGAAGCATGTGCTCGTGCACCTTGTTGATGAAGTAGTGGAGCATTTGCTCGGTGACGTCGAAGTCCGAGATAACCCCATCGCGCAAGGGGCGGATCGCCACGATATTGCCGGGGGTGCGCCCCACCATCTCCTTGGCTTCCGAGCCGATGGCCAGGACTCGCCTGGTTTTTTTCTCAATGGCAACCACCGACGGTTCGTTGATCACAATCCCGCGACCGCGCACATCTACCAGGGTGTTTGCCGTTCCCAGGTCGATTCCGATATCGAGTGAAAAAAGGCCGAGAAGCCAATTGAGTGGACTGACCACGCGCTTATCGCTCCTGTGGGCTGGCTAGAGGCGCCAACCGTTTTTTGCTGCACCGGTGGATTATAGCACTCTGTACCCTTAATCCCAAATCACAGCCGTCTTGAACTTTCCAGGCATGCATGTTATCATCCGCTTCCAAATGGACGACCTTCTGGACCTCGTCCGTCGGTACGCTGAACGGTACGCGTTGTGGAGCGACGGCGAATCTGTTGTTGTCGGCGTTTCGGGCGGACCAGATTCGCTCTGCCTGTTACACCTGTTGCGCCGCCTGGCTCCCGAATCACATCTGACGCTGCACGTCGCCCACTTGAACCATGGTTTGCGGGGCGCGGAGGCAGAGGCCGATGCCCAGGCGGTAGCCGAGCTGGCAGCCGGTTGGGGCCTGCCCTACACGATCGGCCGGGCCGACGTGCCGTCGCTGGCAGCCGAGACCCGCGCTTCGATTGAAGAGGCGGCCCGCCAGGCGCGCTACGATTTTCTGCAGGGGGTCGCGCGCGCCGCCGGCGCCGGCACCATCGCCGTCGGCCACAATGCCGATGATCAGGCCGAGACGGTGCTGATGCACTTTCTGCGTGGCAGCGGGCTGGCCGGCCTACGCGGCATGTTGCCCCGGACGGCGCTGGGCCAGGGCTTTCTCATCCGCCCCTTGCTCGAGACGCCGCGTGCCCGCGTCGAGGCTTACTGCGCTGCCCACGGCCTTCAGCCGCGCCGGGACCTCAGCAACGCCGACACGACCATTTACCGCAACCGGCTGCGCCATGAATTGCTGCCACTGCTCGAAGGGTACAATCCCGCCATCCGCCAGGTGTTGGGTCATACGGCCGGCGTGCTGGCCGGCGATCACGAAGTCGTGGAGCAGGCCCTGCAGGTCGCCTGGCAGTCCATTTTGCTGCCGGCGCCTGCCGGTCCGGCGGCGACGGGTGAGCCGTCCCTGCCGCCCGACGAGGTGCGTTTTGCTCTCCCGGCCTGGCGCGCCTTGCCCCTGGGCCTGCAGCGCGCGACGTTGCGCAGAGCCATCCATGTCTTGCGCCGTCACCTGCGCAACATCAACTGGGAGCACGTGGAGCGGGCGGTCTGGCTGGCCCGCGACGGCGCGACCGGCCAGGAGGCCACGCTGTCCGCCGGGCTCGTGATGCAGGTCGGTTACACGGCGCTGCGCGTCGGCGCCGAGGGCAGCGCCTGGCGCGAGAACTTGCCGCAGGTGGCCGGCCCCCTGGCTCTGCACACGCCAGGGACCACCGGCCTGGGCGGGAGCTGGCAGGCGGGCGTGCGGCGCCTGGCGGTCGAGGAACTACCTGCCGGCTGGGATGGCGGTCGAGACGGCGGACGTGATCGCTGGCTGGCGTACCTGGATGACGCGGCGGTCGGGCCGGAGCCCGTGCTGCGACCGCACGAAGCCGGCGAGCGCTTCCGGCCGCTGGGGTTAGGGGGCCATAGCGTCAAGATCAGCGAGTTCATGATCAACGTCAAGGCGCCGCGTGCGGCGCGCGCCGCCTGGCCGCTTTTGGCCGGGCGCAGCGGTGTTGCCTGGCTGTGCGGCCTGCGGGTAGATGAGCGTGCCGCGGTCGGCCCCGGCACGCAGAGCGTGTGGGAAGTCAGAATCTACCCGGAAGGATAGCACTCTACGATTTTCGATTCAGCGACGGCGGATTTTTGTCCATGACTACCGTTTTTCTCGCTCCTGCCAAAGACCGGCCCGTTCGCCAGCGCCATCCATGGATCTTTTCCGGCGCGATCGACCGGGTTGAAGGCCCGATCGTGCTCGGTGACCTGGTGGACGTCGCCGATGCGCGGGGTGAGTGGCTGGCGCGTGGCTATTTCAACCCGCGCTCGCAGATTGAGGTCCGCCTGCTGACCTGGGAGCGCGCCGAGCCGGTGGACGCGGCTTTCTGGCGCCGCCGCCTTGTCGCAGCCGGGGCGGCCCGCGCCGCGCTGGCTGCCGATCCGCACACTACGGCCTACCGCCTGGTCTATGCCGAAAGCGACGGTGTGCCCGGCCTGATCGTGGACCGCTATGGCGATTGGCTGGTAGTGCAATTCCTCACCGCCGGTGTGGAGGTGCGCCGCGAGCTCCTGCTCGACCTGCTGGTCGAGGTTTTCGCGCCGGCAGGGATCGTGGACCGCTCAGATGTGCCGGTGCGCCACCAGGAGGGCCTGGCGCTGCGCAGCGAGCTGGCCCGCGGCGCAGCGCCGCCGCCCGGCCTGGAAATTCGCGAGAACGGCCACCCCTTCCCCGTCGACCTGCCGGGTGGCCAGAAGACGGGCTTTTACCTGGACCAGCGTGACAACCGGGCGATCGTGGGCCGCCAGGCGGCTGGTCGCCGGGTGTTGAACGCTTTCAGCTTCACCGGCGCCTTCGCCGTCTACGCGCTGGCCGGCGGGGCCGAGCACGTTACCAACGTCGATACCTCCTATGACGCCCTGGCCGGCGGCGAGGAAGCCCTGCGCCTCAACGGCTTCGATCCGGACCGGCAGGCCGAGAGCATCGCCGGCGACGTGTTCCAGGTGCTGCGCTCGTACCGTGACGAGGGACGCCGCTTCGACCTGATCGTCCTCGACCCGCCCAAGTTCGCCGGCCGCAAGCAGGACCTGCCCGGCGCCGCGCGTGGCTACAAGGATATCAACTTGCTCGCCCTGGGTCTCCTGGCCCCCGGCGGCTTGCTTGCCACCTTCTCGTGTTCGGGACTGGTCACACCCGACCTGTTCCAGAAGATCCTGTTCGGCGCCAGCCTCGATGCCGGTCGGGACGCGCAGATCATTGCCAAACTCAGTCAGGGTCCCGATCATCCGATCCTGCTCAGCTTTCCCCAGGGCGAGTATCTCAAGGGATTGCTGTGCCGGGTGGTGTAATGTGTCAGAGCTCTACGAACGCAAGCCGGAATACTGGAGCGAGGATCTATCCGACCGGGACTTCGAGCAGGCCGTGATGGCTGCGCTCGGGGCGATGGGCTGGAAATACCAGGATAACACCGCCGCTTTCGAGCATCCGGATCTGTATCTGCTCTCGAAGGTGCGCGGCAAACAAATGCGCACCGCCCTGGAGCTTAAAGATAAGCGCCAGCCTTACCGGGAACGCTGGGCTGAACTGGCCGGACTGCCTGAAACGGAGCTCCTGGTGGTGGATGAGGTTTCGCTGCGCAAGTTGTTGGGCCACGCCCCGCGCGCGCTGCTGCTGTTCTGGGACCGCACCCGGCCCGACCGTCCGTACGTGCTCTTTACCATCATCGATCTATTTTGCGTTCCCAAGCGGCGTGTTCAACGCAAGATCCGCCTAAACTCGGATCGCCTCAAGGCCAAGTGGTTGCTGGACGCTCGGCATGGCTTCAGCTTCACTGACCTCAGCCACGTATTTGCCGCGATCGGCAATTACCTGGCCCAGGACCTGCACGCCGACCTGCTGCGGCTCGAGGCGCACGGTTCATTTGTCGACGAGACTGTGGAGACACTCTGAATGCGCCTTTTTCATCCCCCGGCCGGATCTCGCTCACGAGGTCTGGTTTCTGCCAGCCATCTGTTTGTCACCCGCCATCTGCTGTCGCCAGGAAGCGGCTTTTGGCGCGCCAACCCGCTTTCTGCCGGGCAATCGGTGTCCGCCGCTTTCCTGAGCCTGGTCCTGGTCACCGGCTTCACGCTCGTCTTGTTGGCCTCGGCTCAACCCATGCCCGTCGTCGCCCAGAGCCCCGAGCGCCTGGTGCTCGCCTTCTACTACAACTGGTTCGGTCCCAATGACTGGCAGCCGGGTAAGCTCGTCGATGCGCCCCAGGCCCCCTACACGTCCAGCGACCGGGGCGCGATGGGCCGGCACATCGATCAGGCGAAGGCAGCCGGGATCGACGCCTTGCTGGTCAACTGGTATGGTCCGGCCGCCGAGAACAACCAGACCGAAACCAACCTGTGCGCGATGCTGGATGAAGCGGCCGCGCGCGGCTTCCGGCTGGCGGTAGACGTCGACATGAACTCGCCTCAGTTCGGCAACGCCGCCGCGATGCGCTCGGCCCTCGCCACCCTGCTCTCCCGGCACGCCCGGCATCCGGCCTATCTCCGTAGTGGCGGAAAGCCGGTCGTCTTTTTCTATCATCAGAGCGCGCGCTTCAGCACCGACACCTGGGCCGCCATCCGCGCGGCAGTCGATCCGGACCACACCAGCCTGTGGATCGAGGAAGGCATCGACGTCAGTCCACTATCGGTGTTCGACGGGCACCACCTCTACTCCGTCACCTGGCCCGATCGCACGGACATGGGCTATACGGCCCAGAAGTTCGCGCGCTTGGTGCGCGACGCGGCCGGACGTCTCGGCACGGCGAAAATCTACGTCGCAACAGTGATGCCGGGCTATGATGACCGCAAAGCCCCCGGCAGAGGTGGGACCTTCGCGGTGGGCCGCGAGGACGGCGCTTACTACGAGCGCTCGTGGCAGGGCGCCATCGGCGCCGCCCCGGATTGGATCGTCATCAATAGCTTCAACGAATGGTACGAGGGCGACACCATCGAACCGAGCCAGGAATATGGCAATCGTTACCTTGAACTGACCTCGGCCTGGGCCGCCACATTCCATAACTCCACCCCGCCGCCCGTCGTGGCTGCGGCCGCGGCCGCAGCCACGGTCGTTCCCACCGCCACTGTCCAGGCGGCCGCGCCCGTGCCCGTCCCGACTCGGCGTCCGCAACGGCCCGTTCCTACGCCTACACCCGCTCCGCCACCAGAGCGCCCGGTGCGCATGGGCCCCAACGGCCCGTGGGCGCTATGATAGCCAAGAGGAGGTTGTCCGTGATCGATCCCGCCTTGATCACCGAAATCCTGATCCCATCCGACGAGTTGCAGGCCCGTATAGTCGAGTTGGGCGCGGAAATCAGCCGCGCTTACGAGGGGCAGGACCTGCTGCTGCTGGCCGTGCTCAAAGGCAGTGTCCTGTTTCTCAGCGACTTGATGCGCCGGATCGAGATCCCGCATGCCATCGACTTCATGGCCATCAGCAGTTACGGGGCAGGCATGGAATCCAGCGGGGCAGTGCGCATCTTGAAGGACCTCGACGCGCCCATCGAGGGCCGCAACGTGCTCATTGTCGAGGACATCATCGACACTGGGCGCACGTTGAGTTACCTCAAGCGCCTCCTCACGGCGCGCCAGCCGCGCAGCTTGCGCATCTGCACCCTGCTCAATAAGCCCAGCCGCCGAGAAGTGGACGTGCCAGTCGAATACATCGGCTTCGACATACCCAACAAGTTCGTGGTCGGCTATGGCCTGGATTTCGCCGAGCTCTATCGCAACTTGCCCTATATTGCAGTCCTGGCGCCCGAGTGTTACACCCATGGGTAAGCGTCGCAGTAGTAAGCTCCTCGCCGGGCTTTTGCTCGCCGTCCTGGCTGCCGTCTGCCTGGTTGCCCCTGCCGCCGCGCAAGGCTCCCCTCCCGTCGACGCCGTCCCGGCCGACCTGGTTCTTCTGGCCGCGCCCCAGGGCGAGGGCGGCTTGCAGTCTGATGCGGCGATCATCTCGCCGCGGCCCCCGTCTGCCGCCGCCCTGCCGGCGCCGCCGCAGAGCTACATCGTTCAGACAGGCGACACCCTGTCCGCGATCGCGGGCCGGCAGAAGCTTGACGCGGCGACCCTGGCTGCGCTGAACGGGATCGCAAACTCCGATCAGGTGCAGGCGGGCCAGACCCTGCGCTTGCCCGGCCAGGCTGCCCGGCCGTCCGCCTTGCCTCCCGGCGGGCCCCTGGCGCGCGTGCAGTTCTGGCCCTGGCCGCCCAAGCAGGGCCAGACCCTCGTCGTCTGGCTGCGCGCCGCGGCTGCCCTGTCGCCGACCGTGAGTTTTGCCGGCCAGGCCTACCCCGTGCTGGGCGGCGACCGGCAAGGATATGCCCTGCTGCCGGTCCCCGGCCTGCTGCCCCCCGGTCCGCAAGCGCTGATCGTTGCCGCCGGCGGGCAGACGGTCACCCTGTCGATCCCGGTCGTCGCCGGCGTGTTCGAATTCGGCCAGGTCCCGGCCGAGGTTAGCGACCCCATCCTGGGCCAGACGACCAGGGTCCAGGCCGAGGCGGACCGGCTCGCGGCCATCTGGGCCGGCAACAGCTCCTTGCCCTGGACGCCGCACCTTCGTTTTCGCAGCCCGTTGGATGTCCCGGCCCAGCACACGGCCCCATTCGGCTCGCGCCGCACCTATGGCGCCGATCCCACCATCGTCGAGCACACCGGCGAAGACCTCTCCGTCGCGGCCGGCACGCCGGTGTTGGCGCCCGCCGGCGGCAGGGTGGTGCTGGCCGACCTCCTGTTCGAGCGCGGCAACGCCGTCGTTCTGGATCATGGGCACGGGGTCTTCACCTGCTACTGGCATATGCGGGCCATCGACGTCAAGGTGGGCGACACGGTGAGTACCGGGCAGAAACTGGGCGAGGTGGGCAGCACCGGGTTGAGCACCGGGCCGCACCTGCATTGGGAAATGCACGTTAACGGGGTGGCGGTCGACCCGCTGCAGTGGTTGGAGGCGCCAAAGTAAGAGGCGGGCTTAGCAAGCGGGCTTAAGCAGCGCGCTGCCAAACGGCGCCTGATACGAAAAACGCAAACCGTGAGGTTCGAATCCTCACGGTTTGCGTTTTCAAGTCTCAGTTTGCCGATAAGAGGCGGAAGAACGCGAGCGTTAGCTCTTGGCTGCGGCCTCTTCCTCTTCCTTCTTGCCCTTGGTCACGACTTCGGGCTCGGCGGCGGTTGCGGCTTCAGCGCCTTCAACCGTTTCCTCGACCGCGCCGCGGCTGATCGTCAGGCTGATCACCACGTGGCTCCCGTCGACCAGCACCTTGACTCCCGGCGGGACAACCAGGTCGCGCACGAAGATCGAATCATCGGCGGTCTTCAGGTTGGCGATATTGGCCACCAGGTGGCGAGGAATGTCGACGGCGAGACACTCGACCTCGATCGCGTCCATCTCGCGGATCATGACCAGGTCCGGACGGCTCATCGCCGGGGCGACGCCCTCGACCACAATCGGCACCTCGACGCGCAGCTTCTCGGTCATCGACACGGCCATGAAGTCTACGTGTAGCGCCTTGCGCCTGATCGGGTCGCGCTGGACCTCGCGCGCCAGGACCTGGACCGGCGCGCCATCCGCGATGTGCAGCTCGATCAGGCCTGTTCCGGCGGCCAGCAGTGCCCGATGCAGTTCTCTGGCGTTGATCGCGACTTTCTGGGTTTCGACATCAGCGCCGTAGACGACTGCCGGAACCCCCGCGGCAGCCCGCAATTCGCGCAGCGCATGGCGGCCGGCGGTCGGGCGTAGCTTAGCGTGCAGAGTGATCTTGTCCATTCCGAAGTGCTCCTGTCGTGGCTAGTTCTCAGCGGCTGCCTGTGCCCTGCTTGCCCCGTGCGAGGCTTCTGATCCAGAAGCAAAGTGGGCGCTGAACGGGGCCATTGGTCATGGCTGACGCTAAATGTTTCAAAGCACACGATGGCCCGGTTATGACCGGGCCGATCGAGTGAGACTATTCTAATGCAGGTCGTTACTTTCGTCAAAAGTGCGGTGTTATGGTACGATGGAAGCACTTTGTTGGAGAATGAATCCCCTGACATGCGCAGAATACTACTGGCGCGTTGGCTGTTGATCGGTGCAATCCTGGCGGCGCTGTTCTGGCTCGGCGCCGTTTTCGCGTTCGTCAAGACACCCACCGCCGGCCGCTTGCGCCTGGGCGACGCGGTTGTGCGCAACGCGCCCGTTCCCGCCATCCGTCCCGACCTGGCCGGCGCAATCGGCGTTAACCTGGGGCCAGCCGAGCTGAGCAGTCCCGAGCTTGAAGGATCGCTGGCGCGCCTCGATGAGAACCGCATCATCTGGGTGCGTTTCCGCCTGCCGTGGGACCAGATCGAGCTCCGCCAGGGCCAGTTCGACTGGCGGATGTGGGATACCGTGTTCGGCGTCCTGGCGCAACATCCGCACTTGCAGCCCCTGGTGGTGCTCGATGGCTCTCCCACCTGGGCGCGCTCCGCCGCCGACGCCGCCAATCCGCTGGCGCCACCCCACGAGCGTGCCGATTTTGGGGCTTTTGCCGCGGCCGTCGCGCTGCGCTACGGCGGACAGGTGCGTTATTACCAGATCTGGCAAGAGCCGAACATCGCGCCTCACTGGGGCGCCCGCCCGGCCGACCCAGCCGATTACCTGGGCTTGCTCCGGGAAGGCGCGGCGCGAATACGTGCGGCCGACGCGGACGCGCTCATCGTGCTGGCCGGCTTAGCGCCCACGACCGAAACTGGCGGCGCGAACCTGAGCGACATTTCGTTCCTGGACCAAATCTACGCGCATGGCGGCCGGGCCTGGTTCGACATCGCGGCCGCCCAGCCCTACGGTTTCTCGCAGCCTCCGGACGCCGCACCTGGCGCCGGAGCGCTGAACTTCGGGCGTGCCGCCCTGTTGCGCCAGGTGATGGAACGTCACGGCGACGCCGCCACTGCGCTGTGGGCGACCTCATTCGGCTGGAGCTCCGCCCAAGGTGGCGCGCCGGCCGCGGCCGGCTGGGGACAGGTGGGCCCGGAGGAGCAGGCGCGCTACCTGGGCGCCGCGCTCGAGCTGGCGCGCACCGGCTGGCCCTGGTTGGGGCCGCTGTTCTGGGCCGCCGATTGTGCCGCGCCGGCCGCCGCGGATCCGTTCGCCGGTTTTGCCCTGTGCGCAGCCGATGGCGGGCCGCGCCCGGCCTGGCAGGCGCTCGTCAGCTTGGCGAAGGCGCCGCCGTTCCTGCCGCCGGGCGACCATGCGGCCGATCACCCGGCCCTGCGCTATGGACCGGATTGGCGGGTATCTCCGGCCGGCGCCGATCCGAGCCACGACGGCGACGCCTTGAGTTTTGACTTCTACGGCACCGGTCTGGCCTTGCGCATCCAGGGCGGACCCTACTGGGCGCTCTACCGTATCACTGTTGACGGACGTCCGGCGAATGCGCTGCCGCGTGACGAAACCGGACAGGCCTACCTGGTGCTGCACGATCCGGAGGCCGCGCGGCGGGTTGTTCCCGTCGCAGTGGGGCTGGCCGCGGGCCGCCACCAGGCGACCCTGCAGGCCAGCGGCGGCTGGGGACAGTGGGCATTGCAGGGCGTGATCGTCTCCGATCGCCCGGCGGGGCTGCCGGCCTGGATCTGGCAGGCCCTGGCGCTTGGCGGCTTGCTGGCTGGCCTTGCCTGCGTTCTGCTTGCCCGGCCCTGGTGGCGCACCACGGCGGCCCGGCTTCAGACAGCCTTTACCTGGGCTGCCGGTTGGCCGGCCGCGCTCCAGTGGGGCCTGGCCATCGTGTTCGCGCTGGTGCTTGCCTTCTCGCGCTGGCTCGCCGTCGATCTGGCGGCGCTCGCCGGGCTGGCCCTGCTCTTCGCCGTCCGTCCCGACCTGTCGTTGCCCCTGATCGCTTTCGCCATCCCTCTCTGGCCGCACCCCAAGCCGCTCCTGCACTGGAGTTTCACGCATTATGAGTTGTTTTTGTGGCTGGGGATGTTGGGCTATCTCGTGTCACCCTTCACTGATCGCCGGGCACGTCGGCTGCGTGGCCTTGACTGGCCGGTGCTGGCGCTCCTGCTCGCCGGCCTGGTGTCCTCCCTGGCCGCGGAGCGGCGGGCTGTGGCCTTGCACGAGTGGCGAGCGGTTTTCTTGTTGGGCGCCGTCTATTACTGGCTGATCAGCCGTGTCCCCGCCCGCACGCGCGCCGGTCGCTTCTCCCCCTGGCCCCTTGTCGACGGTCTACTGCTCGGTATGGTCTTCGTCAGCCTGCTGGGGCTCTGGCAGCTCGCCAGCGGGCAGGGACGGATAGCGGTGGAAGGGGTCTGGCGCGTGCGCGCGCTCTACGGCTCGCCCAACAACCTGGCCCTGGTGCTCGATCGTGTCATACCCCTTGCGTTGGCAGTAGCGCTTTTCGGCCCCGGACTCCTGCGCCGCTGGCTGTATGGCCTGGGCGCCTTGATCATGGCCGCGGCCTGCATTGCGACTTTCAGCAAGGGCGCGCTGTTGCTGGGCCTGCCGGCCGGCATCGGCCTGGTGCTGGTGGCCGGCGCGTTCCGGCTGCGCAATCGCTGGCCGGTCTGGGTGTTGGGCGCCGGCGGATTCTCCGGGCTGCTCCTGCTGGCCTTTCTGTTCCGCACCCCACGTTTTGCCGACTTGCTCAACTTTCAGTCCGGCACGAGCTTCATCCGGCTGAACCTGTGGCAGTCGGCCTGGCGCATGGCTTTGGACCATCCCTGGCTCGGCGTCGGGCCGGATAATTTCCTGTACGCCTATCGCTCGCACTACGTTCTGCCGGCGGCCTGGCAAGAGCTCAACCTGAGCCACCCGCACAACATCTTGCTCGACCTGTGGACGCGCCTGGGCTTGCTCGGCGTGATTGCCGGGGCCTGGGCTGTGGGGGCCGGCGCGCGTCTTGCCTGGCGCCTCTACCGTAGCGCGGGCTCCGACACCTGGCCGCTGGCGCTGGGCCTGTTAGCCGGGCTTGTCGTCGCGGTCGTCCACGGGCTGATCGACAACTCGCTCTTCTTGATCGACCTGATGGCCTTGTTTCTCATGTCGCTTGCCCTGCTGCGGAGGTTCTCATGCGAATCTTAATCACCGGCGGCGCCGGCTTCATCGGCTCTCATCTCTGCGATCGGTTACTGGCCGATGGGCACGAAGTGCTGGCGATGGACAATCTGATCACCGGCTCCGAGAACAACATCGCTCACCTGGCCGGCAACCGCCGGTTCATGTTCATCTACCACGATGTGACCAACTATATCTACGTGCCGGGACCGCTGGATGCGGTGATGCACCTGGCGTCGCCGGCCAGTCCCGTCGATTTCGACCGTGTGCCGATCCAGATCCTCAAGGTGGGTTCGTTGGGCACGCACAACGCGCTCGGCCTGGCGCTGTCCAAGAAGGCCCGTTTTCTGATCGCTTCTACCTCTGAAGTGTACGGTGATCCGCTGGTGCACCCGCAGCCTGAGACCTATTGGGGCAATGTCAACCCGTTGGGTGTGCGAGGCGTCTATGACGAGGCCAAGCGCTTCTCCGAGGCTATTACGATGGCCTACCACCGGATACACGGCCTGGATGTGCGCATCATCCGCATCTTTAACACGTACGGCCCGCGCATGCGCCTTGATGATGGCCGGGTGGTGCCCAACTTCGTCGGCCAGGCGCTGCGGGGCGAGCCGGTCACCGTCTACGGCGATGGCAGCCAGACGCGCTCTTTCTGCTTTGTCTCCGACCTGGTCGAGGGCATGGTCCGCTTGCTCCAGTCCGATGTCTTGGGGCCGGTCAACGTCGGCAGCCCTGACGAGATCACCATGCTCGAATTCGCTAAAGTCATCAATCGCCTGGTCGGCAACGAGGCCGGTATCGTTCACAAGCCGCTGCCGGTGGACGATCCGCGTGTCCGCCAGCCCGATATCACCCGCGCGCGCGCCACCCTGGGCTGGGAGCCGAAGGTTACGATGGAGGAAGGACTGGCGCGCACAATCGACTACTTTCGCTCGCGGATCTGGCAATAACTGTGTGACAAAATGTATTGACGCGGCCGGGCAATTGTGATATAGTGTACAAAGTGGAGCAGGCATTATTGACGTGCCTGTATGTATTCATTAGGTCGGCGTCCGTGTCGCGCAATCTGCTGCACGTTTTCCCCCCATCCCGCGTGCCGTTTGACGAAGTGGCTCGCCGACGAGGCGTTGTGGCCTTAGCAGGAGCTTAGGAGGCACTATGGTGTCCGTCGCACACCCGACAGAGGTAGGAGTCATTAACCCTGTTTGGCTATCTTTCCCCGACGAGACCCGCGTTAAACTGCAAGCCCTCGGGCACATGCAGGCGGTTGAGGGCGGCGCGCTGCTGTTCAAAGAGGGAGAAGCGGCCCGGACGGCGTTTTTCCCGCTGACGGGAACGTTCCTGCTTAGCAAGACGGGTCGCGCTGGGCGGCGCCAGGTGCTCTGCAAGCTGGATCCGTCGAAGTGCGGCGGTCCCTGTTTGCTGATGATGGGCGATCAGAACCTGGGTGACATGCGCGTGGTTGAGCCGGGCTCCGTTCTGATGCTTTCACGCGAGCAGTTGGAAGAACAGGCTATCGCCGATCCTGCGCTGGGCCGCAGCGTGCTGAACAGTGTCGTGCACTGCATGTCGCACTTCATCACGTCGTTGGGCAACCTCTCCTTCAATAAGGTCGCCCAACGGGTAGCCATGGCCCTGCTCGATGCGACCGGCGGCGACGGCGACGGCAACGTAGTGCGCGAAACCCAGGCCGACCTGGCCGCCGAGGTGGGCACCACGCGCGAAGTGGTGGCCCGCTGCCTGGCCGAGCTTCAAGAGGGCGGCGCCATTAAGCTGGGCCGTGGGCGCATCACGGTGATGGACCGCGACTATCTGCAGCACGTGCGCTGAACGTCGGGCGCCGGGCTGCTGATTACCTGATAACCGAACCAGTCGTACCCCTCTGAGGGCGGCAGACCGCAATATCACGCGGCCGGCCGCCTTCTGCGTTTCCTTAATCGTTCCGCGTGGGGTATAATCACGCCCGGACAGATTCTCTTCCGCGGGTGGATGTGATGGACCAGCAAAAAATCCGCAATTTCTGCATTATCGCCCATATTGATCACGGTAAGTCGACCCTGGCCGATCGCCTCTTGCAGGCCACCGGCACCATCGCCGATCGCGACATGAGGGAACAGGTGTTGGACACCATGGACCTGGAGCGGGAAAAGGGCGTGACTATCAAAGCCTCGGCGGTGCGCATGACGTATGCTGCCGCCGACGGCCAAACGTATGAGCTCAACCTGATCGACACACCTGGACACGTGGATTTCGCGTACGAGGTCAGCCGCGCTTTGCAGGCCTGCGAGGGGGCTGTTCTGGTCGTAGATGCCTCGCAGGGGGTGGAAGCCCAGACGCTTGCCAACCTTTACCTGGCCATGGATAACGATCTGGAGATCATCCCGGTCATCAATAAGATCGACCTCATCACGGCTCAGCCTGACTCCGTGGCGCAGGAGATCGAGGAGATCCTGGGTGTGCCGGCCGAGTCTGTGCTGCGGGTTTCCGCCAAGGCGGGTACCAACGTGCCGGCGGTGCTGGAGGCGGTCGTCCACCAGGTGCCCCCGCCGCGCGGCCAACGCAACCAACCGCTGCGTGCGTTGATCTTCGACAGCCATTACGACGTCTATAAGGGCGTGATCGCCTACGTGCGCATGGTCGACGGCAGCATGGAGACGGGCCAGGTGCTGCGCCTGATGTCGACCGGGCTGCCGGTGGACCAACTGGAGATAGGCGTCTTCGGGCCCGCCATGCGCCCGACCGGGCGGCTTGAGTCCGGAGAAGTGGGCTACGTGGCCACCGGGCTCAAGACGGTCGGCGATTGCCGCGTTGGCGACACGTTTACGCGCAACGACGACCCGGCGGATGCTCCCCTGCCGGGCTACCGGCCCATGAAACCGATGGTCTTCGCCAGCGCCTTCCCGAGCGACGCGGCGGACTACACCAACTTGCGCGAGGCGCTGGCCAAGCTGCAACTCAACGATGCGTCGCTGACCTTCGAGCTGGAATCTAGCCAGGCCCTGGGCTATGGCTTCCGCTGCG
The DNA here is from genome assembly GCA_017882045.1 of Anaerolineales bacterium. GTDB lineage: Bacteria > Chloroflexota > Anaerolineae > CG2-30-64-16 > CG2-30-64-16 > JADGQF01. The sequence continues at coordinate 22,019 of JADGQF010000029.1, forward strand.
GCTTTTTGGGGCTGTTCCACATGGAGATCATCCAGGAACGCCTGGAGCGCGAGTATGACCTGGACGTGATCTTCACCGCTCCCAGCGTCGAATACGAGGTGACCCTGACCGACGGCAGCGATATCCTGATCGATAACCCGGTGGAGTTGCCGGAAGAAACGAAGATCAAGGAGATCCGTGAGCCGTGGGTGCAGATCGACGTCTATACGCCCACCGAGTTCATCGGCGTTGTCATGGACCTGGTCACCCGCAAGCGTGGCGAATTCAAAAACCAGGAGTACCTTGACATCCGGCGCGTCATGCTGAGCTACAGCATTCCCCTGGTCGAGATCCTGACCGAGTTCTACAATGACCTTAAGGCGCGCACGCGCGGCTATGCCAGCCTGGATTATCACTTGGAAGCCTATCGCCCGGCGGACATGGTGCGCCTGGACGTCCTGGTGAACAAGGACGCCGTGGACGCGCTGAGCATGATCGTCCATCGCGACCAGATTTACACCAAAGGCCAGCGGTTGGTCAGCAAGCTCAAAGACGCCATCCCCCGCCAACAGTTTGACGTGCCCATCCAGGCGGCCGTGGGGAGCAAGGTGGTCAGCCGGGCGAATGTCAAGGCGGTGCGCAAAGACGTGTTGGCAAAGTGTTACGGTGGGGATATCAGCAGAAAACGCAAACTTCTCGAAAAGCAAAAGGCCGGCAAGAAGCGCATGAAGATGATCGGCTCGGTCGAGATTCCTCAGGAAGCCTTCATGACGATCCTCAAGCTGGAGGAAGAGTAGCGCTTGTCTTGATGGCCGGCAAAGAATCGCTCCTCGCTCAGCTAAGCGCGCTTGGCATTCATCCCCGCAAGGGCCTGGGCCAGAACTTTCTTGTCGACCCCGTGCACCGGGGACGTATCGTCGCCGCCGCCCAACTTGGGCCCGAGGATGCCGTCCTGGAGATCGGTCCCGGCCCCGGCGTGCTGACCGAGCTATTGCTCCAGCAGGCCGGACGCGTCGTCGCCGTCGAGTTGGACGACCGCCTGATCCCCTTTCTGTGCGCGCGCTTCGCCGCCTATCCTAACCTGTCCATCGTCCACGGCGACATCCTCAAGCTGGACGTCACCGGCCTGATGTCCGATCCGGCCATCGCCGGCCAGCCGGCCGCCCCGCCCAGCTACAAAGTGGTGGCCAACCTTCCTTACTACATCACCGGCGCCGTCATCCCGCACGTCCTTGAAGCCGGGCAGCCGCCCGTCCTCACCGTCGTCACCGTGCAGCGTGAGGTGGCGGAGCGGATGATCGCCCGCCCGCCGGACATGAGCTTGTTGGCCCTGGGTGTGCAGTTCTACTGCAACGCACAGATCGTCGATCGCATCCCTGCCGGCGCTTTCTACCCGGCGCCCAAGGTCGATTCGGCCGTGGTCAGAATGCGCCGGCGCGCGGAGCCGGCAGTCAGCGGGGTGACCGGGGAGCAGTTCTTTCGGGTGGCCCGCGCCGGCTTTGGCCAACGTCGCAAGCAACTGCGCAACTCCTTAGCCGCCGGTCTCGGCGTGCCCCCGCCTCAGGCTGAAGCCTGGCTGCGCGCAGCCGGCGTCGACCCGCAGCGCCGGGCCGAAACGCTGACCATCGACGAGTGGGGCGCGCTGGCGAAGGCAGTGCAAGCCTGAATCTGTCTTCCCCGGCCTCACTTCACCGGCTTGGCGATCACAATCACGCGGTGCGTATTATTCGTGTACGGCCAGCAGGTGACCAGCGTCAGGCGTTCGTCGGGGAACTCGCCGATCCACTTGCCGTTCTTGATCCTTTGCTGCGCCGAAACGTACTTGTCGGGCAGGATAAAGTTGTCTGTCACCCGGTAGTTGTAGGCCGTGCCCCCCGCATAGATGATGATTGGGTCCCCAACCTTAAGGTTTACCACGTAGCGGAAGACCTCCCCCAGGATGTTATGGTGCCCGGATAGCACCATGTTCCCCACCTGCCCGGGCTTGGCCGAGTTGATCTGCCAGCCGGCGGCGTAGGAGGCCACATCCCACACTTCCACGGGGCCGCCGGCGGTTTGCTCGGTGTGCCAGCCGATCGGTATGACTTTGCTGTCCAGTTTGATCGTGGGGGCCACCACGCGATCGGGCGGAGGCGCGGGGATGCCTTTAAGAACGGCCAGGCTATTGATATCGCCCTGGATCTGCACGGTTCCGGCCGATACCCAGCCGTCCTGCCCCTGGTAGGTAAACTGCAGCCAATCGCGCGCCGAATTGGTCGCGCTGACCGCGTAGCCGTCACCCACGGCCAGTTTTCCCAGGATCGCGTAGGACGTGCCCGGTCCGCCCCGCACGTTGATCACATCGCCCGCCTTGAAGCGCACGCCTGACCCTGCGGTGGTTGCAGCGGCGGGCGCCGAAGTCGCGGTCTCGGTGGCGGACAGCGCCGGCGCCTGCTGCAGAGCCACAGCCACCGGGCTCGCCTCCGGCATCAGCGTCGGACTGGTCGGCGCCGCAGTCAAGGTGGGTTGTACAGTCAGGGTTGGCGCTGCGGCCGCTTCCGCGGCCGGGATATTGGCGGCGCCTGCGTCGCCCCTGGTCACCGGCTGGCAGGCGGCGACCAGGAGCGCGGCTAGCACCAGGCACGGAAAGATGGCGTTAATCTTGTTTCGGACAGGTCTTGACGTCATAGAATCCTCCCACAGCCCTTCCGGCGCGCCGTCCCCGCGCAGCT
>JADGQF010000454.1 GCA_017882045.1 Anaerolineales bacterium
TCCCAGCGTGCTGATCGCCTCCCCGCCCGGCCAGCCCGCACGAGGCTCGGCCCGCTCGATCGCCGGCTGTGATATCACCGCCGCGCTGGCCACTCAAGCCTCGCTGCTGAACGGCTTCGGCGGGCATCCCATGGCCGCGGGCCTCTCGATCGATCCGGCCCGTATCCCCGAGTTTCGGCGTGGCCTCTCCCGCACGGTGTCCGCCATGCTCGACGCGGCGCCGTCCCGACCTGGTCTGCAGATCAACGGCTACCTGCCGCTCGCCGCGCTTAACCTCGACCTGGTGCGCGACCTGGAGCGGCTCGCGCCTTTCGGCCCGGGCAATCCCGCCCTGGCCCTGGTCAGTTCCGGCCTGAGCGTCAAGGGCGCCCGGCCGGTGGGGCGCAGCGAAGAGCACATATTGCTGGAGTTAGAGGATGGCGACGGCGCGGTGCATCGTGCCATCTGGTGGGGCGGGGCCGGCGAAATGCTGCCGGATGGACGCTTCGATCTTGCGTACAGCGCGCGGGCCAGCGACTACCGGGGTGTCCCTGAGGTGCAGGTCGAATGGCTGGCTGCCCGGCCCCTAGAGGGCGGACCGACGGAGGTGGCGACAAGTGCGCCCGCTCGCTTCACAGTCGTGGATTACCGGCGTGAGCCGGACCCGCACGCGACCCTGGAAACGCTGCGCACGCAAGAGGAAGTGCTTGTGTGGTGCGAGGGACCCGAACGAGCCGCCTTGCGCGGCCGGACGCGCCTGGAGCTGGCGCCCGCGCGCGCCCTGGCGATCTGGACTGCCCCCGCCGGCCGGGCCGAGTTGCTGGCCGCGCTCGAGCTAGTCAGTCCGGCCACCGTTTACCTGTTCGCGCTGGACCCCGGCCTTGATACCGCGGAGTCCTTCCTGCCGCGCCTGGCCGGCCTGGTCAAATATGCCCTCAACTCAGCCGGCGGCCGCGCCACCCTGCCGGCCCTTGCTGCCGCCACCGCCCAGCGCGCCACGACCGTCCGCCGTGGCCTGGCCTGGCTGCAAGCGCGCGCGTACCTGGCGTCAGTCGGGGAAGCCGGTGACGAGCTGCAATTGAGCGCGACGCCCCCTCCTGTCGACAGCGAGGCTGGGCAGCAAGCCTCGCCGGTCTCAACCGCTGCTGCAGCCGCCAGCGCCGCTCAACTCGAAGCGTTGCTCGCCGAAACTGCCGCCTACCGCGCCTTCTTCCGCCAGGCCGGCAAGGATACCCTGATGATACCATAAAAGCCACAGGTGTTGCCCGCATCATGACCGTTGTCATGTCCACGCAAGCTCAGCGGGTGTAACCTCTTCCTGGTGCAGAGTTCCAAGCATCCCGTAACATCACGCAGCTCGCTTTTCGTCACACGACGTCAAACGAGGTCAAACGAGGTCAGCATGCCCACCCTGGACACCATCCCATTCAGAGTCGACCTTCCGCAATTGTTCCAGACCCTCCACGCGCGGCCGGGCAGCGCCAACGCGCGCGAGCTCGAACATCTGGCCGCCGAAGCGGAGGTCGTCGCCCGGCCGAGGGCCACGTACAAGATCGGCTTCCTCGACTCGTCGGGCGATGACTATGTGGTTGTCGATGGGTTGAAGTTTACCAGCCGGGTGCTGCGAGTTAACCTGCAGGACACACACCGCGTGTTCGCTTACGTGGCCACCTCGGGCGTAGAGTTGGAAGCGTGGGCGAACGAGGGGGACGACGACCTGCTGCGCCGCTTCTGGGGCGAAGCGATCAACCGCATGGCCGTTGGGGCCGCGGCCCAGGCGTTGCTGAAGCACCTGGCCGAAACCTACGGCGTGGCCACGCTGTCGACCATGAACCCTGGCTCGCTGGCCGACTGGCCTCTAGCCCAACAACGCGTGCTGTTCGCTCTGCTCGGCGACACCGAGGCTACCATCGGCGTTACCCTAACGCCCAGCCTGCTGATGGTGCCGACCAAAACGGTCTCCGGCATCGCCTTCCCGACCGAGGAATCGTTCGCAAGCTGCCAGCTCTGCCCGCGCGAGGCATGTCCCAATCGCCGTGCTCCCTACGATGCCGGCTTGAAGGAACGCAAGTATGGGATACAGACCGTGCCGGGCGCGGATCACTAAAGTGCCGGCGCGAGATCGATGAACTGTCGGTTCAGGCGCGGGCCAATGCCCGCGCACGGGCAGCCAACGCGGCGTCGATCGCGGCGATGTCGTCCACGCTCAAACGCCAGTCCGCGGCCGGCGCGATCTCGGCGACCTGACGCGGGTGGCGGGCGCCCACGATAGCGGCTGTTACCTCGGGCCGGCGCAAGACCCAGGCCACTGCCAGCTCGCCTACGCTATGACCATGGCGGGCGGCAATGGGGCGCAGTTCTTCGATCAACTGCAAGTTCGGCGTCAGCTCCGGCTCACGGAAGTGGCCGTTCTTGTGCCGCATGTCATCGGGTGGCAGGGCCGCGACGCGTTCGGGAGTAAACTTGCCGGTGAGCAGGCCGGAGGCCATCGGGCTATAGCACACGATGCCGATGCCATTGGCCGCGCAATACGGCAGCAACTCATCCTCGGCAGCGCGCGCGACCAGGCTGTAGGGCGGCTGCAGCGATGCCACCGGATGGATGGCCTGAGC
>JADGQF010000455.1 GCA_017882045.1 Anaerolineales bacterium
ATCGACCCGGGCTGGATTTCGCCAACAGAATCAAGCTATTGACACATACCGGATCGCTCAGCATATTCTAGCCTCACCCGACGACTCAGATGCCATCGAGCAGTTCTGGCGACAGGTGGGAACCAACTTGCTGGCAGGGCGCATCAGGATGGTGTTCGTGGCCGACGAGATTCCGCCCGAATTGAGGCGCATCGTGGAGTTTCTCAACGAACAGATGTCGCCAGCCGAGGTCCTTGCCGTCGAGGTCAAGCAGTACACGGGCAAAGGCGTCAAAACGCTTGTGCCCCGCGTCTATGGCCTTACCGGGGAAGCCGAACAGAGAAAGTCCGGTGGTCAGCCGAGAGAAGCGCGCCAGTGGGATGAAGAATCCTTCTTTAGGGAAATGGCTCAGAAACAGGGAAAGGCGCAGACGGACGTGGCGCGTCAGATTTTGAATTGGATTACCCAGAAGGGCCTTGGAGTGCGTTGGGGCAAAGGCGGGCACACCGGCTCCTTCTATGCAGTGCTTGCACATAATGGCACTGACTACAACCCGTTTGGCATCCGTATCGTCAAACAAGCCTACGTGGAAATCGGGTTCGGCAGCTACCAGCGCACGCCGGGACCGACGAGCAAGCCGCCGTTGCTTGACGCCGACGCTCGCGAGGAACTTCGCCAGAAATTGAACCGCATACCCGGTGTCAGCATCCCTGTCTCTAGCCTGGATAAGTGGCCGACGATTCCCCTGGCAACTCTGGCCAAGGCCGGCGCTCTGCGGCTATTTTTCGAGGCGTTCGACTGGATGATCCAACTTCAAGGGCTCCAGGAACGTCCCTGAAGCCTTTGGCATCCTCTTGGCGTGCCGGCGAACGTTGTTAAGGCGCCACACCGTGATTATGGAGGCAGAGCGTATGAGCAAGGCATCGAAACAACTATTGATCTTTCTGGCGCTGACGTTCCTTTGGACATGAGGGTTCTATGCCCCAATTGTCATCGGACACCACAGCCCATCGGGTGGTTCGATGCCGGGGATGAAACAGTTCGTGAGTCTCATGGCAAACCCGCTGATGTGGCCGCTGGCCGCCTTCATCAGCTTCATGTCTGGCCCGTGGTCAGAGGAGTTCGGCTGGCGCGGTTACGCGCTGGACCGCTTCCTCTGATAGTGGTTGATTGTGGACACATCAGCGGCGGATGCGTGCTCGACCAGTCTCGATGACGACAAGGGTATGCGCCAGATCCGTGCCCGCTAAATTACTCAGAGCGCGCAGCAACTCCTGATTTACGGTTGCCGTAGGCAGAGTATCTGGGACGCGCACGACAACGATACCGGCATGGGTGGCCGGCGGAAAGACGAAGAGATTGGCAAAACCTTTGTCGGCGCTGACCAGGATCGCTCCGTTGGCCTGGGCATAAGCGAACACTTCCTGATCGGTACGGCCGCGCAGGCCGACATCGCGCGCGTCGTCGGCCACGTAGCCGGCTTCACGCAGCGTTCTTGCCGTGGAGCGCGGCATGTCTTCGTCGACCAGGAAGCGCCAGCTCATGCCACCAACCTGATCTCTTCGTTGGCGATGACTTGCGCTGCATAGGCCAGGGCTGCCTGGATATCCTCGATAGTCACCTCGTACTCGCCGGCCACCTCGGCCACGGTCATGCCGCCAGACAGCCGGGCAAGGAGCAGGTCGACCGGCACGCGCGTGCCCTCGATGATCGGCTTGCCGAAACGGATTGCCGGGTCCACGACGATGCGCGGCGCCAATTGAGCGGTCACAGGTCACCTCCTATCCTTGCGCCAGTATAGCACAGACCGGGCACGAAATCGAGGCTGGGCAGAGCGCGCTGCCCTTGTCCCGCGCGCTCAACTGTGATATCCTACTCGTTAACCGGGAACCAAGCCTGTCCGCCCTTCGTCTTGATTGCTAAGGGCGATATTCGTTCGCCCCTTGATTTGACTGCCCTCTGGCCCACGGCATCCGCCGTTCGGCCCCGCCGAGAAGGAGAGACGCGATGTGGCGCTATCGGACCCTGCTTTCGATCTTAGTACTGTCTCTGCTGTTGTCGAGCTGCCAAACGCAGCCGGCCAGCCCGCCCCAGCCCGGCACTCAGCCGTCGTCGCCGACTTCCACGCCCGCGGTGGGCGGCCCGGCATCTGCGGCATTTACGGAGAAGGGCATGACAATCGCAACTGGCGGCCAGGGCGATAGCACCGGCCTACACCTGCGCCTGAGCGAGGGCTCCGAGGCGGCGAGCGCCGGGCCGGCCGTGCCGGTCGCCGGCGGGACGCCGCTGTCCGAGGCCGAGACGAGACTGGTGTTGGACCGCCTGCCCGCGCTGCCGGCCGGCGCCGGCGACCAACAAGCCTTCAATTTCCCCAAGAGCTCGCTGCCCCCGCCGCGTCCCGGCCAGACCATCCAGGCGACTTTCCCACCGACCGGCACTGCGCAGGCGGTGACGGCGACGGTGCCCGGCCCATTGGAAGTGCTGCGCTTCTCGCCCGAGGGCAACGTCCCGCTGGCGCCCAACCTGAGCCTGACCTTCTCGCAGCCCATGGTGGCGCTGACTGCGCACGAGGAGCTGGCCGCGCAGAGCGTCCCTGTCAAGC
>JADGQF010000456.1 GCA_017882045.1 Anaerolineales bacterium
CCTTCGCCCCGACCGCTCCTGGCTGAGAGCCAGCGGCCAGGATCTGGCTCACGTCGAGGTGCAGGCCGTAGACGAGCACGGCTGTTGGGCGCCGCACTTGCGCGACCTGGTGAGCTTCAGGATCAGCGGACCAGGCCGCATCGCCGGAGTTGACAACGGCGACCTCGACAGTCCCGAGCCCTACCAGGCGTGCGAACGCGAGCTGCGTGACAGCCGCTGCCTGCTGATCGTGCGATCGACACGCGAGTCCGGGGTGATCCGGCTATCCGCCGGTGCTCAGGGGCTCGCGGAAGCTGTGCTTGAGATCAGTGTCCAATCGTAGCCGCACTCGGAGTCCAGGTCAGCGTATCGGGGAAGCATGAGGATGGTGAATTGATAAGCGAAGTCGACATCAAACTGCAATGGGTGCGAGACTTGCTGATGCGCCGGCAACTCGACGGCGTGCTCGTCAGTCGGGTCTGCAATTTCGCCTGGTTGACGGGAGGCGCTGTCAACTACAACAGCGTCGCGGTCGACGCCGGGTCGTCGACGATCCTGGTGACTGCCGACTGCCAGTATCTTCTGACCAACAATATCGAGGCTCCACGTCTCGAGGCCGAAGAGGGGTTGGCGGAGGTAGGCTTTCGGCTAAGGGTCGGCCCATGGGATGGTCCCAATCCCGCCTATGCAGCACTGGTTGACGGCAAGTGCATCGGCGCGGACACACCGCGTGCCGCGGCGGTCGATGTGGGTGACGCGCTCAACCAACTGCGCCGCAACCTGTTGCCGGAAGACATCGCGCGCTTTCGCACGTGCGGTAAGGCGTGTGCGGCAGCGATGAGCGCGGCCATCGCCAGGGTGCAGCCAGGCATGAGTGAATGGGAAATCGCCGCGGCGCTGGCCGCAGAGACCCTCGCGCGTGGCACCCTGCCCATCGTCAACCTGATCGGCACTGACGAACGCATCTTCCGCTACCGCCATCCTTTCCCAACCAGAAAACGGCTCGAGCGGCAGGCCATGTTAGTTCTCGGTGGCCGGCGACGGGGGGTGGTAGCATCGCTGACGCGGCTCATCTACTTTGGCACACTGCCCGAAGAACTCCAACTCAAGCAACGGGCCTGCGCGCAGGTAGATGCTGCCATGATTGCGGCAACGCGCCCAGGCAAGCTGGTCGGCGACATTTTCCAAACAGCCAAGGATGCGTATGCCAGCTGTGGGTATGCCGGGGAGTGGCAGCGGCACCACCAGGGCGGTCTAGCGGGCTATGTGCCGCGCGAGATCCTTGCCAACGCCAACTCGACTGCCAGAGTAGAGACAGGACAGGTTTATGCCTGGAACCCTTCTATCGCGGGCGTCAAATCTGAAGATACCCTTCTTGTGGGCACGGACGGCAACGAGATCCTGACATCGATCGCCGGCTGGCCTACAGTGGACTGTGAGGTCGAAGGACAGTCCCGGCAGCGTCCCGCCATTCTGATGGCGTAAGTAAAAGACAAGGAGATAAGAATCGCTGTGAAAAAGCTACGTTATTACGCAGGCGGCCAATGGCATCAGTCCCAGACCACCAAGTGGATGGACTGCTACGATCCTTCCACGGGCGAGGTCATCGCCCAGGCGCCGCAGTGCACGCCAGATGAGGTTCGGGAGGCTATCGACTGCGCGCAAGAGGCCTTCCCAGCATGGGCTAATACCCCACCCAACAAACGCGTGCAGGTCCTGTTCCGCATGAAGGCCCTGCTGGACCAGCACCTGGACGAGTTGACGTATATGTGTGCGCAGGAGAACGGCAAGGTTTGGGACGAAGCCATGGGCGACGTGCTCAAGGTCACGGAGGTCGTCGAGTTTGCCTGTGGTATCGCGCACCTCATGAAGGGACCGGCCCTCATGAACTGCACCACCGGCTACGACACGGCGCAGTACATGGAGCCGCTCGGCGTCTTCGCCGGCATCGCACCCTGGAACTTCCCGGCCATGATCCCCATGGGCTGGATGGCGCCGCTCTGCATCGCCACTGGCAACGCCCTGGTCATCAAAGCCGCCAGCTTCACGCCGCAGACATCGATGGCCATCTGCGACCTGTGGAAGGAAGCTGGCCTGCCCGACGGCGTGATCAACCTGGTCACTTGCTCGCGCAACGAGGCCGAGATCCTCTTGAAGCATCCCGCAATCAAGGGCATCTCCTTCGTGGGCTCCACCCCGGTAGGCCGCCACATCTACGCCACGGCTGCCGGTAACGGCAAGCGCGTGCAAGCGCTGACCGAGGCCAAGAACCACGCTCTCGTGTTGAAGGACGCTGCCCTCGAGCGCACCGCCCGCGGCATCATCAACTCGGCCTGTGGCTGCGCGGGCGAACGCTGCATGGCGCTGCCGGTCGTGGTAGCCGAAGAGGCCATCGCGGACCAACTGGTCGCGCTGCTGAAGAACATGATGGCTGACCTCAAGATTGGCCCAGCTTACGACAAGGCCAGCCAGCTTGGCCCGCTCGTCAACGCCGAGCACCGCGCCTCCGTGATCAGGTGGATTGAGAAGGGCGTCGAGGAGGGCGCCCGGTTGGTTCTCGACGGACGCGGGGCGACGGTCCCCGGCTACGAGA
>JADGQF010000186.1 GCA_017882045.1 Anaerolineales bacterium
TCACGCGCCAGATTGTGGAGGCGGGCAAGCTGTTGGACATCGAGGTGCTCGACCACCTGGTGATCGGGCAGCAGCGCTGGGTGAGCCTGAAGGAGCGCGAGCTGGGGTTCTGATAGGCTGATTATCTCAGTTCGCCGCGCTTTCGAAGAGCTGTTCTAGCGCCCTGTAATCCGCGTTCTTCAGCGTCGTGCTCTTGCCGGTGCCGCGCAGCCACTTCTTGAGCCCCTCGACCTGCATGACGGGCACGGCCGGCTCGCTGATCGTTAACTGCACGTTGTCGGCCAGGAAGAGCACCACCGGCTGCACAGGAGCCTGCATTTCAGGCGACTTGGTTTTGATCCACTTCTCTAACCGGCCGGCCTGGTCGGCCGCCTCAGCACCCGGATTGCCCAACCCCTCCTGGGCGAAGGCGAAGAAGATGCGGGCCACGTTGAACTTGCTGCTCCAGCGCGAACCGTTCACCGTGACCTTGCCGCCCTGGTCGCGCGTGGCGAAGGCGTAGACGCCCTGCGGGCTGAGCAACACGTAGGGCACGGGCAAGTTCCAGGCGTACAGGTGATACTTATCGTCGAGCCCCTTGAGCTCTTTCTCGATGATTTGGTCCGGGCGGGGCGGTCTTCCCCAGCGGCGCATGGCGTAATTGCCATAGGCGGAGAAAAGCAGGCTCAGAATGATGCCCACCGTCCAGATCAGGATGTTCTGCTGGAGAAAGAAGAATCCGGCCAGCGCCCCGATCGCGCAGATCAGGCCCGCCAGGGTCGCATAGCCTGCATACTTGTTACGCCTGGTGATTAACTTGTCGTTACGCGAGACTTGCATCGAAGAACTTACCTTTCGTTGGGGTATTTGCCGACGACCAGGCAGGCGTTCTGGCCGCCGAAGCCGAAGGAGTTGGACATGGCCAGGTTCACCTGCAGGTGGCGGGCGACGTTGGGCACGTAGTCCAGGTCGCAGGCCGGATCGGGTGTCTGGTAGTTGATGGTCGGATGAACGGTATCGCTGTACACGGAGAAGATCGTGGCGATGCCTTCGATGCCACCGGCGCCCCCGAAGCAGTGGCCGATCATGCTCTTGCTGCTGCTGATCGCCAGCCGGTAGGCGTGGTCGCCGAAAACTCGCTTGATGGCCGCCGTCTCTGCCGCGTCATTGAGCGGGGTGGAGGTGGCGTGGGCGTTGATATAGACCAACCGATCGGGGTCAACCCCTGCATCCTTGAGCGCCCAGCGCATCGCGCGCGCCGGCCCGGCGCCATCCGCCTGCGGTTGCGCGATATGGTACGCGTCGGCCGAGGCCGCCTGGCCGAGCAGCTCGGCGTAGATGTGGGCGCCGCGCGCCAGGGCATGCTCCAACGCCTCGATCACGACGATGCCCGCCCCTTCGCCGATCACGATACCGTCGCGCGTCGCGTCGAAGGGCCGGCTGGCACGCGCCGGCTCATCGTTGTGGGCTGAGAGCGCACGCAGGGCGGCAAAACCACCGAACATCAGCGGCGTTACCTGCGCGTCGACGCCGCCGGCGAACATCACGTCGGTGGTGCCGCGCCGGATCATCTCCATGGCGTCGCCGATCGCCTGCGTTCCAGAAGCGCAGGCGGTCACCACCGTAGACAGGGGACCGAGGCAACGTTGGTCCAGCCCAACATGGAAGGCCGGCATGTTGCACAGGGACTCCAGGCCGGTGTGCGGGGTGGTGCGCACCACGCCGGTGGAGGCAAGCCTGCCCAGCGGCTCGGAAAGCAGGTCGACGCCGCCGATGCCGGTGCCCAGGATGACCCCGACTCGCTCGCGGTCCTCCTTTTCCCAATCCAGGCCGGCATCCGTGACGGCCTCTCGGCCGGCCACGATGGCAAGCTGCGAACAGCGCGCCATGCGCCGGGCTTCTTTGGGATCCAGGTGGGCGTTGGGGTCGAACCCTTTGACCTCAGCCGCGATGCGGGCGGGATAGGGGCTGGGATCAAACGCTGTCACGGCGCCCACACCCGAACGCCCGGCCACCAGCGATTGCCAGGTTTCCAGCGCGGTATTGCCGACCGGTGTCACGGCGCCCATGCCGGTTACCACCACCCGTCGCCGCTCGTATGCCATTGTCAACTCCTCCCAGGCTAGAACTTACGCTGTCACGCGCTGCGTTGCCAACTCGGCCTTAATCGTGCCCACCAGGTCCTGCTGCACGCCCGCGACAGCCATGCGAATCATGTGCTGGATGGCTTTAGCGTCACTGCGGCCGTGGCCGATGACGACTACGCCGTTGACGCCCAGCAGCAGCGCCCCACCCACTTCGCGCCAGTCCATACGCTTGCGCAGCCCGCTCACGCTCGGGTAGAGCAGCGCCAGGCCGGGTAGCATCAGGAGCGCACCGGGCGCCATCAGCGCCAGGCCAAGTTTGTTGCGCCAACCGTCGGTGAACTCGTGGGCCAGGGTTTTCACCAGGAACGAGACCACTCCTTCGGTCAGCTTGACGACCACATTGCCGGTCAGGCCGTCGGTGACCACTACGTTCGCCAGTCCCTTGCCGATGTCTTTGCCTTCCACGTTACCGATGAAGTTAAGGCCGCTGGCCTGCAACAGCGGGTAGGTGTCGCGGATCAGCATGCTGCCCTTGTCGGCCTCTTCGCCGGTGGAGACGATGCCCACGCTGGGCCTGGCAATGCCGAATAACGCGCGTGCGTAGATGCTGCCCATGGTGGCAAATTGCACCAGGTATTCGGGCTTGCAATCGGCGTTAGCCCCAGTATCGATGAGCAGGCAGGGATTTGGGGACGCCGGGTAGAGGGCACACAAGGCCGGACGCTCGACGCCAGGGATGCGACCCAGGCCAAAGAGCCCGGCGGCCATGCCCGCTCCCGAGTTGCCGGCAGTCGCAAAGGCATCGGCCCGTCCCTCCTTGACCAGCCGCACACCGACCATCATGGAGGAGTCTTTCTTGGACTTCACCGCCATGGTGTGTTCGGCCATCTCTACAATCTGTGAGGCATGGACGATTTGGATCGGCAACTTGCTTGTGTCGCCGTGCTTCGCAAGCTCGGCGCGCACCTGATCCTCGATGCCGACCAGGATGATCTCTGTGCCTTGCTCCCGTGCCTCGGCAACGGCGCCGGCTACCACAACACCGGGCGCGTGATCACCGCCCATGGCATCCACGACGATTTTCAAGGGCCTGTCCTCCTCAAAATCAACTGAGTGCTGAAAGAGCTTGTGAACGCGGACGCGTGAACACACAGTATACTGTACTGCCGGTCAGTTGACAAGCAGCCTGAAGTGGTTATAATGACAGCGTACGGTAAATTGCCCCCGTGGTGGAATTGGCATACACGGCAGGTTGAGGGCCTGTGTCCTTTAGGACGTGCCCGTTCGAGTCGGGCCGGGGGCACCTGTTTTCTTCACTGGAACAACTTGCGGCAGATTGCTCTACTGGGACCGAGACGCTAGCGTGCCTCGGTCTTTTTCATTGTTTCATAGTCAGCAGGCGCACCAGGTCGCCCATCGGCTGCCCGACGAGCCCCGGTAAAGTGATGCCCAAATCTTCGGTTCGGTAGAGCGGGCGCCGTGCGGCCACGCCCGGCAAGAATTCCTCCAGCGCGGGATTGCCCTCGACGCCGGCTAGAGCGGGGTGATGTGCGGCCAGGGTAGCGCGGTACCAATCGAAGCCATACAGATTGACGTTCAGTGGCGCCAGATCAGGACGGATGCGCAGGCCATAGATCATATACCACAGTGCGAAGGTGGTCTCGTTGCCCGCCGTGAGAATCACACCGCCGGGCTGCGCTTCGGCAGCCACTCGCGCGACGAAAGCCTGGGCGGCCTGGTCGCGGCTCAGGTCCATCGATCGTCCGAAGCGGACAATCGAGCGGGCGGGCAAGATCAGTGTGACCGCAAGGGCCAGGGCGGGCAAGGCGCGAGCTGCCAGGCCGGAAGTTCGCCGCCACCTGTCCATACTCCGCGCCCGCTGAAGCACGCCCTCCAGGAGCTCAAATCCTACGGCCAGCCCTTGCGCCAGCCAAAGGTCCATGACGGCCCAAACAGGCAGCAAGTAAACGTACGAGTCTGCCGCGTTATAGCCGATGGCGAAGACGCTGTAGACAACTGCGATCATGACCGTCAGCCACCAAAGCGCGCGGTCCCTTGTCTCCAGGCGCCAAAGACCGGCGAGCGCGAGGGCGGCGCCCCACGGGCCGAACTGGCGCAGTCCTTCCCCGGCCCAGGCCGCCAGTCGCAACGGCAGCCAGCCGGGCTCGAGAGCGAAGGCGAGCGGATGATAGAGTTGGCCGGAGACCATCCACCAGAAGCGGGACAGGCTATCTGGATTCCCCCAATTAACGGGTGGATTGCTTGCCGCCGCCCAGGGCAGGTAGGCGTACAGGCCCAGGCCGGCGACGGTCGCGAGCGCGAACAGCCACCAGCGCGCGGGTAGAAATTGCCCCAGGACCCGGCTTTCGCCGGCGAAAGCCGGGTCCTTTTGTCTCAGTTTGCCCACCTGCCAGAACCAGGCTGCCATGCCCGCTAACAACAGTGCGAGGGAGAGATGATTGCCCAGCCCGGCTCCGAAGGTCAGGCCGGCCGCGGCCGGCCACAGTCCCCCACCGCGCCTCTTCTGCGCTGATTGCCGCCAGCCCCAGACCAGCCACAGCAGAGCCACCACAGTCAGGGCGTTCAGTGTGTAAACCTCGGTGATAACCGCCTGGCTCCAGAGAGCCGGCGAGGCCGCCCAGGCCAAGGCTGCCCCCAGCGCCAGGACCCCCCGCCAGGCGGCGCCGTGCGGCCCGCTGAGGAGAGTAGAGTCCTGCCTTTGGGAACCGAGCATGCGACACGCCAGCCCGGCCAAGAGGCCAACTGCCAGGGCAGCACACGCCGCCGACAACCAGTTGCCGGCACGCGCCGGGTTGCCGGGCGCCAGGGCGATGCTGATACGCAGAAGCAGCACAAAGGTCGGGTAGCCGGGAGGATGGGGTACGCCGCGCGTCAAAGCGGCCGCGAGCAAGTCGCCGCCATCCGCGCCGTCGTGTGCCCAGGTCAGGCCGGGCGCCAGGGTGCGGGCGTAGAGCAGGAGCGCAAGGGCGCCGGCCAGCGACGCGGGCAGGATGCAGGCGGCCCGGCTGTCGGACCTTGGACTTTGGGCCGCCGGTGTCTTGTGCATCTCAACTGCTGGGCTTGGCGATCACGATCAGCCGGTAAGTGTTGGACCAGGGGGGCCAACAAGTGGTGATGGTGAGGCGGGTATCGCCGGTCGGCTGAATATATTCCGCGTTGGCCAGCCTTTGCGAGAGCGGTACGCCCGAGTCGTGCACGCGCAGGAAATCGGTTATTACGTAGTCGAAGCGCCGGCCGTCGGCTGCGTCGAGCTCGATCAGCCGCCCGTCGAGCAGGTGCGAGCGTTCGGTGGCTTTGTCGACCACTTCTGTCTTGCCGCCCCATGCCTGGCTGATGGCCATGAAAACGCGCCCGTAGATATTGTTATGCCCGGAGATCACCACGTTGCCCGGCTCGCCCAACGCTGCGCTGTTGACCGCATGGCCGCCGGCGTACTCCGGGATCTGCCATTCGGAATCGATCCCATTGGCGGTCTTGACCTCGTGCCAGGTCATTTCCTGCACGGGGACGTTGATGCCCAGGTCCGGGATGACGATGCGCAGCGGTGCGCTGGGTGGCAGCGGCGTGGGCGATGACGTGTTGGTCGGCGACGGGGTCGCGGTGAGTGACTGGACCGCGGTGGGTGACGGGATCGCCGTCGACGCCGGGCTCGGCGTCGCAGCAGGTGAGCCGGTTTCCGTGGCCGGCGCCTCCAGAACGGCGCCCGGCCCGCCCGTTGGGCCAGTCAGGGCCGTGCCCTGTGCTAGGGCGGGCCACGCAGGCAGCGCAGTTGGCGTTTCAGATTGGAGCGCGCTACCCGGCTGCTGGCTGGCGACGGCCAGCGCGACCGCTGCCGGCCGTTCGGGGGGCAGGTTTTGCAGGCGCATCTGAACCAGGTCGGCCTGAATACGCTCCCAGGCGAAGCCGATGCCTGCGCCCAAAACAAGCAGCACGCCGACGGCCATCAGAACTGTCCCTAGCCTCTGCTTGTTGCTTAACAGAGTCATGATACATTTCTCTCCTGACCGAATATCGCGCTGATTAAAAGACTTTGTCCTGACCGTGAAAGCAAGAACGCTTCCGTTCAATCGATCTGCAGGCGCGCGGCCGTACGTGACGGCGGGCGAACGAGAGAATGCCGGTGTGAACCTTACTTGTCCTTCCGCTCTGAATTTGCTATCATGGCGCTTGAGGCGTCAATGATCAGTTATCAGCTACGGCAACGCGAGTATCTCCTGCAGATCAGTCGGGCGATGACGGCTCGCCTGGATCTGCCATCGCTGCTCGGCCTTATCCTGACCAGCGCGGCCGACATGGTGCGTGGCGAGGCGGGGGTGATCGCCCTACGCTCTGGCGAGAGCAGTACCACTCTGACCATCCGGGCCAGTTACGGCATCCCGCAGACGCTGCTGCCGCGCTTTGCTCCACTACTCAGCGGATTTCCCGTCGATGCGGCCGAATACGCCATCCCCGACCTGCAGGTCCGGTTGAGCAAGGTCGTGCAGTCCATCCGCCTCCCCTTGCACCAGGTGATTGCCCTGCCGCTCACCTTCGAGGAGCGGCTGTTGGGCGTCATCTACCTCTTCCGCAGCGGCGGGGTCGAGTTCTCCACGAATGACCGCAGCGTGCTGGTGAGTTTTGGCGACCAGGCAGCGATCGCTGTGCGCAATGCCCAATTATACCAGCAAGTGAGCGCCGAGAAGCAACAGCTGGACGCCGTGATCCAGAACAGCGCGAATGGCATCATGATTCTCGACCCATCGCTGCGCATCCGTGCGTTCAACCGTGCGCTGAGCCGCATCACCGGCTGGCCGCCCGAACAGGCGATTGGCCGCCCCTGCTATCAGGTGTTGGCCCTGGATGAGGTGGTAGGCAAGGATATCTGCGCCTCTGACCGGGCGGAAGTGGCCTTCGAGGGCGACGAACCGGCCGTCGCGGAGGGCACGCTGACGCGGCCGGGCGGAGCGCGGGCGACGGTCAGCGTGACCTACACGCCCTTGTACGACGAGACCGGCCAATTAAGTGATGTGATCGCCAACGTCACCGATATTACGCGCTTCCGTGAAGCCGAAGAGATGAAGACGACCTTCGTCTCCGTTGTGTCGCACGAGTTGAAAACGCCGGTGTCGCTGATCAAGGGCTACGCAAGCACGTTGGCGCGCGAGGACGCGCAGTGGGACATGGCGACCCTGCGCGAGGGACTGCAGGTGATTGGTGACGAAGCCGACCGTTTGAACGGCTTGATCAACAACCTGCTGGATGCGTCACGCATTCAGGCCGGCGCGTTCCACATCGAGCGAGGTGACGTATCATTGCCGCGCCTGGCGGAAAAGGTCGTGGAAAGCTTTCGTACGCAGACAACCATGCATCGCTTTTCGTTGGATTTCCCGCCTGATTATCCTTGCGTGGTCGGCGACGAGGAACGCTTGCGCCAGGTCTTCAACAACCTGCTGAGCAACGCCATCAAATACGCCCCTCAGGGGGGCGAGATCCGCGTCGGCGGTTGGGTGGAGGCCGACAACGTCGTGGCCTACGTGGCCGATCAGGGGATCGGCATTCCCCAGGACGAACAGGGGCAGCTTTTCCAGCGCTTCCACCGGGTGGATTCGAGTTTGCGGCGCAGCACGCAGGGAGCGGGCCTGGGCCTGTACCTGTGTAACTCGATCATTGAGGCGCATGGCGGGCGCATCTGGTTGCGCAGCGAGCCTGGCAAGGGTACGACGGTCTTTTTTGCTTTGCCCTTGGAGAATGATCCACAATGAAGAAACGGGTACTGGTTGTCGACGACGAGCCGCGCATGCGCCGCTTCGTGCGCATGAATCTCGAGCTCGAAAACTATGAGGTGAGCGAAGCGGATAATGGCCTGGACGCGCTGAATAAGGTGCGGGAAGAGCTGCCCGACCTGGTCGTGCTCGACGTAATGATGCCGGTACTGGATGGCTTCGAAACGCTCGGCAAGATCCGCGAGTTCTCATCGGTGCCGGTGATTATGCTGACCGTCAAAGGGGACGAGCCAGATCTGATCCGCGGCTTGGATTTGGGCGCCGACGATTATATGACCAAGCCCTTCAGCCCGCGCGAGCTATCCAGCCGCATTCGCGCCGTGATGCGTCGGGTGGAACCGACGCTCCCGCAGAGCGAGGAACCGCTCGTGATCGACGAAGACCTGGCCATCGATTTCCCGCGGCGCGAGGTGATAGTGCGCGGCGAACGAATCAAGCTGCGCCCCACCGAATACCGGCTCTTGGTCCATCTGGTGGAAAACGCCGGCTGGATTGTGCAGCATGAAACGCTGCTCTCTAAGGTGTGGGGACCGGAGTACCGCGACGACAGCCAGTTGCTGCGGCTGTATGTCACCTACCTGCGCAAAAAGATCGAGCCCGACCCGGCCAATCCGCGCTACATCCTGACCGAGCGCGGTGTGGGCTACAGGTTCATGGACTACAAAAAGAACGGGAGGCAGAGCGAGTCGCGCAAAAAGTAAGTCGAGCGGCTTTGTCAGTTGCCGCCGGTCACCGTTATGTGCACTTCGAGCCGGCCTGCCGGCTTCCCTCCGTGTAACTCCGTTATCGACAGCGCATACTGAGCGCCTGGCTGGGCGGCGGCGGGTATCGTCACGGGTAGGCTTGCCAGGCGGCGTTCTCCGGCCAGCATGGTGAGTTGGCCGATGATTGCCCCAACTACACTCCCGAACACGATCGTATCCAGCAATCCCCTGTTCTCCCCGGCCGCGAGCGCGCTGCGCTGGTCCCCGAGCGGGATCAGGCTGAGCGCGCCAAGCGTCGCGTCGGAGGGCAGGTTGCCGCGGTCAATCTCAAAGCTGATTTCACCCAGAATCCCCGGCAACCCTTGAACCACGAAGTTGATCGTGCCCGTGGCGGCCGGACTCAGCTCCAGCAACCCCAGGTTGTTTTGCGCCACGTTGTGGTCGGTCGTCGGGTCCGTCGCGGCGGCCGAGCTAGCCAGGCGGGCCTGCAAGGCGTACCCCTGCATGGCGCCGGGCGCCGGAAGCGCCGGCGCCGTCCAGGCTATCGAAACCGCGGCCGGGTCATCCCCACCCGGTTCGTTAACCGGCGGGACCTGCTCTAAGCTGCCGTCCCCCGCGGCCTGCCAATCCGCCGGCGGCACGCAGGGCGCGAGGGGCGCCGTGAACGCCTCCACCTTAACACTGTAGGCGTAGGCCGGACCGGCGTTCACCACGTTGACGTATAGATGGTTGGGCTGGCCGGCGACCGGGGCCTGCGGCGCAGGCATCCCATCCGGCGATTGGCGCAGCCACACATCCGGGCTGG
>JADGQF010000457.1 GCA_017882045.1 Anaerolineales bacterium
CCCGCCCTTTGCGGGCCGCCTAGCATCTGGGCCCTTTTGAGCAGCCTGCCGAAAAGTGAGTTTTTCAGCATCCTGCTAGACCCGATTCTGATGTAAACCCCCTGCGGTGGACCCATCACCCACCTGACCAAACCGCCTCCATCCTCACCGCATGCTGCGCGTAACCTCCAGGTGCTGCCTGAGCCGCCGTCTCGGTTTCGGCTTGACCCCGCTCCTCGCATGGGGATAGCGTGTGAGCCGCGTTTGAGGCTGAGGCACCAGGCGACAACACATGGAGGGAGCAGGCATGCGACTAGAAGGCAAGACAGCGATCGTGACAGGATCCTCGCGCGGGCTTGGGCGGGCCATCGCGCTGGCAATCGCCCGCGAAGGGGCCGACGTGCTCGTGAACTTCGCCAGCCGAGAGGAGCCGGCCAAGGAGGTCGCCGCCGCCATCGAACAATTGGGGCGGCGAGCCATCCTCCACCGGGCCGACGTCTCGAATGGGGCCCAGGCGCGGGCCATGGTCCAGGCGGCGGTGGCGACGTTCGGCCGCGTGGACATCCTGGTCAATAACGCAGGGATCACCCTGCCCAAGGGTCTGCTGGAGACCAGCGAGGCGGAGTGGGACCGGGTCCTGGCCGTCAACCTGAAGAGCGTCTTCCTTTGCAGCCAGGCCGTGGCGGAAGGCATGATCGCCCAGGGCGGCGGTCGGATCATCAACATCGCTTCCACGGCCGGCCAGACCGGGAGCCTGTCCGGCCCTGCCTACTGCGCCTCCAAGGCCGGGGTCGAGGGCCTCACCAAGTCGCTGGCCCGCGCCTTCGCCCGGCACAACGTCCTCGTGAACGCCATCGCCCCGGCGTTGATCGACACCGAGATCCTGTACTGGCGCACACCGGAACAATGGAAGACGACCCTGGAAAGCATCCCGCTGAAGCGACTGGGCGACCCGAACGATCTGGCGGAGGCGGTGGTGTTTCTGGCGTCCAACGGCGGGAATTTCGTCACCGGCGCCACCCTCGACGTCAACGGCGGCCTGCACATGGGCTGACGACCGCCTAGCGCGGATCGTCGTGGTGGAGCGGGGGGAGACCCAGCCGTTGCACGACGAGGAACGCGGCCGTCCCGCAGGTGGCGATGGTGACCACCATGGGCAATGCGGTGCCGTTGTGGAGCAGGCCGACGAGCGCTCCGAGGGCGGCGGCGAGGGCGGATTGCGTGGCGCCGAGGAGGGCCGAGGCGCTTCCCGCCTGTCGGCCGTGGGGTGCCATGGCCAGCGCGAGGGCGTTGGGCTGCACCAGGCCGTTGCTCGCGATGCAGAAGAAGAGCAGCGCCAGCATCGCATGAAAACCGCCGAAGCCGGTCACCGTGGCCGCCGCCAGCAGCAGGCCGCCGCCGGCCATGATGGCGAGCGCTACCCGGAGGATCCGGTCGCTTGTGTAGTACCGCAGCAGCCAGCGGTTGAACTGCGAGGCCAGGATCAACCCCACGGCGTTGGCGCCGAAGAGCAGGCCGTAGCGGTCGGGCCGCACGCCGTTCAGCTCGATGAACACGAACGGCGAGCCGGCGATGTAGGCGAACATGGCCCCGATGGCGAGCGCGCTCGCCGCGGTATAGCCCATGAATCTCCCGTCGGCGAGGAGCCCGCCGTACGCCCGCAGCGCGTCCCCCAGGCCGGCGTGGGTGCGTCGCTCGGGCGGCGCCGTCTCGGGCAGGCCGAAGAGCACCGCCGCCAGGCAGGCGAGGCCGAAGCCGCTGAGCGCCAAGAAGATCGGTCGCCACCCAAATGTTACCAGGATCTGGCCCCCGATGTAAGGCGCCGTGATGGGGGCCACGCCCATCATCAGCATCAGGAAGGAATACATGCGGGCCGACTCGCGCTGGTCGAAGAGGTCGCGGATGATGGAGCGGCCGATGACGATACCGGCGCACGCGCCCAGCGCCTGGGCGAAGCGCATCGCCACCAGGCTCCGGATCGAGGGGGCCAGGGCGCAACCGACGCAGGCGAGGGCGTAGAGTGCGCACCCGAAGAGCAGCGGCGGGCGGCGGCCCAGCCGGTCGGAGATGGGCCCGTAGAGCACCTGGCCCAGGGCCATCCCCAGGAAGAAGACCGTCAGCGTCTGCTGCGCCGCCGCGATGTCGGTGTGCAGCTCGCGGGCGATGGTCGGCAGGCCCGGCAGGTACATGTCGATGGAAAGCGACGCGAACGCCGCCAGCATGCCGAGAATCCCCGCCAGCACGGCGCGCGACCCGCGGCTCGATCTGGTTGTCATGTCCCGGATGCCCTCTAACAGGCTGCTGAAAAAGGCCCATCTGCGGCGTTGGCTTGCTCGGGCACTCGTTGCGGCGTACTCGCAGTACGCCTCACTCGGCCCATCACGCGCCGCCTTGCATCTGGACCTTTTTGAGCAGCCTGGGTGAAATCTGGTTATTCAGCAGCCTGCGATTAGGGGCGCTGGATCCTTAGATCACCGAGGTTCCCATGGTAGCAAGGCCCGTTGCCGGCTGTCCATCGGAATGCCCGGCGGACGCCGTCACGAAATCGCGGAGACCCA
>JADGQF010000458.1 GCA_017882045.1 Anaerolineales bacterium
AGCAGCCAGGCCAGCGCGACGACGCCCATAATCCCCAGGCCGGCCCAGAATTCGAGCAGCAGGTTATGGGGGTGCAGCAGGTTCGGCTCGCGCCAGGCCTCGGGCAGCATGTAATGGGGGTACTGCGCCTGGAAGTTGCCGATCCCGACGCCCAGCAGCGGGTGAGCCAACACCAGGCGCAGCGTTCCCTGCCATAACACCAGGCGATTGAACGACGTCGACGTCCCGCCCCCCAGGTTGAAGAGAGAGGCAAAACGGGCGGTCCGGGCGAAGGGTAGGACCGCCAGCAGGGCCAGGAGCAGCACCCCCATGGATACCAGCCGGGCACGCCGTCCGCGCAACAGGCCGATGCACAACAACGCCGCCGGCAGACCCAGCAGCCACGCGCCGCGCGAGTAGGTCAGAAAGAGGCACAGGGCCAACGGGACCAGGGCCAGGCCATGCAGAAGCCGGCGCCGCGTCCCGGGGGCAAAGAGCGCCAGGCAGAACGCGATCGGGATCACCCGGCCCAGATAGAGGGCGAGGTGATTGGGCGAATCGTAGACGCTCAGGATGCGGCGCACGCCCTCCACGGCCTCGACGTAAGCAGTGAAGAAGTACTGGAAGAGCCCAATCAACGCTACCGCCAGCGCGCCCAGGACGACGGCATCGGCCAGGCGCAGCAGAGCAGCGAGGCGCAGCGGAGCTGCGCTATCCAACGGGTAGTTGCGGATGAAGAGGTAAAGCAAGACCGGCTCAATCACCACGGTACGCAACACCCAGGTGGCCGAGGACAGATCCGTGGCGGAGGCCAACGAGAGGCAGCACACGGCCACAAAGAAGAGCACCGGCCGGTCGAGAGAGGAGACGCCCTTCATAGTCGCGAGTCTAGTTGTGGAGGAAACGGACGAGCGACCCAAGTCGCGACTACGTAGGAGACGGGCCGCCCAGGCGGCGGCACAGGCAACGACCAGGACCTCGGTGGGCGAGATGCTGGCGGGACCAAAGTGCTTGTAGACCGAGCTGAAAGGGATGTAGAAGGCGATCAGCGGCAAGGCGGGCGCGAGCTCCAGGTAGAAGAGGGCGGCCAGGGCCAGGGCCTCGATGGCGAGCAGGGCCGGGTGCGACGTCAGGGCAAAGGCGACCACGAGCGGAACCAGCAGCGCCACCTGGGCCGCGGTCGGCAGACGGGCATAGTTATGGCGCAGCGCGAGGGCGCGCAAACGTAAGGCCGCAAAGGGAGCGGGCTTCGTGCGCCCCGGCAGAGTCTCTATCTTCCCCGGCATCTCATCCTGCATCCTGGCCATGATGGGACACGAACACACAAAGACACAAAAGCACGGAACTCGGGGTTTCTATGCCTTTGCGTCTTTGCATTCTTGCCCTTACTTGCTTGCGCTTACGTCCTTGCGCGCAAGGTGAGCGTCAAGCGAACGAGTTGTACAACGAGCAAACGTGCATGGCGGCGCGGGCCCCTTCCAGCGTCCAACAAGCGGGCAGTGGGCAGGTAACGGTGACGGTGCGACCGGCAGGGACGTCGAAGTAGTTGTCGCTGAAGACGACCTCGGGACCGGCGCCTTCCAGGCCCAACTCAACGAAGCGAGCCAGGGAGCGGGCGCTGACGTCGCAGGTCAGGCCGCCCAGCGCGGCGCGCACGGTCACGGTCAGGCCGGGGTCGGTCAGCGCCAGGTGCTTGTTGGGGGCGAAGTTCGCGACCCGAGTGGCGACAGTCTGGGAGCCCTGCAAGAGATCACAGACGAAGATCACCTGGTGGGCATTACCCATGGCGAGCCCAGCCGGCGGGTCAGCCTTCACCTTGTCGCCAAACTCCAGCGTCCGGACCTCGGTATCGGCCAGGGGCGCCGCGCTGACGTTCTCCTCGCCTTGTGCCAGAACCTCGCCCTCGATCGTCTGCAGCGACCAGCGCGCGCGGCCCTGCCACGGTTCGCGCACGTCGCTGGTGACGTGGATGCCCATACTGGTCCCCTGGTCGAGGATCGACAGCAGGACCGGCGCGTAGAAGCGGCGGGCCGCGTAGTGCAGGGCTTTCCATCGGCCGAAGTAATCGAGGCTGGCCCATGAAGCCACCGGCCAGCAATCGTTGAGCTGCCAGATCAGGGCGCCCATCACCCGCGGGCGGTTGCGGCGCCAGTGCTCCACGCCATAGCGAATGCCTTCGGCCTGCAGGAGCATGCTGAGATAGACCAGGGACGGGAAATCCTTGGGCATGCGGAAGGTATCGGTCATCTGGGCCATCATCAGGCCGTTGCCGCTGCCGCTGCGCTGGTGGTGCTCCATGATGTAGGAGGTCATGTTCCAGTCGGCGGGCGGGGCGTAGGTGGCGACGGTGGGCAGCGGCGGCAGCGACTGGAAGCCAAACTCGCTCTGGAAGCGCGGGTAGGTGCTGCGGTAAGCGGTGAACGGCTTGCGCCCGTGCCAGACATCCCAATAGTGCGAGTCGCCCTGAACCTCGCCGTTCGGGTTCTCGAAGCGCACACCCGAAGAGGGCGAACTGGGCCAGTAGGCGTGATCCGGGTCTTCCTCGGCCACCCAGGCGG
>JADGQF010000459.1 GCA_017882045.1 Anaerolineales bacterium
GCGCCAACACAGTCAGCAGACGATCAGCTTCTCCGATGTCTCGCCGCTTGAGCACGATAGCAGAAATGCGATATAGACGCTGGCGCCGTTCCTGTCCGGGTTCCATATGAATCGTCATTATACCATCGTGGAATCGTTGCGACAAACGTTCGGTTCTGCCCATCCCGAGCTTCAATGAGGACCAGGAATGGCTCAAACGCCAGATGAGATGAGGGCGGAGATCGCGTATACTCGCCAGCAACTGGGCCAGACGCTTGACGAGCTCAACAGGGCCGTCGCCAGGACGAAGCGACGGATCCCCTTTTACGGTATCGAGCGCCGGCAAATCTTGACGATCGCCGCTGGAGCCGGGCTGGCCTTTCTGACTGTATTTGTGGCTCTCTACGCCAGGCAGAGGCGGTCCTAAGACTTACACGGGCTGTCAGGCAGCTGCGAGGGCAGGAACGCGGCCGGCAGCAACTGGTCCAGGGTGAAGATGCGCCGGACGCCGGAAGTGTTGGCCAGGATAACCGTCATTTGTGGGCCAAACTCGGCCAGCACCTGCCGGCAGGCGCCACATGGGCTGACTCCATTGCCGGTAACCACTGCGACCGCGTCGAAAGTGCGCGCACCCGCGGCCACCGCCTGGAACACGGCGTTGCGCTCGGCGCAGATCGTCAACCCGTAGGACGCATTTTCGACGTTGCAGCCGGCGAATAGTGTGCCGTCCTCGGCACGGAGCGCTGCCCCGACCGCAAAGCCGGAGTAGGGCACGTAGGCGTGCTCTCGCACGGCCTCAGCGGCGGTCACCATGGCCTGGATCTCGGACTCTGTCAGCATTTTATCCTTCAGCGATCTATGGATTCGTTTATGCGGTGCGAGTGCTCCTCGCTATCGGCGGTTTCGGCGCTGGGTGACTTGCCGTTTTGTCCGTTGGCAGGTCTGCCCGTTGGCTCTTCCGCCAACCTGGCACGCACTTGCTTGATGCGACGGCCGGCCACCGAAAGAACCTCTATATTGATCCCGCCGAATTCGATCGTGTCGCCCACCGCCGGTACCTTACCCAGTTGGCTATAGATAAAGCCGCCCAGCGTATCGCCGCCTTCCTCCGGCAGTTCAACGTGCAACAACTTGTTGACCTCGTCCAAGGGCACGCGCGCGTCGAACAAGAACTCATCTTCGCCCAAGGGTTCGATGGTCGGCTGCTCAGCATCGAATTCATCCTGGATCTCGCCGACGATTTCCTCCAGCAGATCTTCGATGGTGACGATGCCTGCAGTGCCCCCGTACTCATCGACCACCACCGCCATATGCACCCGGCGCTGCTGCAACTCCTGCAGCAACTCGTCAACCTTCTTTGATTCGGGAATGAAGTAAGGTGGCCGCAGGATCTTGCTTAAGGGCACATCGGTACGCCCGTCACGGAGGTAGCGCAGCAAGTCCTTGGCGTACAGGATTCCTGTCAAGTTGTCGATCGTTTCCTCGTAGACCGGCACACGTGAATGCCCGGCTTTCAGGATGACGTCCGTTGCTTCCAGCATCGGCAGGCCCAGGGGTACCGCCATGACATCGATACGCGGCACCATCACCTCGCGCACGAGGGTTTCCCCGAACTCGAAAATCGACTTGATCATTTCCTTTTCGTCGTCTTCGATCATGGTCTCATCTTCTGACGCGTTCAGCAGGAAGCGCAGGCCATCTTCGCTGAGGAAAATGTTGTCGGCAGATGCCCCCGCCGGAGTCGCCTGCTTGCCGATGCGCAGCATAAGCCAGGTAATGGGGGTGAGGAGGACGGCCAGGGCCCGCAGCGGGACGGCTACCCGGAGAGCAATCCTTTCTTGCCGGCCGAGCGCCCAGGCGCGCGGCAGGAGACGGGCCAGGATGAGGACGATAATGGAGCCCACGATGGCCCAAACGACGGCGCGTCCGTCGTGGGTGCGCAGCGCGAGAACGGTAGCGGTCGCAGAAACCACGACGCTGCTGAGCAGCTTTAATACCAGGAGGGTTGAAAGAAAGCGCGCCGGTTGACTGAGCAGGGTCTCTGCCGCCTGCGCGCGCGGCTGGCCGGCGTCGAGCATATGCCGCAACTGGATGCGACCGACTGAGGCCAGTGCCATCTCAGCCAAGGCAACAAAGGCTGCCAGCAATACACCCAGGGCCAGCAGCCCGCCCAGTATCCAACTTTCTACGTCCAACAAACCCACTCCTTCAGAGGCCCGACAATCGTGTCACCCCTTGTGCCCTCACTACGGCGCGTAATTATAGCATTGTCTTTCAGACTTAAGCAAAGCCGCAGGCCTTTGGCTTAGCGGCAGCGCGCGGGCATCGTTGAACACTCGTCCGGCCAATCAAAAAACCGCGCTCACCGGGTGTTTCCGGTGGTCGCGGTCGTGTGCTGAGCTGTGCCTGTGCTCCGGCGGGCGTCAGTGCGCTGGGCATCAGTGTTCCGGATGTTGCGCATTAAAAGCAAAAAAGCTTCGTTGGCGATGACCTACTCTCGCAGGGGCTTGCGCCCCAACTACCATCGGCGCGGAAGGGCTTAACTGCCGGGTTCGGG
>JADGQF010000460.1 GCA_017882045.1 Anaerolineales bacterium
CCAGCATCATCGGCACGCCGTTCCCGGTGATCCCCAAGCATAACTTCATCCTGGCGCTGCTCACGGTCGGCATCCCCACTCTGGGACTGGCCGCCTGGGCCAAGCCGGCGCCCTCGGGAGGCAGCGACAGCGAGGCCGGGCGTCCGTGGAACACCATCCGCGCGATCCGTCATTACGTCTTGCCGGCGGCCATAACGGTGACTGCCGTGTCGCTGGTGGTGTATCTCTACGGTCTGCTGATTCCGGGCGGCGAACTGACGGGCGAGCGCATCTTGTTCGCCCAGACGGCATTGACCACCACCACCGTGCTCTGCGGTCTGATCCTGATCGCGTTCGTCGAGCCGCCGACGCGCGCCCTGGTGGGCGGCGACGAATTGAGCGGCGACTGGCGGCCGACGTTGTTGGCCGGCCTGATGCTGGTCGCTTATGCCTTGATGCTGACGGTACCCGGTCTGCGGGCCTGGTTCAACCTGGCCCCGCTGAGCGCGCCGGTCCTGGGGCTGATCGTCCTGTTGGTGATCGTCTGGGCGGTAGTGCTGCTGGTCATCTGGCGAAAGAGACTTTTCGAGAGGCTGTTGGAGCTGGACTAGCTCAAGCCAATACATCCTCGCCGGTGGCAGTGATGAGCGTGCCAACGTCCTCGCCGTGGCAGACCCGCCACATGGCGTCCGGCAGATCAAAGTTGAAGACGTGGAGGGGCAGGTTGTGGTCCCGCGCCAGTATGACGGCGCTCTGGTCCATCACCTTGAGGTTTTGGCGCACGAGCGTGTCGTAGCCCATGCGCACGTAGCGCCGGGCATGCGCATCGCGGTTGGGGTCGGCGGTGTAAATGCCGTCTGTGCCCGACTTGGCGGCGAGCAAAGCCTGGGCACGCGTTTCGATCGCGCGCTGCACTGCCGGGTAGTCGGTGGTCATATACGGCTGGCCCGTGCCGGCCGCGAAGATGACAATGTAGCCCTTTTCCATGTGGTGAAGCGCGCGCAGCCGGATAAAGGGCTCGGCCACGGTGTTGATGGGAATGGCGGTCATCACCCGCACCTCGGCGTTGCCGCGGCTGGTCAACACGCCGCGCAACATCAGGCTGTTGATGACGGTCGCCATCATGCCGATGTTGTCCGCTTCGGCATGCTCGATGCCCCATTGCGTTCCCAGATTGCCCCGGAAGATGTTGCCACCACCGATCACGATGCCGATCTCGATCCCCGCGCTATGCAGCTTGAGCACTTCGTCGGCGATGAAGTTCAGCGCGGCGGGATCGAAGCCGAAATCGTGAGCTCCCGCCACCGCGGCCCCGCTCAGCTTGAGAAGTATGCGTTTGTAGCGCATTGCCTGGATCCTTTCTGTGGGTTTCAGAGACGGGTCTGATGGCCGGCTGCGCTTCCCTAAGCCTGTCTCTCCTCCGGAGGCTGGTGGGCCCGGAAGCTGCGGTAGAGCAACAGGTCGTAGACGATCTTAAGGGTCCCTGAGACGATAAAGGGCAGACCAATCAGGGCCGGGTTGGCCAGCAGCAGGCCGCTAAGGACGGGCGACAGTGATGCACCGGTCGTGCGGGCGATGCCCGTCACACCCGAAGCGGCCGAGCGCTCGTCGGGGCTGACCACCGCCATAGTATACGACTGCCGGGTCGGAACGTCCATTTGCGAGATACTGAAGCGCAAGAATAGAACGGCAATGGCCAACGGCAGGTTGGGCATCAGCGGCACCAGGATGAGCAGAAGGTTGGAGGGGATGTGGGTGACGACCATGGTGTTGATCAGACCGATTCGGGCGGCCACCCGGGCCGCGCTCAGCGCCGACAGGCCGGCCAGGATATTGGCGCCGAAAAAGATCGCGCCCAGCAGGGCGGGCTCGACGCCAAAGCGGACGTGGAACCAGTAGGCGACGATACTCTGGATCACGAAGCCGCCGGCAAAGGCATCCAGCGCAAACAGTGAGGAGAGCCGAAGAACTACCGGCCCGGAGCGCGGCAGACCTAACCGGCGGAAGAGACCAGGTCTGTCGGAGAGAGCGGGTCGCTCGACGCCGCGCGCGCGCCGCTCCACTTCGGCGGCCGGAGACAGGCGGGTGAACAGGAAACCGAGCAAGAGCCCGATAGCCGCGTAGCCAATGACAATCACGCGGTAGCTGAGCAGCGGCGTTGTGCCCGCCGCCTGGAGCGCCTGGGCCAGCGCGCCGGCGCAAAGTGCACCCAGGGCGGTAGCGAACGAGCCAACCAGGTTGTACCAGGCGAATACCGTCGTACGCTGCCGGGCCGGAACGGCTTGCGAAAGGGCCGCCTGCTCGATGGAGAGGAACGGGCCAACCTCGTTGCCGCTCGGACTGATTACGCCGATTGTGGCGGCCACAAGCAACAGGTAAAAGTTGCGGGTGACGGCGAACAACACCCCGGCGAACAACATCAGCCCGGCGCCGGCGATGAGCATGCGCCGCCGGCCAACGCGATCGGCGGAGGTGGTGATCCACAAAGAGATAAGCGTGTCGCCCACCAGGCTCAACGACAGCAAGAGGCCGATTTGCTTTTCGTTCAGGCCGG
>JADGQF010000187.1 GCA_017882045.1 Anaerolineales bacterium
TGTACGGTATGGACAGCCCGGCCCGCGGGATCGTGCACATCATCGGACCAGAGCTCGGCTTCACCCAGCCGGGCATGACGATCGTCTGCGGCGACAGCCACACTGCCACGCATGGCGCTTTCGGCGCGCTCGCCTTCGGCATCGGCACCAGCGAAGTCGAGCATGTGCTGGCCACCCAGTGCCTCCTGCAGCGCAAGCCGAAGACCTTCGCCGTTCACGTTAACGGCGCGCTTGGCCCCGGCGTGGGCGCCAAGGACATCATCCTGGCTCTCATCGCCAAGCTTGGCGTCGGCGGCGGGACCGGGCACGTCTTTGAATACATGGGACCTGCTATTCGCGCCCTGTCGATGGACGAGCGCATGACGGTCTGCAACATGAGCATCGAGGCCGGTGCGCGAGCCGGCATGATCGCGCCGGATGAAACAGCCTTCCAGTACCTCGCCGGGCGACCGTATGCGCCCCAGGGCGCCGCTTGGCAGGCGGCGCTTGCGGCCTGGCGACGCTTGCCCAGCGACGAGGGAGCGGCCTATGATCGCAGTGTCTCGCTGGATGCGGGCGCCCTGGAACCGATGATCACCTACGGCACGAACCCCGGGATGGGCATTCCGATCAGCGCCCCCGTTCCCGATCCGGACGACCTGGCCGACATCAGTCAGCGCCAGGCGGCGCGCAAGGCCCTCGCCTACATGGCACTGGAGCCGGGTAAGCCATTGCTGGGACACCCCGTGGATGTGGTGTTCATCGGCAGCTGCACGAACTCGCGCATCGGCGACCTGCGCCAGGCGGCTGCGTTGTTCAAAGGTCGCAAGGTGAACCCGACAACGCGTGTCCTGGTCGTCGCCGGTTCCCAGGCGGTCAAGCGCCAAGCGGAGGCCGAAGGCTTGGACCGCATATTCCGTGAGGCGGGCGCCGAATGGCGTGAGCCCGGCTGCAGCATGTGCATCGCCATGAACGGTGACCAGCTCGAACCCGGCCAGTATGCAGTCAGCACCAGCAACCGCAACTTCGAGGGCCGGCAGGGGCCGGGCGGCCGCACTTTCCTGGCCAGCCCGCTCACGGCGGCTGCGACTGCCCTCAGGGGCGTCGTAACCGACGCGCGTACGTTGCTCGACTAATCTCGGTGGTACGTCTAAGGTACCATTGTACGTATCACGTATCACGTATGACCTATCACGTATCACGTGTGACCTATCACGCAGCAGTCAAAGGACGCCATGCAACCTATTAAAACTCTGACCGGCCGCGTGGTCGCCGTCCCATCTGAGAATATCGATACCGATCAGATCATCCCGGCCCGTTATCTGAAGACCACCAGCAAAGCCGGCCTGGGCGAGCATCTGTTCAACGACTGGCGCTACGATGCGGCCGGCCAGCCACGGCCTGATTTCCCGTTGAACCAGCCCAGCGCGGCCGGCGCGCAGATCCTGCTGGCCGGCGACAATTTCGGCTGCGGCTCCAGCCGTGAACATGCGCCCTGGGCACTGGCCGATTTCGGTTTCCGCGCCATCGTCAGCACATCTTTCGCCGACATCTTCAGCAACAACGCGCTCAAGAATGGGCTTCTGCCCGTGGTGGTGGACCGTGCGACGCACGGGCAACTGTTCAGTCTGGCGGCTGAGGACCCCGGCCTGGCGCTGACGATCGACCTGGCGACTCAAAGCTTGACTCTGCCCGACGGCCGCGCGCTGACCTTTCCGATTGACAGTTTCAGCAAGGCCTGCCTGTTGCAAGGAGTGGACGAGCTTGGTTACCTGCTCGGCCAGGAGTCGCACATCCAGGCTTACGAGCAAGCTCACCCGGCGCGGGTGCGTGCCTGACACGGACCCGCGCCTCTCTCGCCGGGTGCGATCTAAGCTTTTTGTTTTCTGGCTGCCGGCACAAGGTATCGAGCACGAGGGAAACGATGCGCGATATAGAACACCAGGAGGAACTTGTGGCGGCCGTTTATGCGGACGCAGCCGCGGGACGCCTTGTCGGACTGATGGAACGCTACAACGTACTGAGCTCCCTTAGCGCGCGTGCCGTCGCGCTGGAGGCTATCTGCCAGGTGGAAGGCTCGCAAGTGCCGGCAGACTGCCTGAATGGCGCAAAAACGGCGATGACGGGCGCGAGGCAGTTTGTCAACGATGCTCTAATGGCGTATTACAATCGCTAGGAGGGTGGAAGCCATGACGCAGGAAAGCCAGCCGATATCAGCCAGCCAGAGTCAGCCGGGAACCTGGGACGCGCTGGATGCCGGGTTGCATTCAGCGGTGGTGGGCGACCCTGATCACAAGACAAACCAGGCGGAACGGGCCGCCATGCACCCGGAAGGCGACGACTTCGAGTGGTCGTACTACCACGGTGCGTGGAGCGGCTGAGGCCTGGGACCAGGGGCCACCCGGCCGGGAAGTTTCTTCGGGCAGGCCAGATTGGGAAGGTAGGACTGATTGACAATCCAACTCTACGATACTACCTTGCGTGATGGGACTCAGCGCGAGGGCATTTCGTTGTCTGTCGACGACAAGCTGAAGATTGCCCGCAAGCTGGACGAGTTTGGCATCCACTATATCGAGGGCGGCTGGCCGGGCTCCAATCCCAAGGACGTCGAGTTCTTCCAACGCGTGCGCTCGCTGGGTCTCGTGCAGGCGAAGGTTGTCGCGTTCGGCAGCACGCGCCGCAAGGACAGTTGTCCTGAGGACGATCCGAACCTCAAGGCCCTGCTGGATGCCGAGACGCCCGTGGTGGCCCTGGTTGGCAAGACCTGGGACCTGCATGTGCTCCAGGTGTTAGAGACGAGCCTGACCGAGAACCTGGCCATGATCGGCGACAGCGTGGCTTATGCGCATGCCCGCGGCAAGGAAGTGGTCTACGACGCCGAGCACTTCTTTGACGGCTATAAGGCCGATCCCGCCTATGCCCTGGCGACGCTCCGTGCGGCCGCGGCGAACGGCGCGGCCGTGCTGGTGCTCTGCGATACTAACGGCGGCACGCTGCCCTGGGAGGTCGAGGAGATCGTGCGTAGCGTGGCAGCCGAACTGCAGACGCCGCTCGGCATCCACACCCACGATGATGGCGGGTGCGGGGTTGCGAACACGCTGGCCGCCGTGCGCGCCGGGGCTGTGCACGTGCAGGGCACAATCAACGGTTACGGCGAGCGGGTCGCCAATGCCAATCTGTGCTCGGTGATCCCCGATCTGCAACTGAAAATGGGACTGCCTTGTATCCCGCCGGAGAAGCTGGCCCGTCTGACTGAGCTTTCGCGTTTCGTGGCGGAAGTGGCCAACCTGGCCCACGATGATCACCTGCCCTACGTTGGCGCCAGTGCGTTCGCCCACAAGGGTGGTCTGCACGCGGCAGCCGTTCTCAAGAACGAGATGAGCTACCAGCATATCGACCCGGCATTGGTGGGCAACGTCCGGCGCACCATTGTCTCGGAGCTATCAGGGCGCGGCAATATCGTGGACAAAGCCAGCCAGTTGGGCCTGGAAGCAGGCAGTAATCAGACGCGCGATGTGCTCGAGCAGATCAAGAAGCTCGAGGCGCAAGGCTTCACCTTTGAAGGCGCCGAAGCCTCGGTGGACCTGATGCTGCGCCGCGCGTATGCCGGTTACGTCCCGCCCTTTGAGCTTATTGACTTCATGGTCCTGGTAGAACGACGGCGCGGTCGTGGCGTGCTGGCCGAGGCCACCGTCAAACTGCGCGTCGGACCGAAAATCATGCACACCGTTGGAGAGGGCAACGGGCCGGTCAATGCCTTGGACATGGCCCTGCGCCGGGCGCTGCTCGACGTTTACCCCAAGCTAGCGCGCGTGAAGCTGGTCGATTATAAGGTGCGTATCCTCGACAGCGACACCGCCACCGCCGCCACCACCCGCGTGCTGATTGACACCAAGAGCGAGGGCCTGCGTTGGAGCACCGTCGGCGCCAGCACCAATATCATCGAGGCCAGTTGGCGCGCCCTGGCGGATAGCATGGAGTACGCGATTTTGAACGTGTAAGCGGAAAGTGCCACTACACTCGACAGGATACGTGACTGGATGGCGAAAGAGTCTCTTCATCTCACGCATCATCATCAGTGCAAAGGATCGTAAATGGACGCGAGGATCACTCTTCTTCCCGGCGACGGCATCGGGCCGGAGGTCGTAGCCGAGGGGCGCAAAGTTCTGGAGGCAGTTGCCGGACGGTTCGGTCATAAGTTTACATTTAGCGAAGCGCTGATGGGCGGGATCGCGATCGACCAGACCGGCAATCCGCTGCCTCCCGAGACCCTGGCCGCCTGCCGGTCCAGCGACGCAGTTCTGCTCGGGGCAGTGGGTGGGCCAAAATGGAGCGACCCGCGCGCCGATGTGCGCCCGGAGCAGGGCTTGCTGGGCTTGCGCAAGGAGTTGGGCCTGTTCGCGAACCTGCGCCCGGTCACTGTTCTCCCGGCGCTGGCCATGGCCAGCCCCTTGCGGCCGGAAAGCGTGGCCGGGGTGGATCTGGTCATCGTGCGCGAGTTGACGGGTGGTCTGTACTTCGGCCAACCGCAGGGCCGTGAGGTGACGCCGCAGGGCCGCTCGGCCGTCGATACGCTGCGTTACAGCGAGGGAGAGATCGAGCGACTGATGCGTGTGGCTTTTGACCTGGCCCGCTTGCGCCGTAAGAAAGTCACTTCCGTCGACAAGGCTAATGTGATGGCATCGTCGCGCTTGTGGCGCGAGGTGGCCCACGAGGTGGCGCGCGACTACCCGGATGTGGCCTGCGAGGACCTGCTGGTCGACGCTTGTGCCATGTACCTGATTCGCCGCCCGGCCGACTTTGACGTAATCGCCACCGAAAATATGTTCGGTGACATTCTGTCGGATGAGGCGTCCATGCTCACCGGCTCGTTGGGGATGTTGCCGTCGGCCTCACTGGGCCGCGGACGGCCGGGGGTCTTCGAGCCGATCCATGGTTCCGCGCCCGATATCGCCGGCCGCGGCATCGCCAACCCATTGGCTACCATCCTCAGCGCCGCCATGTTGCTGCGCTCGGGGCTCGGACTTGCTGAAGAGGCCGCCGCCGTCGAGCGCGCGGTGGAAAAGGTGCTCGCTGCCGGCCATCGCACGGCTGACCTGGCCATGCCCGGACAGCCGAAGGCCGGCACCGCCGAGATGGGCGATCTCGTGGTCGCCGCGCTCTGATCTCTCTTATTCTTCACTTTGTAGTAGCGACTTCGATCGCGTGGAGGTTTCATGGGTAAGGCTACAAACGGGCGCCACATGCGCTCGGATATGATCAAAAAAGGCTTCGAAAGGGCGCCGCATCGTGCCCTCTTACGAGCTACCGGGGTGATCCAGAGTGACGATGATTTCGCCAAGCCGTTCATCGCGATTGCGAACAGCTATGTCGACATTATCCCCGGGCACGTGCATCTGAACGCGTTTGGCGAGGTCGTCCGCCAGGCAGTGCGCGCGGCGGGCGGCATCCCGTTCATGTTCAACACGATCGGCGTCGACGACGGTATTGCCATGGGCCACGTGGGCATGAAATACAGCCTGCCCAGTCGCGAGTTGATCGCCGACAGTGTGGAGACCATGGTCAAGGCCCACCAGTTCGACGGCTTGATCTGTATTCCCAACTGCGATAAGATCGTGCCCGGCATGCTCATGGGCGCCGTCCGCTGTAACGTCCCGACCATCTTCATCAGCGGCGGCCCGATGGCTGCAGGCCACACGCCGAGCGGCCAGACAGTCGACCTGATCAGCGTTTTTCAGGGCGTGGGCGCGTATCAGGCGGGCAACCTGTCGGCTGTGCAGCTCAAGGAGCTCGAGGATTTCGCCTGCCCGTCCTGCGGCTCGTGTTCGGGCCTGTTCACTGCCAACAGCATGAATTGCCTGTGCGAGGCGCTGGGCATTGCCCTTCCGGGCAACGGCAGCATCCTGGCAACCGATCCGGCGCGTGAGGAATTGGCGCGAGCGGCGGCACGTCAGCTACTGAACCTCATCGACCTGGATCTGAAGCCGCTCGATATCATCACCCCTGATGCCATCGACAATGCCTTTGCCCTGGACATGGCGATGGGCGGCAGCACGAACACGGTGTTGCACACCATCGCGCTGGCGCACGAGGCCGGCGTTGAGTATCCGCTGGCGCGCCTGAATGAGGTCAGCGCGCGCGTACCCAACCTGTGCAAGGTCAGCCCGTCTTCGGCCTACCATATGGAGGACGTGGATCGCGCCGGCGGCGTCAGCGCCATCCTTTGGGAATTGAGCAAGAAGCCCGGCGCGCTGCACCTGGATCAGATGACCGTGACCGGCAAGAGCCTCGGAGAGAACATCGCCGGCTGCGACAGCCGGGATACCGGTTGCATCCGCACCTTGCAGAACCCCTACAGCCAGACTGGCGGCTTGACGATCCTGTTTGGTAACCTCGCGCCGGAAGGGGCGGTGGTAAAGACGGCCGGTGTTCTGCCGGGCATGCTGCGCCATCGTGGTCCCGCGCGCGTATACGAGAGCCACGATGATGCCAACGCTGGTATCCTCAACGGCGAGGTGAAGCCGGGCGAGGTAGTTGTCATCCGCAATGAGGGGCCGAAAGGTGGGCCGGGCATGCAAGAGATGCTGGCGCCCACCTCGAATATCACCGGCATGGGGCTTGAAGCATCGGTCGCCCTGATCACGGACGGCCGTTTCTCGGGTGGCACGCGTGGCGCTTGTATCGGCCACGTCAGCCCCGAGGCCGCCGAGGGTGGTCCCATTGCGTTGCTGCAGACGGGTGACATGATCGACATTGACATCCTGGCCGGCAGCATGAAGGTGGAGTTGTCCGGCGAGGAACTGGCGCGGCGCCAGGCTGCCTGGCAGCCTCGTTCGGGAGCCCGGCTGACCGGCTGGCTGCGTCGCTATGCCCGTCTCGCCACCAGCGCCAGCCGAGGCGCCGTTCTGCAGTAAACCGGGCAAAAAAGAAACCGGGTTTGGGGCCCGAAGAGCCTTGCGAAACCCGGTTTCTTTCCCCTGCCGAGGTTTGGTCTCAGGGGAATAAATCCCGCTGCTCCAGGACGCTGACGACCCGTTGCACCGCCAGCATGATCGCTCCCGAGCGAAGCGTCTCTCCTCGCTCGTGACTATATCTCCAGACCTGCTCGAAACTCCTGACCATGATACGCTCTAGTTGGGCGGTTACCTGGTCCTCATCCCAATAGAACGCCTCCCGGTTCTGGACCCACTCGAAGTAGCTGACTACTATGGTTGGCCCCATTGGCGCCTCCGTATGGGATATCGACAACGGCGCACTTCCAGGTCATCAGCATCGCCAGGACCCGCATCTCATCCACGTTAACATCCGGGTGGTAGCGGATCCCGCCCTTGCACGGGCCACGATACGCTTGAATGCTGGATGCGGTAGCCCTTGAACACCCGGATAGTCTCGTCGTCCATGCGAATGGGGATGTGGCGACCGTCAATTCGCGTTCTGGGGTCTCCAGGATCGCCAGCATGCCTTCTGACAGCCCCAGCTTTGCGGCCGCGCCGCGCAGTTCATGCAGGGCGCTCGTCCACATTTTGGCCTGCTCGTTGTCCATAAGCCTGAATCCTCTCGTGGGTTACCCAACCAGCCATGAGAGTATATTTCACGTAAGATGCCGGTGTCAAGCAGGTTGGTTACGAAGGCCACTTTAACTGTGTTACTGCTCAGCGATTATGTCCGCTAATTGCTCAGGGAAAACGTCCGTTTTGCCGTCGACCGGGTGCTGGCGACTGCCATCTTTTGTCGGCTCCTGGCTTTCTCCACGGCTGTTGGCATTCTTCGGTGAGCGTCGTGGGCGAGGCAAGAGACGCCGAGCCGGCGTCCTCACCGAAGGCAAGCAGGCCGGACAAGGAGGGGTGATCCCAAGCAGCACCCGCCGTAACCGACCGGATGGGTTTAGCGCTTTGGGGCCAGTGTAGCTGGTCAGAGGCCAGTTGCAGTGGGTGTACATGTACCAAAGCCGAGAGGCAGAGCTTTGCCGCCCTGCCTCCCCTACACCGGCCCTGCGTCGGCGCTCGGGGTCGCTCCCCAGCGTTGCCCCTATCCTCCGCGCAGGCGCCGGCAGTTTAGCACAGGCAGCCGGATTGGTACAGCGTGCCGGGTTAGTGCTGGCCAAAGAGCCAAGCGCGTTGCCTGGCCTTCGCCTTGGGATCGGCTGGTCGGGTTGGCCGCAGTGCCTCGCCGGTGAGCTGAGGGGGCGGGGCCTGGGGCGCCGCGACCGGTTGATGAGTAATACGACGTTGGCCATGATACACGTAGATGTCTCCTTCGGGTACGACGTGGACGGTGACGCTCTGGTCGACCAGGCTGGGGTCCTTGGGGCCGGGCTCAAGTTGCAGGAGTTGGCCGGCGAAGCTGATGCAGTGATCGGCGCGCACCTTGCGGGTTTCGCGGATGGCGAAGTAGTAGTTGCGGTCGAGGTCCGCGGGCAGAGGCACCCAGGCGCTTTGGGGGTCCTGCGGTTCCTTGGCGAAGCGGGTGTTGTAGCGCTCCATGAAGCCGGGCAGAAAGGCGTTGGCTGCTTCTAGGGTGGTGATGTCCGCCAGACGCAGCTCCTTGGTTAGCC
Organism: Anaerolineales bacterium; assembly: GCA_017882045.1. GTDB lineage: Bacteria > Chloroflexota > Anaerolineae > CG2-30-64-16 > CG2-30-64-16 > JADGQF01. The sequence goes on from JADGQF010000187.1 coordinate 8,534, forward strand.
GGTCTTGCAGGGTGCCCCATAGCCGCTCGATGCGCCCCTTGGCCTGGGGTGAGTGGGCCGGGATGGCCTCGATGCCCAGTTCTGCCATGATGCGCTGGAGCTGGCTCATGGGCGTCAGCCCGGCCAACTGCTCGTCGAGAGTCGGTTGTTTGGGTGAGCGCAGGATGGTGTGGCGGTCGTGGTAGATGCTCATGGGCAACCCGTAGCGCTGCGCGACGCTGCGCAGCAGCAACAGGTAGCCGATCTGGTCCTCGCTGGGCCGGAAGAGCAGAAACACCACCTTGCCGGTGGCATCATCGATGGCCCCGATCAGGGCCGCCTTGGGCCCCCGCCCTTCCAGCCAATCAAAGGGGCTGCCGTCGATCTGTAGCAGCATTCCTTCCGCCGGGCGGCGCAATCGTCGCCGTCGGTGCACAGGCGGGGCCGTCTTGGCAGGCTTGCGCACCCCGGCCTGCTTGAGCAGGCGGTCGAGGGTCGAGCGGCCGATCGTGATCTGCTCCTCGTGCTCCAGCAGTTCCTGTAGGTGACAGACGTTCAGATCGTGGTACTTGCCATCCGGGCCGGCCAAGGCCAGGATGCGTTCCAGCAGGGCCGGATCGGTGCGATTGGCCGGGCTGCGACCGCTGTTGCCGTGGACGACGGCTGCCATGCCGTCCTGGCGAAAGCCGGCTCGCAGCCGGCGGACCTGACGAGCGCTCACTCCCAGCAACTCTGCGGCCGTCTCAACATCGAGCACCCCTGCCTCCAGGCGGGTCAGAATCTCAACTTCGCGT
>JADGQF010000030.1 GCA_017882045.1 Anaerolineales bacterium
CTGGCTGACTTTCCTTGCTTACGGTGTCTTCGGGGTAGCCTTGTTTTTCATCGTCTACGTCAACGCGATCAACCTGACCGGGGTCGCGATGGCAGCGGTGCTGATGTACACTTCGCCCGCCTGGGTGGCGTTGATCTCCTGGCGCTGGCTCGGCGAACGGCTGAGCGGGCGCGGCATCGCCGCTCTCTGCCTGGCCCTGCTGGGCGCCGCGCTCGTTGCGCGGGTTTACGACCCCAGTCAACTACGCCTGAACTGGTTGGGGGTGGTGGCCGGGCTCGGGGCAGGACTGACTTATGGGCTCTACAGCGTATTCAACAAAGTGCTGGTCAGGCGTTACCGGCCGTGGGTGGTGCAGATCTATGGATTCCTGATCGGGGGGCTGGTTCTGCTGGCGCTGGCGCCCAAGGGAGATTTGGTCAAAGGCTGGGCGACTCCCGGCTCGGTCGCGCTGGTGATCGGCATGGCGATCGTACCCACTCTGCTGGCAAGCCTGGCTTTCGCCACAGGTGTGCAGTGGGTGCCGGTAAGCATCGCGAGCATCCTCGCGACACTGGAGCTAGCCGTGGCGACCTTCTTTGGCTACGTCTTTTTTGGAGAGAGGCTCGGCGCTGGTCAATGGATCGGCGCGCTGTTGATCCTGGGAGCGGTGTTGATATTGCGGCCGGGGGAGTGAGTTACGGCGCGAACTCCCATATGAGCGCCAGAGTCGAGAGTGTGATGAAGCCAAACTCGAGCAGCACGCGGCGCCCGATGTGGCCTTGCAGAGCATGATGCGCCAGCCCCACGACGTTGTAGAACAACAACAGCAGCAGCAGGCCGCCGGTCAGACTGCCCAGGCGCCAGTAGTTGAGCGCCCAGGTCGCCTCGCCCAACACCAACCCGGTGATCACGGCGTACAGAGCGACCTGCGATACCGGGCGCTCGCTCCCGCGCAGAAGCTCCAGGGCCAGCAATGAACTCAACAGGGTGACCTCGGTCGCCGAGACGATGCTGCGCACGCGGGTGCGATAGACGACAAGGAAGAGCACCAGCGTGATCGCATAGGTCAGCGCGTTGAGGCCCAGGCGGGCCCGCCAGTAGCCGGTGGCAAAGGGATCGACGGTATAGTAGATGCCGGCCAGGCTGAGACCCAACAGCATCCCCGTCAGCACCAGGCCGGCAAACCAGTAGAGGCGCGAGGGCGCGATGGGCAGCAAGAGGACCGCCACAATCACCAGGGCAATCGGGATCGCCCAGTAGACCCAGTGATTCCTCAGCGGAGCCCGGCGGGTGACCCTCCGGTCGACCAGAGAATACCGGCCGCGCGGATGGGCCCGCACGACAGCCTCAGTGCCCGTGGCAATGAGGCCGGTCAACAATGCGCCCAGTAGAGTGGTTCCGGTCAATGTCAGGGTAATAGGGGAACCCAGCACCGTGGTCGAGAAGGTGCGGACGGGCAGAATCAACAGTCTTTGGGCCACCAGCCCAACCAGCACCACCCACACCAGCACACTGGCCCGATCACGGTAGTCGACCAGGGTCATCAAAGTTACTCCGGTATCAGACAGAATGTCGCCATTCTAGCGGCGTCGCGGGCCTTTGTCAAAGCGGAAGGCGCAGAGTAGCGCGGCGCGGGACGAAGCGCGGCCCCGCGACCCGAGGCATTGCACCTTTCGCCTAAAGTATGATATATTATAGCAAATAATTGACAGAGCGGGAGGCCGTGGTGCTGTACAACGATTTTGCGCTGACGATCGCCGATTCGCAAGGCGCCGGTTATCCGGTCTCCGCGGTGGCCCAGGCCCTGGGCCGGGTTTCTTATATCTTGCCGCCGGTCGATGGCACATTAGCCGGCTTGCTCGCCCAGGTGGCCGGGCAGGCCGAAACTGGCGGTGGGGCGGACGTGGCGACGAACGCCGGGAGCGCGCTCTTTCGCTGGCTAATGGCCGGTCCTCTCGAATCACAACTGCGCCTGGCCTGGGATCGCGCCGCACGCGCCGGCCATGGCCTTCGTCTTCGGCTCAGCATCGATCCCCCCGAGATCGCCGCTCTGCCCTGGGAGTTACTGAACGACCCGCAGCGCGATCATTGTTTCGCCATTGTCGCTTCTACGTTGCTGGTGCGCTTTTTGGATCAGACCAGCTTCTTTGGCGCCCTGGCGGAGCAACTCGCCGAACTACCCCTACACATGTTGCTCGTGTTGCCACAGGTGCCGGATCTAAACCTGGCGCAAGAACGGGCCTTGATCGAGGAGGCAATTCGCCCACTGCAAAACGTCGTCCGTCTGCACGTGCTCGAGGGATCGGTCACCCGCAGCATGCTCTCTGATGCCCTGCTGGCGGTGCCCTACGATATCGTGCACTTGACCGGCCACGGCGCTTTTGAAGACGGCGTGGGCTACATCGGGCTGAACCAGCCCGACGGCAGCCCGGATTGGGTAGATGCGCGTGCGCTCGTGCGGTTGCTCGGCAATCAGCGCTCGATCAAACTGCTCCTGCTGAACTCCTGCAGCACGGGACGGGTGGATGCCGGCGCCGCTTTTCGCGGGCTGGCGCCGCAGATAGTGCGCTCCGGCGTCCCGGCGGTGGTCGCCATGCAATACCCCCTGACCGATGCCGCGGCGCTGACGTTCGCGCGCGCCTTCTACCGCCAGCTCTGCACGGGCGAGAACGCGGGCCAGGTCGACGTGGCCATCACCTATGCCCGCAATATGCTAGCCGTAATGCACCCCAATGATTACAGCTTTGCCGCGCCGGTCCTGTATACCCACGCCTCCAATGGCATCATTTATACCCTGGCGCCGCGCACGACTGCCCGGACCGCGCCCGACCCTGGCAGCGATAGCGCTCGCCTGGCCATGTTCACGGGCTCGATCGAATCCAGCAGGAGGTTCAACGAAGACTGGCTGTTGGCCGAGCCGCACATGCTAGAGGAGTGGCGCCGCACGCTCGCGTGGGCCGAGAAGGCTTACACCATGCACCTCGAGAACGCGCGCCCCGCGGTGCAGCAAGCGGCCCGCCAGGGCCTGACACTGATTCAACGCCGCCTGGCAGCGCTGGATGAGCGGGTGACACGCTAACGACGGAGCGGGCGTTTCATCCAAGCAGGCCGGGGAACACGCTGACCACGATCAGGATCACCGTCAGCAGGATCAACAGACCCACGATCCCCCAGGCGATGACGTTGAAGATCCGCCCGTTGACGTATTTCCCCATCCAGCGTTTGTCATTGATCAGGCGCAACATGACGATGAGGACAACCGGCAGCAGGACCCCGTTCAGCGTCTGGCTGGCCAGCATCGCCTGCACCAGCGACCTGATTGGCAGCAAAATGATGGCCGCTCCCAGGACGATGAGCAGCGTGTAGATAGTGAAAAACGCCGGCGCCTCCTTCAGACTCCGATCCACCCCCAACTCCCAGCCGAACGCCTCGCAGACCACGTAGGCCGTCGATAGGGGTAAGATGGCCGCTGAGAACACCGAGGCATTGAGCAGGCCGAGCGCAAAGAGAGTGGAAGCATACGCACCGGCCAGCGGTCGCAGGGCCGCAGCCGCTTCCTGGGCGGTATCGATGCGTGCGCCGGCCACGTTCAGCGTCGCAGCGCAGGCAACGATGATGAAACCCGCCACGAAGACCGCGAATAGCGAACCGACAATGACATCCAGCCGCTCATAAGCGTAGTCGGCCACCTTAAGGCCCTTGTCGACGATGGACGCCTGCTGGTAAAACTGCATCCACGGGGCAATCGTCGTGCCGATGGCAGTCACAAAGATCGTAACGTAACCGGCCTCAAAGTGGAAAGTGGGCGTCACGGTCGCCTTAGCAACCGCGCCCCAGTCCGGGTGCGCGATGACGCCCGAGGCGACGTAGGCCAGGTAGATGGCGCTGGCGACCAGGAAGATTTTCTCGACCCGCCCATAACTGCCTTTGACGATGAGCAGCCACACGAGCACGGCAACCACGGGGACCGAGGCGTATTTGGGGATACCGAATATCTCCATACTGGCCGCCACGCCGGCGAACTCGCTGACCGTATTAGCCAGGTTGGCAATCAGCACGATACCGATGATCAGCGCGGTGATCTTCACGCCCATCGACTCGCGGATCAGGTCGGCCAGCCCTTTACCCGTGACCACGCCCAGCCGGGCGCTCATTTCCTGTACGACGATCAGCGCAATCGCGACCAGCGGCAGCATCCAGAGCAGAGTGTAGCCATAGTGCGCCCCGGCCACCGAATAGGTGGTGATGCCGCCGGCGTCATTGTCCACGTTGGCAGTGATGATGCCCGGTCCGATCACTGCCAGCATGACCATCAAGCGTGTGCGGAACGGTCTGATACGTTGCACAAAAGTCATAAGTTCTCAGTCCTCGTGCAATTGGTCAGCGGTAGAGCCTCGGCAGGCGCCGCTTCCAGGCGGTCGGGATGATCTTGTCGAGCGCGTCGTCGGCAGTGACGATGCCGTGCATGTGTTGCTCATCGTCGACGACCGGCACGGCCAACAGATTATACTTGGAGATCGCCTGGGCCACGGCATCCTGGCTGTCCGCCACATTGACCGTTACCGTGCGACGCTCCATAAACTCGGAGACGAGGGTGCCGGGTAGCGCCAGGACCAGGTCGCGCAGCGAGAAAACGCCTACAAGGCAGTTCGTGCTATTGGTGACGTAAATGTAGAAAATGGTTTCGGCTTCCTCGGCGTTTTGCCGCAGATGCGACATGACTTCTTCAGTGCTCAGGTCTGGACCGACCGCGACATACTCCGTAGTCATGATGCCGCCCGCCGAATCCTCAGGGTAAGCCAGCAGCTTGCGGACGTCCTCAGCCTCGTCACTCTCCATCAAGTTGAGTAAGTCCTGGCTGCGCTGCTCCGGCAGTTCGGCCAGCAGATCGGCGGCTTCGTCGGGCGCCATTTCTTCCAGGACGTCGGCAACGCGCTCGTCGGACATGGACTCGACCAGGCTGGCCTGAAAGTCCGGCTCGACTTCCTCCAGAGTGTCGGCCACCGTCTGCACGTCCAACGACGCCAGCACCCGATCGCTTTCTGACCGGCTCAGGTCGCTGATAATCTCGGCGAGGTCGGCGGGGTGCAACTCGGCAAGCGCCTGCCCCGGCACCTTCAGGCGCATCGGCTGGCCGCCGGGCAACAATTCGACGTCATCCCAGGAGATGATGCCGGCCGGCAGAGGACGTCCCAGGCGCCCTGCCACTCTCTGGGCGGCCTTGGCCCATCCCAGGCGGCGTAACAAACCCAGGCCGCCGATATCCACATTGGCCACGTATACGTGTCCGTCGACCCGCGCGAGCTCCAGGTCGTTGACGCGCACCACCCGCACTCCGTCTGTGTCGATAATCTGCTTGTCGAGCACATCACGCACCAGGAACAAATCGCGCTCTTGCGGTTGGTAGGGGACAATATCGGCGAGACGGCGCGTCAGCGGGATCGCCGGAGCGATCAGCACGACCACGTCTGTATAAGGAACGAGCAGGGTGCCGCGCGCGCGTTTCACCTGGATCGCCACGACGCGGGGATGGGGCATCTCGCCGAAGGCAGAGGCCACGATGTCCTGAAGGGTGCCCAGGCGTTCGCCGTCCAGGTCTGCGACGGGTTTGCCCAGCAGGTCACTGACGTAAGGCATAGGTCACCCCCCTTACGAATATGATAGCAGGTATGAGAGCAAAAGGGGCTCGCGTTGCCGGCTCAGCCTCCGGGATGGCGCCCGTCCTTGAGGATGGGCTCGATCCCTTCAGGTGACCCGGCGGCAGCTGAGTACCGGAGGGTTCTGCGGAGGGAGCTAGGCAGTCGAGCCGGCAACTGGCCAGCTTCTGCTGTTTTTGGTTGCCCGGCCCTCGGCCGGGAAGGTACTACCAGGTACAGTTTCAGTTGACATCGGCTTACTTGGCTTCAAATACCCCTAAGTTCTATGACCGGGCGGACCCGAGTGTGACAGGGAGGATGGTCCGCTACTAAAAGAGATTCTACTCCCCTGGTCGGCGGTGTCAAATTGATCGCGCCGTGCAGCACGCACATCGGCCTTCAGTTCATCGCGCAGCCGCCAAGGCTGCGTTCCGTCAGTCCGGGGCGACAGCGCTTCCCCACGTGGGGAGCACAAAGGGCGGGTTGGCATCTGCGGCGCCCTGCAGCCTGGCCAGCGCCCAGCGCAGCGCGTCCTGATCGCGCCACGGATACTCAATCCGACCAAAACACATCGATTCTTCGTGGCCCTTCCCGCACACCACCATGACGTCTCCAGCGTGCGCCTGCTCGACTGCATGCGCGATGGCTCGCTGCCGGTCGGCCACTCGCAGGAAATCCGTGCCTTCCACTCGCCCGGCAGCAACGCAGGCCGCCGCCGTCTCGGCCATGATGGAGTCCAGGTCCTCGGTGCGCGGGTCTTCAGCAGTGATGACCGTGTAGTCGGCCAGGCGAGCGGCGACCGCGCCCATGAGACGGCGTTTCTCACAATCGCGCTGCCCTGCGCAGCCAAAAACCACGATCAGCCGTGCGCTGCCGGCCAGCCTGCGCAAGGTCTCCAAAGCGCGCTCGAGGGCATTGGGCGTATGCGCGAAGTCGACAATGGCCGTGAAGTCCTGGCCCTCGTGAATGCGCTCCATACGCCCGGGAATCCCCGTCACAGCCTGCACGCCTGTGCGGATCTCTGCGGCGCCGAGCCCCAGCGCGAGGGCCGCGCCACTTGCCGCCAGGATGTTCGACACGTTGAAATCGCCCAGCAGCGACGTCTCAAGCCGCAGGTTGGAAATTGCAGGCCACCCTCCTTCCGCATCCACCTGGACCTCGAACTCGCTGCCGCCGGGCAGGCGCCGGATGTTCGTGGCAGTCAGATGCGTCGCCTGTGCTCCCGCTTGGGGCGCCCGCAACCCGTACGTGATCGTGCGTTCAACAGGAATTGCTGCCAGAAAGCCGTAGGAACTATCATCCCGGTTGAGCACCGCCGTCTTCGCCAGCCCTGGGAAGCCAGGTTTGGGGCCTGCGGACGCAGAGAAACAGGGTGTCACGCGCCTCGCGGTCAGCGAACGGAACAACATCGCCTTGGCGTCGCGATACTCCTCGTACGAGCCGTGAAAGTCCAGGTGCTCGTGAGTGATGTTTGTGACGACCGCCACGTCGAAAGCGCAGCCCGCTACCCGTTGCTGGGCCAGTCCGTGAGAAGTGACCTCCAGAACCGCCACTTCCGCCAAGGCATCGCGCATCCTTGCCAGGTAACGCTGCACGTCGGGGGCGTCGGGCGTGGTCGTGTGCAACCCGGTGTCGACAACCTCACCGCCGATCACGGCATTGATCGTACTGACCAATCCCGCACGGCGACCTGCGGCGCGCAGAATGCTAAAAAGCAGGTTCGTTGTCGTCGTCTTGCCGTCAGTGCCTGTCACTCCCACCAGCGCCATTGCCCGGCTCGGATGGCCGTACCAGGCCGCCATCAGCCAACCCAGGGCTTCCCGGCCATCGGTTACCTGGATATATGGCACGGGGAGACGGTCGTCGGTCTGCTCGCCGACGATCGCAGCCGCGCCGCGCACGATGGCATCCAGGATGAAACGATGGCCGTCAAGGCCGACGCCCTGATAGGCAACAAACAATGCGCCAGGGGTAACCTGGCGCGAATCGGAGACAATGCGCGTAATATCAGTTGCCGTCAGGCCGCTGACCGCCAGAACGCGGGGCAGATCGGCCAGCAATTGGGCAAGCTGCATGGGCCCCTTCTCTATTGTGCTCAGCACACGAATGTGCCTGGCACACGTTCTTAGTGCCGCTGCTTCGACTTTCCGCTGGAGACAACGCGTAAACCGGCCCATTCGCATTCCCGGTTGGAGCAGCGATAGCGATGCACGGGCACGTAGAAGCTGATCCAGCGATCGAGCGCGTGCCGGTGAACGCGATGTATCTCGCCGCCACAGTCCGGGCAACTACTGGTGGTGAGAGACGGCGCGTGCATGATTTGCCAGCGAATGCGGATCAGAAGCGCGGCTATCGCGAGCACGATCAGCAGCCCGCCAATCATGTCCGCCAGGCTGAGCCGCGCGGTCAGGCCGAAGAAACCGTCAGCCCCCGCCACCAGGCCGTCCGCCAGGCTGTTGGCCCAGCGCCACAATGCCGTCTTGAGGCTGCCGGGATCCACCACTACCAGGATGACACCGAGTGTAACGACCAGAAACCATACGATCTCAAAGTTAAACCTGCGGACCAACAGGCGGAACCCGCTCTCAGGCGGCCGGTGGCGATGACGCCGGAAACTCCTCTGTTCTTGTGCCGAGGGCTGCTCTGGCGCAACCGGATTCGGCTCTACTGATTGCTCGATCACCAAGATCCTCCTCTTACGTCTTACGTCAAACGTCAAACGTCGCCATCTGCTAACTCTGCAACGGCCGGCTCCTTTGCCATAACCGGCCGGTTGCAGGGCAGTGTCTACTTGAGGGCCAATAACTGAACCGAGTTGGTGGCCCACGCGATCAATGGCCCAGGCGCCAGGCCAAGCACAAGAGTAACAATGGCGGTGACGATCAATGCAGTCTGCAAAGATGGCGCCACCCTCACCGGCCCGACCTCTTCGGCAGGTGTGAAAAACATCAAACGAACCACGTTCAGATAATAGAACGCTGCAACGACGCTGTTGACGGCGCCCACCGCAGCCAGAATCCACAGTTGTCGCTGGACGACCGCACCGAAGACGAAAAACTTGCCCATAAAACCACCGGTCGGTGGTATGCCGGCCAACGAGGCCAGGAAGATGAAAAGCAACCCCGCCAGCCAGGGCGCGCGTTGGACAAGGCCGGCGTAGTCCTTGACGTCGGTCTTGCCGGTGGCCTGCTCGATGGCAATGATTACCGCAAAAGCGCCCGCATTGGTGAACAGATATGCGAACAGGTATATCAGCACTCCGTTGATACCACTGAAGGTCAAGCCCGGGTTCAGGCTGATGGCAGCCGCACCCATCAGAATGTAACCCGCCTGCGCGATGGAGGAATACGCCAAGAGGCGCTTGATGTTAGTCTGGCGCAGGGCTGTCAGGTTGCCGATGGTCATGGTGAGCATAGACACCGCCATCAGGAGGGCGCCCCACTCGCCTTGCATCTGGCCGAGTGCGACCACGAAGACCCGGATCAGGATGGCAAATCCGGTAGCCTTGGAAGCTGTCGACAAGAAGGTCGTCACCGGGGTCGGCGCGCCTTCATACGTATCAGGCGCCCATTGATGGAAAGGAACCAGGCTGGCCTTGAAGCCGAAACCTGCCAACAAGAGAATGATGGCCGGAAACCCCAACCACACCAGGTCGGCGGGCGCCTTGGCGGAAAATGCCGCGGCCAACTCGCCCAGGTCAGTGGTGCCGGTGGCCCCGTAGAGCAGGGACATGCCATAGAGCATGACCGCCGAGGCGCTCGCGCCAAACAGGAAGTATTTGATGGCGGCCTCGCCCGACTTGCGGTCGTTACGAATATAGCCGACCAGCACGTAACTGGTGATGCTGAGGAATTCCATACTCAAGTAGATCATCACCAGGTTGCTTGCGCTCACCGCCAGGCAGATGGCCAGCCCGGTCACCAGCAACAGAGCGTAAAACTCGCCGCCATAGCGGGTGCGGCCGGGCATATACGAAACGGCCGTCAGGGTGACAATGGCTACGGCGCAAATCGCGAATGCCTTGAAGAACACAGAGAACGGGTCGACGGCCAGCAGGGTCGCCACCTGATGCGTGCCGCCCAGGCTGGGGATCAAGCCAACCAACGCGGCTGCCAGGCCGGCCAGAGCTACGTAGGGTAGAAAGCGCGCTTGCGGATACACGCCGGTCGCCTCGGCCCGCGCGCGCCGTATCCAAACGATGTCGAGCAGAAACACCAGCGCCGCGGATGCGAGCAGGATAAGCTCGGGTAGCAAATAAGTGAGATCAGATAAACTCAAGTTGCGCCTCCGGGCCGCATCACGCTCAGCCCCCCGCCAGCTTAGTCATCAGGTCCGTAAATGCCTTATTGAAGAAGCTGAGGATCGGTGTCGGGTAAACGCCGAAGAAGACCATGATCGCCACCAACGGCCATAGAGTGACTTTCTCGAACATGGCTACATCGCTCGGCTCATGCGAGACGACGCCAGTCTCCACGTTGGTCCAATGGTCGATCTTGTGCGGGTCAAACTCGCCGAGGAACACGAACTGGACGATCTTCCACAGGATATAAGCCGCGGTCAACACCACGCCCAAGACGCCCACCGCGGCCCACAGGCTGACGATGGCGAAAGCGCCCCGGAAGACGAAGAATTCGCTCCAGAAGCCGGCCAGGCCGGGCAGGCCCAGCGAGGCAAAGGCCGTCACCGCGAACAGGCCATAGTAGTACGGCAGCTTGGAGCTGAACCCGCCGAACATCTTCAGATCACGCAGGTGCACGCGCTCGTAGATCATGCCAACCAGAAAGAACAAGCCGCCGGTGATGATGCCGTGGTTGAACATCTGCAGCGCCGCGCCGTTTAGCGCCATCGCGCTCGCATCGACCCAGGCGGGCGTGCCGATCGCGAAGGCCGCCGCGCCGATGCCCAGCAGCACGTAGCCCATATGGCTCACGGACGAATAGGCGATCAGCCGCTTCAGATCCCATTGCGCCATCGAGACAAAGGCGCCGTAGATTATGGAGATGACGCCGAGGGCGACAACCACCAGGGCGTAGCGCTTGAACGCCTCCGGAAAGATGGGCAGGATAATGCGAATGATCCCGTAGGCCCCCAACTTCAACAGGACACCCGCCAGAATAACCGAGCCGGCGGTGGGCGCAGCCGTGTGCGCATCAGGCAGCCAGGTGTGGAACGGCCAGCATGGCACCTTGATGGCGAAGGCGATGAAAAAGGCGAAAAACGCCAGGCTCGACAGCAACACATCGCCGGCAAACGGGTGTGCCGCGGCCGCCTTAATCATGTCGAAAGTGCCAACGTTGAAGTAAATGCCCAGGATGGCCAGGAGCATGAAGACCGAGCCGGCCAGGGTGTAGAGAAAGAACTTGATGGCCGAGTACTGCGGACGGTCCTTCGGCTGACCCCAGATGCCGATCAAGAAGTACATCGGCACCAGGCCCACTTCCCAGAAAAAGTAGAAGAGGACCAGGTCCAGCGACATGAAAACGCCGAGCATGCCCATCTCGAGCAGCGAGAACAGAAAGAAGAACTCGCGCACCCGGTATTTGATGGTGCTCGACGAGTACCACAGGCCAAGCGTGGTCAACAAGGTGGTGAGGAAGATCATGGGGATGCTCAAACCGTCCACCGCGATGTGGTAGTTGATCCCCAGTGCTGAGATCCACGGCACGTTGACCTCGAATTGGAAGCCACCGGCGGTCTTGTCATAAGTGATCCACAGCACCGCCGCCAACACAAGCGGCACTACGCTCAACAGCGTCGACCCCCGCTTGATCACGAACTCCTCACGCGCTTTCTCCCAACCGAACAGCCTGGCCCACGGCAGCAACACCAGGATCGAGGCCAGCAGGGGCAAGAAAGTGATAACGGACAGGATCCAACTATTCATGTAAAAATTCCTCCGCTTATTTCGGCATCAGAAGGAATACGCCCAGGAGCATCGATATTGCGACCAGGCCAACCAGCAGGTAATTTTGCACCCGGCCGGTCTGAATGACCCGCACCGCGCCGCCGGCAGCACCGACCACGGCTGCCACCCCGTTGACGAGGGCGTCCACTATGTGGGTATCGATCCAGCGCCCGAATTCCGAAACCTGCCGCCCCAGCTTGCCGACGCCGTCCACGATCGGATCGATGATCCACAGGTCGTCAAAGCGGTAGAGCCAGCCTGACAGACGCTGTGTGCCCTTGACGAACACGCTGTAATAGACCTCGTCAAAGTAGTACTTGTTCTGCAACAGGGTGTAAAGCCTGCCCAGTACCGGGACCAATGGGTCGGTCCGCGCGCGGTTTGCGCTCTGGCTGAAGCCGCGATAAACGGCCCAGCCGGCGGCCAGCCCGCCCAGCGCGACCACCAACGACGTCAGCAAGGGTGTGGCACTGAAGGGAAGCTCGGCGGCTTCGATGTGCAGCGCCTCGGCCAGCCCGCCGATGAAGTGCTGAAACGGGTTGCTGGAGATGGCGCCCAGCAGCGGGAAGCTCCGGGGAATGCCAATCCAGCCGCCGACCACGGCAAAGAAGCCCAGAACCATCAACGGATACGTCATCCAGGCGAAGATCGCGTCATGCTCGCCGGCATGCTGGGCGGCCTCGCTGCGAGGTTTGCCCAGGAACACCATGCTGATCTGCCGAGCGGTATAGAAGGCGGTCAGCAAGGCCGAGAGCGCCAGCACCACGAAGACAATCCGGTGATTGTTGGCGTAGGCATCGGCCAGAATCTCATCCTTGCTCCAGAAGCCTGCGGTGAGGATCGGGAAGCCGCTCAGCGCCAGCCCGCCGATGATGAAGGTCCAGGCAGTGCGCGGCATCTTCGCCAACAGGCCACCCATGTTGCGCATGTCTTGCAGGTTGATTTCGGGCGCGGGCGCATGACCGGCTGCGTGAGCAGAGGCATGCCCATTCACCGCGGCGCCCCTGGCTGCATGCCCGGCTCCTGCGTGCGCCTCATGCTCCCCATGCTCCATGCCATGAATCACGCTGCCCGAACCAAGGAACAGGAGCGCCTTGAAGAAGGCGTGTGTCAGCAAGTGAAAGACGGCGGCCACATAGGCGCCGATGCCGAGGGCGGCAAACATAAAGCCCAACTGCGAGATGGTGGAATAGGCCAACACCTTTTTGATGTCGTTCTGCGTCAGGGCGATAGTGGCCGCGAAAAACGCCGTGAAAGTGCCGATGAAGGCAATGAATTGCAGGGCAGGGCCATGTTCGACTGCCGCCATGAGTGGATAAGTGCGGATGACCAGGTAAACGCCGGCCGAGACCATGGTTGCGGCATGGATCAGCGCCGAGACAGGGGTCGGGCCTTCCATGGCATCGGGCAGCCAGACGTGTAGGGGGAACTGGGCGCTCTTGCCGACGGCGCCCATGAAGATCAGGATGGCGATCAGCGTCGCCCACGGGGTAGGCCCGACCAACGGCAGATTGGCGGTGGTGGTGGCGAGCGTGTGCAGCATGTCGGGCTTGAAGATATCGACAAAACTCAAGGAACCGGTTCGATTCCACAGTAACAGGATCCCGGCCAGCATGAAGCTGTCGCCGATGCGGGTTGTCAGGAAGGCCTTAAGCCCGGCCTCTTTCGGCGTGATCTGCTTGGCATCCGGGTATTTGCGCGCGAACCAGAAGCCGATCAACAGGTAGGAGCACAAGCCCATGATCTCCCAGAACACCAGCAGCATGATCAGGTTGTCGGACAGGATCAATCCCACCATGCCGGTAGCGAACAGGGCGATGTAGGCGAAGAATCGGCTGGCCAATGGGTCCACGAAACCCGGTGTCGCTGGCTTGCCGCGCTCGTCGTCCGGGTTCTCGGGCTTGCCCACGCCCATGTAGCCGACGGAATAGACGAAGATCAGGAAGCAGACGAAGGGCACCATGAAGAGCATTGCCGCGGCCAGTGGGTCCAACGCAAAGCCGAAAGCCTGCCAGGTCCGCCCGGTGGGCAACCAGTCCCAGGCCAGGCGGAAGGGCCGGCTGCCAAAGCCTTCAATGCCGAAAGTCGTGAAAGCAATGGCCCAGCCCAAGATCCAGGCCAGCCCAATCCCGCCCAGGGCCAGCCCCGCGCTGAGCTTCTTGTCGTGATTGGCCCACAACAGGATCAGCACAAAGGCCAAGAAGGGCAGCAAGGGCAATATGGCGGTCAAGTTGAAAATGGACATGCACGACCCCTTATTTTACGTCCTATCCCTTCATCGTATTCATCTCTTCGACGTTCACCGTTCTCCGCTGCCGGTAAATGGCAATAATCAGCGCCAGGCCAACGGCGGCCTCGGCGGCAGCGACGGTGATCACGAAGACGGCAAAGACCTGGCCGGTCATCTGCGCTACATTTGTGTAGCGCCAGAAGGCCACCAGGTTGATGTTAACGGCATTGAGCATCAGCTCGATACCCATCAGCACGGCGACCGCGTTGCGCCGTGTGAGTGCGCCGAACCCGCCGATACAAAACAGGCCGGCGGCGAGTAGGAGGTACCAAGATAACTGTACGGACATCAATCTACCCCCGGCAGGGCGATGGGTGGCTGCATCATTCCCGATCACGCGCGATGATGATCGCCCCGATCATCGAAACGACCAGCAGCACCGATGCCACCTCAAAGGGGACGGCGTAAGCGGTCACAAAATCTATCCCCAGCCGTTGGATCGCGTCGGCAGGGGGCAGTCCGGCCGACACAGGCCAGGCCACGCGTGTGACCACCGTCGCGAGGCCGATGAACAGGAGCGCGCTGAAACCGCCCACCAGGCCCCATTGCTCGTTGAAGCGCGGTTCGCTCGGGTCCATGAAATTGCGGCTGAGCATGATCGCGAAGATGATCAGGGTGGAGATGGCGCCGATGTAGACCAGGACCTGCGTCACCGCCAGGAATTCGGCCTGCAGCAACACGAAGAAACCGGCGATGCCAAAAAAGGACAGGATTAACCACAGGGCACTGCGCATCAGATTCTGCGACAGCACAACCATGATGGCTCCGCCCAGGGTGACGACCGCGAGGATCGCGAAAGCGACTGCTTCCATCCCTTCTCCCTTGCGTTC
Organism: Anaerolineales bacterium; assembly: GCA_017882045.1. Lineage (GTDB taxonomy): Bacteria > Chloroflexota > Anaerolineae > CG2-30-64-16 > CG2-30-64-16 > JADGQF01. The sequence goes on from JADGQF010000030.1 coordinate 14,641, forward strand.
GAGAATCAACGCTTCGTAGCTACTACGCCGCGACCAGCCCCGACTCCGCCTGCTGCTTCGCCTCTTGCTGCGCCACCACGCGCTTGGCAGCCCGGCCCAACAAAGTCAAGGCAGTGAATAGGATCACCAGGTTGCCCGCAAGCATCAGCACGTACTGCACCGCCACGGGAGCCGGCAGCTTCAGCATGATGGCCACCCAGAGCAGGTTTGCCAGGGCCGCCGGTACCAGGACCTTCCAGGCGAATTGCAGCATTTGGTCGATGCGGAAGCGCGGCCAGGTGCCACGGATCCACATGAGCAGGAAAACGACCAGCACGACCTTAATCGCGAAGTAGATGGGCCCGAGGACCGGTGCGAAGGCAGCCCCGGGGCCGCGCCAGCCGCCCAGGAACAGCGTCGTGACAATCGCCGAAATTGCCATCAAGTTGCCGTATTCGGCGATGTAAAACCAACCGAATTTGAGGCCGCTATACTCGGTGAAATAGCCGGCCACGATTTCAGACTCGGCTTCGAGCAAGTCGAACGGCGAGCGCCCCGTCTCCGCAATGCCGCACAGGGTATACACAATGAACACCACAGGCAAGACAAGGATGAAGGGCACGGTCTGCGCTTCGACGATCTGGCCCATGCGCATGGAGCCGACCAACAAGACGACGGTGGCGATGGACAACACCATCGGCACCTCGTAACTTAGAAGCTGGGCCACAATCCGGAAAGCGCCGATCAAGGCGAACTTATTGTTGGAGGACCAGCCGGCCATGATAATCGCGACCGTGCTGAGCGAGCCAATCGCCACGATGTAAAGGGCGCCGATGTTGAGGTCGGCGCCAATCATGCGTCGCCCGAACGGGATCACGCCCCATAACATCATTGCGGCGGCGGCGATCAGCACCGGAGCGAGATTGAAGACCGGCTTGTCGGCCCGGTCCGGGATAATGTCTTCCTTGATGAGCATTTTGACCGCGTCCGCGATCGCCTGGAAAATACCCCAGGGACCGACGCGGTTGGGCCCGATCCGGTTCTGGATGCGGCCGATAACCTTGCGCTCCATCCAGGTCAGGGTCAAGGTCGCGATGACCGGCATCATCACGAGGATCACGCCCACGATGACGTAGTCGATCAGGCTCACCGCCCAGCCTGGCAAAAAGCCGGCCAGCCAGGCAGTCCAGCTGTGGGCGACATTAACGAAGAAGTCGCGAAGATAGTTCATATATCACTGCCACTCCAGCGCGCCTTTGCGCCAGGCGTACATGAGCCCGCCCAGCAAGATGGCGACGAAGAGGATCATTTCGGTCAGACCGTACAGCGCCAGCTTCCCGTATGCGACCGCCCAGGGAAATACGAAGACCGCCTCCACGTCGAAGGCGACGAAGACCAGGGCGAACAAATAATACTGGGCCTTGAATTGTACCCATGTTTCGCCGATGGTCTCCATACCGCATTCATACGTGGAGTTCTTCATCGGATTGGGTTTGTGAGGCCGGAGAAGCCAGGCGAGCAGGAGACCAACGACAGGCAGGGCAAACGCGATGATCGCCAAGACGGCAATTAGGGCATACTGCGACAGCAAACTACCCTCCTATGGGTGGGAAGCAACATTGGCTGGCATTACGTGCTGATTGTAACACAAGGATTTTGGGAACGCAAAGACGCAAATCAGAGAAGCGAGAGCATTATCGTTGCACTTATCGCGCAAACAGTAAACTAATCGTTTTGACAAGGGTCGGGGCTCGTGATAGACTTCGCGAGTAAGTGACCTTAGTCACGCACAAAGTTGCCAGGCTCGTCATATCGGCGCGCAGCCAGTTGCGCGCTTTAACTTCCTGCGGAGGCTCGTCATGCCTGAAGGCTACCTGCCGATCCTCGTCATGCTCGCGATTGCCACCGGTTTCGCAGGCATAGCACTTGGCTTGCCCGCCCTCCTGGGCCCTCGACGGCCAAACCGGGCCAAAGATGAGCCATATGAATCGGGGATGATCGCGTACGGGGACGTACGCCGGCGCTTCCCGGTGCAGTTCTACGTGGTCGCGGTGTTGTTCATCCTCTTCGACGTCGAAACCATCCTCCTCTATCCCTGGGCGGCCATCGCTCATCAGATGGGTGTCTTCGGCCTGCTCGAGATGGCAGTCTTCCTGGTTATCCTCCTGGTTGGCTTTGTCTACGCGTGGAAAAACGACGCTTTCAAGTGGGAATAGGCAAACACGCAAAACGTAAAGTGTGAGAGCGTGCGCGTGCAACGCGTTACGTTCTGCGGGTCACGTTTCATGCACGAGCGTTTGGAGTGATCCATGGGTCTAGAAGAACGACTTAACGAAGATTCCGCCGTCACGATCAGCCTGGAACAGGCGGTGAACTGGGCCCGTAAGTACTCGGTTTGGCCATTGTTGGCCGGCCTCGCCTGCTGCGCGATGGAACAGATCGGCGCCGGCGTGAGCCGTCATGATATCAGCCGCTTCGGCTCGGAAGTGTTCCGCGGCTCGCCGCGCCAGGCGGACCTACTGATCGTTTCAGGGCGCGTCAGCCAGAAAATGGGCCCGGTTATCAAGCGCCTCTACGACCAGATGCAGGAGCCTAAGTGGGTGATCGCGATGGGCATCTGCGCCAGCAGCGGCGGCCCATTCAACAATTACGCGATAGTCCAGGGTGTCGACAAGATCATTCCTGTCGACGTGTATGTGCCCGGCTGCCCGCCTCGTCCCGAGGCGTTGCTTTACGCGCTTACCCTCCTGCAGAAGAAAATCGCCAACGACAAGTTCCGGGATCGCGTTTATCGATCGGCAAACGCAGAGGGATCGCCCCTACAGGCGGCCCGAGGGGGCACGCATGAGTGAGGTCCTGTATACGGCGCAAGTGCCTTCGGGTATGGCCGCCTCGCCCGTGGTAACGCTGGTGCCGGCGACCGCCGAGGCCACGCCCGCCGTCCGCAAGTTACGCGAGCGCTTCCCCCAGGCCATCCAGGAGGTCAGCGAGTTCCGCGGCGACTATACGGTCACTATCCGGCCGCAGGACCTGCTGCCGCTTGCGACTTTCCTGCGCGACGACTCCGACCTGCGCTTCAACCACATGGCCGACCTCACCTCACTCGACCGCAGCCAATACCCGGGCATGGCCGGCGCCGCGCGCTTCGCCACGGTATACCATCTCTACTCGATGGCCCATGATCAGCGTCTGCGCCTCAAGGTGCCGTTGGCCAGCGGTGACAACCCATCCGTGCCCAGCCTGACCGGCGTCTGGCCGGCTGCCAACTGGTACGAGCGCGAAGTCTACGACATGATGGGCATACGCTTCGAGGGCCACCCCGACATGCGGCGCCTGCTCCTGCCGTTCGATTGGCCCAACCACCCGCTGCGCAAAGACGTGCCACGGGGGGGCGAAGAAGTGCCCTACTCCATGACCTGGGAAGACGAAGAGTTCGCGTCCTTCGGCAAGCAGATCCTCGAATCAAAATCCCTCCCCTGGGCGCCGCCCAAACAGGCTGACACCAACCAGCACATGCTGGTCAACATGGGCCCGCAGCATCCGGCCACGCACGGCGTATTGCGCCTGCTGGTCGAGCTCGACGGCGAACGCATCGTGGCGATCTATCCGGACCTGGGTTATCTGCACTCCGGCTTCGAGAAGCAAGGCGAATCGGTCCGCTATAAGGACTTCAGTTATTATACCGACCGCATGGACTACCTCTCGGCCAACAGTAACAACCTGGGCTACTGCCTGGCCGTCGAGAAGCTCATGGGAGTCGAGATCCCCGAGCGGGCGCAGGTCCTGCGCGTGATCATGTGCGAGCTGACCCGCCTCTCGTCCCACCTGATGTGGCTCGGCACGCACGCGATGGACGTCTCCGGCACAATCCATGCCCTGCTGATGTACGCCCTACGCGAGCGCGAGCAGATCCTCGACATCTTCGAGCTGGTCTGCGGAGCGCGCATCACCCTCTCCTATATCCGGCCCGGCGGCGTTTTTCACGACGTACCGCCCAGTTTCCGCGACCGGGTTCAGGATGTGCTGGATTTCTTCCCGGCCCGCATGCGCGAGTACGAGCACATGCTGACCGATAACCCCATCTGGCGCCAACGCCTGGAAGGGGTCGGCCGGCTGACCGCCGATCAGGCCCAGGGGCTGGGCGTGACGGGGCCACTGCTGCGCGCGGCGGGCGTGAAGTTCGACTATCGCAAAGCCCGGCCGTATAGCGGCTATGAGAAATACGACTTCGAGATTCCAACCGCGACCGGCTGCGACTCCTTCGCCCGTTACCTGGTGCGTCTGGAAGAGATGCGCCAGAGCCTGAACATCATCGACCAGGCGGTGAAGAGCCTACCTGAGGGGCCGGTACAGACGGCGGATCGCAAGATGGCCATCCCGCCTCGCCAGGAACTGGACACCAGCATGGAAGCGGTCATCCACCACTTCAAGCTGATGACCCAGGGCTTCACGCCTCCCCCCGGCGAGGTCTACGAGTGCGTCGAAGGGCCGCGCGGCGAGCTAGGCTACTACCTGGTGAGCGACGGCAGCGCCAACCCGTACCGCCTGCACGTGCGCACCCCGTCCTTCGCCAATCTGCAGGCCACCGACACGATGTGCAGAGGCCACATGATTGCGGATGTGGTGACGGTCATCGGTTCCATCGATATCGTCCTGGGCGACATAGATAGGTAAATGCATATGCTTTTCGAGCTTTCTGAACAGGCGAAAGCTGAAATCCGGGCTCTGATGGCCCGCTATCCTCAACCCCGCTCGGCCCTGGGCATGGCTCTCTACGTGGCCCAGCGCGAAGCCGGTTGGTTACCTCCGGAAGTGATGGACGAGGTCGCCGGGCTGTTCGCCCTCGAGCCAACAGAAGTGCGGGCCTTCGCCAGCTTTTACGACATGCTGCACGATGACGGCGAGCCCGGGCAATACCAGATCAAGATTTGCACCAACGTACCGTGTAGGCTGCGCGGTTCCGCCAGGTTGGTAAACGCCCTCGAGGCGCGCTTGCAGGTCAAGCTGGGGCAGACCACGCCAGACGGCAGGTTCACCCTGGGACCAAGCGAGTGCCTGGGCTCCTGTGCCACCGCGCCTATGTTCATGTGCACCGAAAAGGCAACGGGCAAGATCCGCTACTTCGAGGGGCTGGAAACGCCCGAAAAGGTCGAGGAAGCGCTCGCGCTGATCGAATCCGGCCAGGCTTTCACGACCACGGAGCGCTGGCCGCTGGGGCCGGGCCGTCACGCCGGCCACCCGGACACCAATCAGCTGCTTGCCAACGTCGACAAGCCCGACTCGCACAAGATCGAGACCTACCTGGCCGGCGGGGGCTACCGGCTAGCACGCGGCACGATCCTGGGCGACGTTGAGGGTGTTGCCTGGCGCAGTCCTCAGCAGGTGATCGACGAGGTCAAGGCCGCCAACCTGCGCGGCCGCGGTGGGGCAGGCTTTCCTGCCGGCGTTAAGTGGGGCTTCTTGCCCGCGGGCGTCTATCCCCGCTACCTGGTCGTCAACGCCGACGAATCGGAGCCTGGCACCTTCAAAGACCGCATGATCATGGAATACGATCCGCACCAACTGATTGAAGGCATCATCCTGGCCGCCTATGCGATCGGGACCGAGCGGGCCTTCATCTATGTGCGCGGCGAGTACTACTTCGCAGCCGAGCGGCTGAACGACGCCATCGCCGAGGCGCGCGCCTGTGGGTTCCTGGGCGACAAGATGTTCGGCAGCGGCAACAAACTGGACATCGTCGTGCACCGCGGCGCGGGCGCGTATGAGTGCGGCGAGGAAACGGCTTTGCTCAGCTCGCTGGAAGGTAACCGCGGCCAGCCTCGCCTCAAGCCGCCCTTCCCGGCGGTCGCCGGCCTGTACGCCAGGCCGACCATCGTCAACAACGTCGAGACCATCTCCAACGTGCCACATATCCTGCGTCATGGCGCCGATTGGTACAAAGGATGGGGTAGCGCCGCCAGCCCAGGTTTCCGCATCTACTGCCTCAGCGGGCAGGTGAAGTATCCCGGACTTTATGAGCTGCCGCACGGCACCACTCTGCGCGACCTGATCTACAACTACGGTGGCGGGCCAAACGAGGCTGCTGGCGAGCTGAAAGCGGTCATTCCGGGCGGGTTGTCCTTCCAGATGGTGGACGCGTCCCAGCTGGACGTTTGCCTGGACAACGAGAGCCTGCAGAAGGCCGGCACAGGCCTGGGCTCAGCGGGTGTGATCGTGATCGGCCAGAACCAGAGCATGGTGGAAATCGCTCAACGCACCCTGGCCTTCTTCCACGAAGAGAGCTGTGGCAAGTGCACGCCTTGCCGGGAGGGCACCGGCTGGCTGGAGAAGATCCTGGCGCGCGTTGAGGCGGGCGAGGGCCGCACAGAAGACATAGCCCTGATGCTCTACATCACCGACATGATCGGCGGGAAGAGCTTCTGCCCCTTCTCCTACGCGGCCATCTGGGGGCTACAGAGCAACCTGGCCAAGTTCCGACCCGAGTTTGACGCAGCTATCGCCGCGGCCAAAGAAAAGCCGGTGCTGCCTGTGCGCCCGATCTACCGCCCAGACACCGGCGCACCGACGGGCATGACGACGCCGAGCCTGCCGGCCGAAGAGAAATATAACGAGCCGTCGCGCAGGCGCTGAGGCTGACGCGTGAACTCGCGCAACGCCAGGCGTCGAATGTGAAAGCGTGAAACGTGAAGCGTAAGCTAACAGGTGATTCGAGGTTCTGATGGCAGATACGGTCTCTCTGACCATTGACGACAAGCAAATAAGCGTGCCCGGCGGCACGCTGGTAGTGGACGCGGCCCGCTCGGCCGGTATCCAGATCCCGGTCTTTTGCTCGCACCCCAAGCTGGACCCGGTCGGCGTCTGCCGCATGTGCATGGTCGAGTACGTCACACCGCGCGGTAGCCGCGTGGACGTCTCGTGCACGGTTCCCGTGACCGACGGCATGGTGGTGCGCACGGATACGCCGGCGGTCAAAGCCGCGCGTGAGGCAGTGCTGGGCTTCCTGCTGATCAATCATCCTTTGGATTGCCCCATCTGCGACAAGGGCGGCGAGTGCCCGCTACAGGACCAGACGCTGCAGTACGGGCCGGGCGCCAGCAAGTTCGTCGAAGAGAAGAACCACAAGGCCAAGCACTACCCCCTCAGCGAGCTGGTCATCCTGGACCAGGAACGCTGCGTGCTGTGCTGGCGTTGCGTGCGCTACATGGGAGAATGGGAAGACAAGCCCCAACTGGGCCTGCACAAGCGCGGCGACCGCACGTTCATCGACGTTTTCCCGGGCCAGCCGCTGGACGGCAAGACCTCGGGCAGCGTGATCGACATCTGCCCGGTGGGCGCCTTGACCGATCGTACGGCGCGTTTCGATTACCGTCCTTGGGAACTCAAGAAGACGGCCAGCATCTGCACGCTATGCCCGGTTGGTTGCAATCTGCGCCTGGACGAGCGCATGCACGAGCTACGCCGCATTGTGGCGCGGGAGAATCCCGCCGTCAATGAGGACTGGATCTGCGACAAGGGCCGCTTTGTGCGTGACTACGTTGACCATCCGGAGCGGCTCAAGACGCCGCTGCTGCGCGAGAATGGCGCCCTGCGCCCTGCCACCTGGGACGAGGCATTGCAGCGCGTGGTCGAGCGCCTGGGCGCAGTGATCGAAGCCCACGGCGCAAAGTCGGCCGGCGCCGTGGCGGCAGCGCACGTGAGCAACGAGGCGGCCTTCCTGTGCCAGAAATTCTTCCGCGTCCTGCTCGGCAACAACAATGTCGATTTCCCCAGCGGCGCGGCCGTGCGGGCAATACCCACCGGTCTCCCCGCGATTGACGCCCTCAAGCAGAGCGACCTGATCGTGCTCGTGGGGCTGGATCTAAGTGAGTCGGCGCCGGTGCTGGACCTGATGATCAAACGGGCGGTCAAGCGCAATAACGCCAGGCTGCTGATCCTCAACCCGCGCCGCATTGAGTCGGCCCGTTATCCGGGCGCCTACCTGCCCGTGCGCCCGGGCAGCGAGGCAATTGCCCTTAACGGCCTGGCTGCCTGGCTGTTGGCGAAACGCGCGGCGGACGCCCGCCAGCGTGGATCGATCAAGCCGGCGGCACAGACGTCCGGCCCCGGCGCGCAGGCCGAATGGGCGTGGCTGCAAGCATTCACGCCCGATCACGTCGAAGCCGGCAGCGGTGTGACCGCCGCGACCCTGGCGGCAGCCGGCGAGTTGCTGGCCGGCTCACAGCGCGCGCTGTTCCTCTACGGGCCTGACGCAGGCGCCGGCGCGCGCGGCGCGGCAACCGTCAGTGCGCTGAACAATCTGGCGGGGCTACTAGGACGGGCCGAATGCGTGGCCTATATCCCAAGCGAAGCCAACAGCCAGGGCGCGCGCGACATGGGCCTGCTGCCCAATGCCCTCCCCGGCCACGGCTCACTGGCGGATGCCGGCCTGCGTGAGCGGCTCGGCAAGCTTTGGGGAGTGCAACCACCGGCCGAGCCGGGCTTTGTCTACGAACAGATGATCAACGGCGCCGTGCGTGCGCTGTTCGTGATGGGGGTTAACCCCGCGCTCGACCCGGCTGCTGCCCAGGCGCTGCGCCGGCTGGACTTCCTGGTGGTCCAAGACCTGTTCCTCACCGAGACCGCGCAGTTGGCCGAAGTGGTCCTACCCTCTGCCAGCTTTGCCGAGGCCGACGGGACCTATACCAACCTGGAACGCCGGGTACAGAGAGCACCCAAGGGCATTCGCGCGCAAGGTGAGAGCCGGGCCGACTGGGAAATCCTGGCCGCACTGGGACAGTATTGGCAGACCGCGCAAGGAAACCAGGCGGAAGGCAGCGAAACCGCCGCCCAGGCGGAATGGAAGCGCAAGCGTAAGGCGAAGCCCGCCCGCGCGGGGCGCCAGGCTGCGCCGGCCAAGCCGTGGAGCTACTCCAACCTGGCTGCGGTCAGCGAAGAAATTGGCCGCGTCGTGCCCTTCTACTCTGGATTCCGCTGGGAGGCGCTCGGCCCAGGCGGGCTACAGTGGTCCGCCGGCGCCGCCCCGCGTTCCGCGCGCCGGGTCGAGCCGGCCCAGGTCGCGCCGGCGCCTGCCGCCCCGGCAGGCAGTTTCTGGCTGGCCAGCGGCCCAATCTTGTGGGATGGCGGGACCATCACCGCCCACAGCCATCCGCAGGTGCTCAAACTGATCCCGCCGCCCTTCGTGGCCCTCAACCCGGCCGACCTGGCGAGCAGCAAGCTTAGCGAGGGCAGCGAAGTCAGCGTCACTTCTCCGCGCGGCAGCGTCCGCCTGCTGCTGCGCGCCGATCCGTCCGTCCAACCCGGCACCGCCTGGCTGCCCTTGGGCCTGGCAGGTGCGCCCGCCGAGATGTTGGGCGCCGCTAGAGGCGAACCTGTGGCCGTGAAGATAGGATAAAAAGCCATGGATTGGATCAATCTCATCGTTATCCCGGCCATCAAGTCCATCTTGCTGATCGTGGTGCTGCTGACCGGCTTTGCCTACCTGACCTTGTTCGAGCGCAAGCTGGTCGGCCGGTTCCAGGTCCGCTACGGTCCCAATCGCGCGTGGAAGTTTGGCCTGGGCCAGCCCATCGCCGACGCGCTCAAGATGGTTTTCAAGGAAGAAATCATTCCCGGCCATGTAGATAAGGTCCTCTTTGTCCTCGGCCCGGTGCTGGCGATTGTTCCTGCGCTGGCGATCTTCGCCGTCGTGCCTGTTGCGCCGGACCTGATGCTCTTCGGCCGCAAAATCTCGATGGTGGTGGCCGACGTCAACATCGGCCTGCTCTACGCCCTGGCAGTC
>JADGQF010000188.1 GCA_017882045.1 Anaerolineales bacterium
CGGACCACGTTGAAGCCGGCCTCGGCCATCAGGCGCGCATCGACCGGCCAGCGCTCTTCTGGCCAATGCTCCGGGTAGTAAGTCAACGCCGTAGACGAACATCGTTTCTTTTCCTTTCGCTCAATTCTTACCAGTAACGCTTACCAGGCTATTCGAGCATTTTCGTCTGTAGGGCCGATTGCGCCAGAGAATGGCCGGCGGCCGGCAGCCAGACGGTGAACGTGCTGCCCTGCCCCGGTTGGCTATCGACGACGATCTTACCGTTGAGCCGCTGGACGATCTCATCGCAAATGGCCAGGCCCAGCCATGTACCGGGCGCACGGCTCTCACGCACCGCCCGGCCTCGGTCCGGCCTCGGTAGAGAAACGCTCGAAGATGTGCGGCATGTCCTCAAAGGAAATACCCGGTCCGGTATCGCGCACTGAAAACGTCACCCACTGGCGCTCGGAGAACACGACCGCCCGGTCGTCCGCCAGTTGGGTGATCCAGTTGTTTACGTCCACGGGCTTTAGTGCCGGCTGCGCGTGTCCAAGGTCCATCCGCGAAATATACAGCAGATCGTCGATAAGCAAGCGCGCGTTTTCCACGGCGATGGCGGCTTGCCGGGCGAAGAGCGTCAGCAGCTCGAGGTCGGCTTGCGTGCAGCCGTGAACAGGGTATCGCGCGTGCGGTATACTCCCATACCATGAAGCGGGATGTCCTTGAGCGGAGAGCGAGAAGTGTTAGCTACGCGTAACACCAAACCGGGCGCTTGTCAACCTCGGACGAGAGGCTCGGACGAGAAGGCGTTTACTCTCGCTACGGAAAGACTGGTATAATTCCCCGCGCTGTATCGCCAGGCTCGCTTTTTGCCGGTGGAGAGAATGGCGGTCCACAGTCAGTTTGAGGAGGCAATTGTGTTGCGCATCCGTCCGAACCCTGGCTTGACATTCGACGACGTGCTGTTGGTACCCAAGCGTTCCCACGTGTACTCACGCACTGACGTAAGCACTGCGACCTGCCTGACCGCCCGGATCTGCATGGCCATCCCTATCGTCAGCGCCAACATGGACACTGTGACAGAATCACAGATGGCGATGGCCATGGCGCGCGCCGGCGGCATAGGGATTATCCACCGTTTTATGACCGCCGAGCGCGAGGCCGAGGAAGTGCGGCGGGCCAAGCGGGCTGAAAGCCATACGGTGGAATCCCCGCATACCATAACCCCCGACGCCAATGTCAAGCGCGCGCGCGAGGTGATGCTGCGCCGGGGCATTGGCGGGCTGGTGGTAGTAGACGAGCACAATCGTCCGGTGGGCATTCTCACGCGCAGGGACCTGGCGTTCGCCCTGGACGACGAAGGCGTAGCCGAGCTGATGACCCCGGCGGACCGGCTGGTCACAGCGCCGGCAGGCATCAGTATGCAGGACGCCGGCCGCATCCTGCACCAGCATCGCATCGAAAAGCTGCCGCTGGTCGACGGCGATGGCCGGCTGGCCGGGCTGATCACCAGCAAGGATATCATGCGCCTATCGCAACACCCGGAGGCCACCAAGGATCGGAAGGGCCGCCTGCGCGTCGGCGCGGCCGTGGGCGTGCGCCCAGGTTTCATGGACCGGGCAGCGCTGCTGCTAGAGGCCGGCGCCGACGTGATCGTCGTCGACATCGCGCATGGCCACTCAGACAGCGCCATTGAGGCGGTCAGGGGGCTGCGGCGCCAGTTCGGCGACGTCGACATCATCGCCGGTAACGTGGCAACAGTGGACGGCACGCGTGATCTGATCGAAGCCGGGGCAAATGCGGTCAAGGTAGGGGTCGGGCCAGGTTCGATCTGCATCACGCGCATCGTCACCGGCTTTGGCGTTCCGCAGCTCACGGCCATCACCGAGTGTGCGGAAGCGGCCCGCTCGTCGGGTGTGCCGATCATCGCCGACGGGGGCATCCGCAACTCTGGCGATGTGGTCAAGGCGTTGGCGGCGGGCGCAGACAGCGTGATGATCGGCAGCCTGCTCGCCGGCACCGACGAGAGCCCAGGCGTGGTCGTGATGCGCAACAACCGGCGCAGCAAGGTGAGCCGGGGCATGGCCTCGTTGGGTGCGGCAATGGACCGGCCCGACCGCCAGGTGGAGGGACCCGAAGAAGATCCTGCCTGGACGCGCGTTGTGGCCGAGGGCGTCGAGGCCGCGGTGCCCTACCGCGGCTCGGTGGATGACCTGCTCCACCAGTTGGTGGGCGGGCTGCGCTCCGGCCTGAGCTACAGTGGCGCCAACACCATCCGCGAGCTACAGGACACGGCAGAGTTCATGGAAATGAGCCAGGCCGGCGTCGCCGAGAGCCGCCCGCATGATGTCGAGGTACTCTAGCTCTTGGTCGTCACGAACGGGCGCCCGTCCTGATGGCAGATTGACTGGATCGCATTGCGGCCTGAGCGCGCAAACCATGGGCACAGTACCGCCCGGTTCGACCCACTGCCCGGCCATGAATAAGTTATGCAGGCCGGGCAGGGTCTTGCTCATGCCCCGGATCATCATGGGCATGGTCTGCGTGGTCAGCAGCCAACCGCAACTCGAGCCCAGCCAGTTGCCGGTGTAACGCTCGTATCTCAGCGGCATCGCCTCGTCCACCACCTCGATCTGCGCCCGCAGACCCGGATAGAGGTTTGCGAGGAAGTCGATGATGATCCCCGATACCTGGCTTTGCTCAGTATCGTAGAGCCGATGGCCGTAGATGCGCTGCCAGTAATGGTAGTGAGCGGTCAGCATCGCGATCACGGCCGACTTCCCGGCCGGGGCCAGGCTCGGGTCGAAGCAGTAATTCTTCACGCCTATCTCGTAGCGCTCGTCGCCGGCAATGGTGAGCGGCCGGTCCAATAGATAGGTGACCCAGTGGGGCTCAGCAGAGAGGTCGCGGTCCACGCCCAACGAGATCTGCACCTGCGAATAGACGGGCAAGTGGCCGTCGTAGAGGCGCTTGATGCCCCGGTTCACGAACCGCCCGTCCAGCAAATCGAAGACCGTGCCCCGCCCATCGGCCGCGGAAATGACGTAGTCGGCCCGGTGCTCATCGTCGCTGTAGAGCCGTACTTCCGCTGCCCACTGCCGTCCGACGCCTCCTCCATCAGTATGCGTTAGTATGCGTTCCACTTCTGACTTGTAGTGGATCTGCCCACCCAGTTCCCGGTAGTGTCGTTCGATCGAACGCGAGAACTCCAGCGATGCGCCCGCCGGAAAGCCGGCATTGCCGGTATAGGTGTAGGCCAACAACGAGAGCGCGGCCATCATCAGGATCTCAGGCCAGGCGAACATCTGGGGGACCGCGCGGCGCAGAAGCGGGTCTTTGAAGCGTGCGCCGAAGGCGCGAGCCGACAGCAGCCCCCACTGCGCGAGTGGACCGACGTGGGGCAGTAGCTTGCTCCCCAGTCTCGCCCAGTCCAGGGGCCCCATGAGCGTCCTGGGTTGTTGCGCCAACAACGACATGTCAAAGCGGGTGAACCGGCGCACGCCTTCGCACAAGGCCTCAATCAGACGCCCATCGGCGGGCGAAAGCTCCTTCAGGTGGGCTTCCAGCCGGTCGGGGTCGCAATACACAATCAAGGTACGCCCGCCGGGGTCCACCATGCGCATGAACTCCTCGTGGTTGATGAATTGCCGGCCCTGCTACGCGCCCAGTTCCTCCCAAAGACTGTTGAAAGGCTGGCCTTCGCCGGAACCGAGAAGATAATGGATGCAGCCGTCAAAGACGTAATCCCTGCGTTCCCAGGCCGTGCAAAGACCACCGGGCAAGTCATATAGCTCGAAAATCTGGCTGCGGTAGCCGTTCATCTGGGCATAGCAGCCCGCCGTCAGCCCCGCGATGCCCGCGCCGATGATGATGATTGATTTGTCCTTGTCCAAGGTCCCCTCCAGATGTAAGCGAGTATCTCATGAAGACCCTTTCCGGCCGGTTTTTTCATCCCATCCTCCGGTGCTACAATAAATCGGTGAATGATCCATGAGCCAACGTTCTCCAATGACGCGCAGACCAAAGCGCGCGCCCCGCACTGCCGCCGTCCAATGGTCCCGTTTGCTGCGCCGCTTCGGGCCGCAAAAGCTGCGTCCCTCCGCACTGGTGGCCGAGCTGGACACCAGTTTGGAGCACTTATCCTACCAGCCGATCAGCAGCGAGGCCGTCCACGGGCTGCGCTATTTCTGGTTCGACGGCCTGTTCGCGTCCATTAGCCTGAACTTCTACGCCAATTTCGTGACGCTGTTTGCGCTGGCCTACGGCGCGAGCAATGCCCAGGTCGGCCAGTTGACCGCCATCGCCAGCCTGCTGGCCGCTCTCTCGCTTTTCCCTGGCGTCTGGGCAGTGGGCGCGCTGGGCCGGCGAAAACCGATCGTCATCCTGTCAGGGGCCGGTGTGGGCCGCTTTCTGCTGCTCGTCTGGGCCTGCGTGCCGTTCTTCATCCATAATCCACGCGTTGCCATCTGGGGCATCATCATTATCAACGCCCTCATTACTTTCATGAGCAATTTCGGCAATCCCGCCTGGACCTCGATGGTCGCCGATATTGTGCCGTTGGACATGCGTGGACGTTACTTCAGCAGCCGCAACCTGATCATGAACGTGATGGCGCTGGTGGTTGTGCCGCTGGGCGGCTGGCTGGTCACCACCGGCAACGGGCTGCCCGGGCTGCCCTTCGGCGGATACCAACTGGTGTTCTTCCTGGCTTTTGCGACGGGCATGGTCAGCACCTTCAGCTTCCAACAGATCAAGGAGAAGGTCGATCCCAACATCCGGGGACGACGACACCGATGGCTGGACACCGCGCGCACGATCAAGAACACGCCCGGTTTTATGGGTTTCGTGGTCAGCGCGTTCGTGTGGAACGTCGGACTGCAGATCGCCGGACCGTTCTTCAACGTCTATCTTGTCAGCAAGCTGGGCGCGAACACGACTATGGTCGGCCTGTTGACGTCGGTGACAAGTGTCTTTGCGCTCATCGCGCAGCCCTGGCTCGGCCGCCTGACGGATCGGCGGGGCAATATGTGGATGCTGGGAGTGACCGGCTTGTTGATCCCGTTCCTGCCGCTGGCCTGGGCGGTGGTCGGCGCGCCCTGGCAGGTCATATTCATCAACATCGGCGCCGGCATTCTGTGGACAGGCTACAACCTGGCCAACTTCAATCTGCTGCTGGAGATGGCGCCCAACGAGGCGCGCGCCGATGCGGCCGCGTTCTACCAGTTCGTGGTGGCCGGCGCGGCCATCATCGGCCCATTGCTCGGCGGCTACCTGGCCGACGCAGCGGGTTTCAAGCTAATCTTCGTTCTGAGCGCCGCCTGGCGTTGGTTGGGAGTCTTCGCCTTCCTCTGGCTGGCGGCGCGCCCGGTCGCGCGGGCGCGCAAACAGGCGGCGGCCGAAGGTTGAGGCTGCTGCCGAAGGGTGAGGCCGCCGCGCGCTTCGGCCTGTAGGACGACTAAGCGGGCAGCCAGGCCAAAGCCGCCACGCCCCCGACGGCGGGCAACAGGGGATGCCAGGTAAGTGCGGCGAGCGCGCTGCTCCACGTCTCGCCGTTGGAGAGCACTGCCAGCAGCGCATCGCCGGCCTGAACAAACCGCTCGACCATATAATCCCGCCAGGGCACCGCCAGGCCGGTAGACGCGGCCTGCCACGTCTGGCCGCCGTCATGCGATTCCTCGATGCGACCGTTGCGGTCCACGCCATCCGCCGGCCCAAGAAGGATGTGCTGCCAGTCGGCCGGGTCGGTCCAGGCTGCGCGACAATAGCAGCGGTACAGGCGCGTCCAGGTCCGACCGCCGTCGGTCGAGCGGTAAAACCCGTTGCCGGTGGGCGCATCGACCAGGTCGGGCGAGGAGGGATGGACCACGATCGAGTGGACGTCGGGGTCCACCAGTGGCGCGGGCGGCGCGCTGAATGAAGGTCTGCCGTCGCTGCCGTCGGCCAGGCGCCATGTACCGCCGGCGTCGTCCGAACGCAGCACGCCACCCACCTCAACCGCCGCATAGGCACGCGCGCCGTGGAGCGCGAACCCGCGCACGCAGCCTGCCTCCGGCGAGTACGGCAGTGACCAGTGGTACCAATCGCGCAATGCTATGACTTCCGGGCATGCCCGCCAGGACGCGGCGCCGTCGCGGGAAACGAAAACCGCCGCCGGTTCGGCGCCGGCAAACGCAAGGCCTGACATGCCGGGATGATGGGCCAGCCAGCGCACGTGGCCGACCGTGAGGCCGCGGCTCGCGTCCTGCCAGGTGCTCCCCAGGTCAGCCGAACGCCAGACGCCGTCGTGCGTGCCCGCCAGAACCAGGCCCTCGCGCGCCGTCACGCTCGTCACGCGCCGCCCGGCCAGGCCGCGGCCGGCCTCGCGCCAGCCCTCGCCATCCCGCCGCGCGACCACGAGCCCATCGCCGGTAGCCAGAAACAACAGATCCGCCATGCGCCACTCCTATCACACTTATGATACACAACTATTATACTACCGTCGGGCAATAGGATGGCGAGCAACTGAGCAAGACGCAGCGAGCAGCGAGAACGGCCTGCTCCGTCGTCCTTCCGGACGGTGGAGCAGGCCGCAATGCGATGAGAAAAAGCTATAGAGACGCTCTACACCTGACTGGCTTTCAGTTTAGAAATGGCTTGGCGCGAGGTTGTAAAAAGAGACGATCCGGGGATAGAGTACTTCAAGACCAAACTATCCACAGGAACGCCGCGAAGGACACGGAAGGCTTGGCGCCGGACCGCAAGTCTCGCCCCGCGTGGCCAGGCGGCCATCCCCCCGCTAAGGCCTGATCGCCACCTTGATCGCCTCATTCTTGCGATCGACCGCGTACGCAAACGCCTCCCCGATTTCGTCGAGCCCGAACGTAGCCGACACCAGGGGGCGGGTGTGGACCTTGCCCGCCAGCACAAGACGGATGGCTTCGTGAAAGTCGCCGGGCACATAGCAGTACACGCCGCTCAGGCTCGTCTCGCCGATCAGCAGTTCGACCAGCGGCACCGGTAGCTCGCCGGTGGGGACCCCAACCAGGAAGACGTTGCCGCCCCTGCGGGTCAGCCTCACCGCCTGCTTCACGGTTGTGGCCAGCGCCACACAATCGAAAGTGACTTCGGGCCCCGCCGGTCCGAATTGTTCCTTGACCCACGCCTCGACATCTTCTTTGGCGCTGTTGCATGTGGCCTCGATGCCCACCGCACGCGCCGTCCGCAGCTTGCCGTCGAGGACGTCTGTGATGCCAACGTGCCGCGCCCCGTACGCCTTTGCCACCTGCGCCACGAGGTTGCCGATCGTGCCCGCGCCCAACACCAACACGCCTGCGCGAGCCACATCCGGGATCTTGCCCGCAGCGTGCGTGGCAAAGGCAACCGGCTCGATCATCGCACCGTCGCCAAATGAGAGCGCATCGGGGAGGGCCATCACCCCGGCTGACGGCGCGAGGACGTATTCGGCAAAAGCGCCGTCGTAGCCGATGGCGCCCACGAAGCGCATGTCGGGACAACGATTCGGCTGCCCGGCCTGGCAATACACGCATTTGCCACAGGCCACCAGTGGATAAATGATGACCCTCTGGCCGGGTTGCGCGTCTACGCCGGGTCCGGCCGCCGCGATCGATCCCGAGAATTCGTGCCCCATCACCACCGGCGGCCGGATCACGGGGTTCTCTCCGTGGTAAATGTGAAGATCGGATCCGCAAATGCCTGCCGTATCCACGGCGACCACGACTTCGTCCGGTCCGGGGATCGGCCGGTCTGTTTCACGTACCGCAAAACTGTGCGGCGCAACGAGGAGTCCCTGGCGCATGGCTTCGCACCTGTCCATTCTGGCGATAAAAGCGATCGTGAATCACGTCACGCAAGATCATAACACCGCGGCACGGCGTTTGTCAATGGGCGGGCGCTCGATTGGCACGGCACTGTCAAGGTGTTACCGCGCCGAGTAACTGCAACGCTTGATGCACCGAAGAGCCGTAGCGGCGCATGGCGGCCGGGATGCTGGACCAGCCCTGGTAGCGCAGCACGTTGAGCACCGCATTGCGCAAGGCGGCCAGCGCCTGCGCCGAATGCCCGGAATGCAACTGGCAACGATCCTCGCCAAAGGTCTCGTCCCGCACATAGTGAGCGCAGTTCTCAATCGTCCAATGACCACGCCACAACGCCGCCAGATGCTTGGATCGAGCGTGTGCTCGGGTCAGGCTCGTGATGCCGTAGACCACCTCGTGAGTGATTGCGCCTGTGCGCAGATCGACCGCATGGTAGGTGCGCTGCATGACCTGCGCAGCCCCTGGCCAGCCCAGGTACTCATTCAATTTGGCGCTGGTCACCAGGGTACGTTTCTCTTTGCGCCCATGGGCCTTGTCGTGCAGGACCAAGGTCGTGCGCTCTTCTTCACCCTTGCACAGAGGCGGCGACTGGAAGAGTAAGTCGATGTTCGCCCATAACTGCGACTGGTTTTTCTTCACGACCATCAAATAGTCGCCGCCTTGATCCAAAATCTGTTGGGCAATCGCTCGCTGGGCTAACAATGCATCCATCGTGACCACCACGCCCCGCAAATCCCGTCCCGCCAGGAGCTTAGGAACCACGGTGATTTCGTTGGTCTTCGCATCCACGCGCTCCTGTCCCAACACCAAACCGTCGCCATGCCCCACCAAACTCACCAAAAAGGTTTGATCCCCATGCGCCCGTGCCCCGCGCAGATCCTTCCCATCCGTCGCCAGGCCCCGCAGCGGTGCACCATCTGCACCACGCAAACTTTCGCTGGCGCGATTCTCTTTTTCCATGGCCGTGCCCATCTCGGCGATCTGGCCTTCAAGACCCTCGATGCCGATCTTGCGCAGGGTCACATAGAAGGTCGAGCAGCTGGGCAGGCGTTTTTTCGGCAACTCCAGGTGGGCGATGAGCTCGCCGGCATGCAGCACAGCCCACTGTACGATGCCCCAGACTGTCTTCTGTCCGCTCAGTAGAGCCACGCTTAAGATCGTGAGCAGCACCCACAATTCGTACTGCTTGCCCTGTGCACGGCGCGTATCGGGCACGGCTTTCAGGTACGGCACCAGCGTGATACACTCTGCGAAGGCCATCGGTCCAATCCTCCCGTTAGTTTTGCAACAAAACGTGATTGTAACCGATGGCTTCTCATTTTAACAGAACCGTGGCCGCAAAGTGGGCAGGAAGCGGGCTTTGCCGGCCGGCAGGGGCGCAGGCGATGGGGAATAGTTGCATAGGAGATAAATGGCACAGGCGGCGGGTGGGGATTGGGTTGGGCGGCCAGGCAATCCGCCCCGGGTTTGATGCAGGCATTTGTGGTTCGGGCGCATTTCTCT
>JADGQF010000031.1 GCA_017882045.1 Anaerolineales bacterium
CGACCAGCTTGTAGGTGGGCGTAAAGAGTACGCTGTAGTTGTTGTTGACCCACTCGTAGCCTAAGGCTGCCAGGAGATGCGTCTTGCCCGTCCCGGGCAAGCGCGCCCCGGTCGGCGCGCTCTCGCCAGCAACGGACGAACAGGTAGAGGCTGCTGAGAATCACAAGGGTTTCTTCCAATCGATCAGGCCAATAGGCAAGCGGAAGTAGGCTGGCCAGGAACCGCTGATACTGCTGCGGGCCTGCCAGCTATGGATGTCGCGGCCGCCGATGTTGATCAGAGCGAGTTCGATAGTCTGCCAGTGAATGGATGAGGCGGCGTGGGGCGCGTTTGACCAGGCATGAAGGCTGGGCCAACCGTTCTGGGCTTCGACCAGAAGATAGGGCAGATACAACAACGCCCCGGCCACCGTGCCGACCACCAGCGGTTTCCAGGGCCACAGGCCCCGGCGATCTCGCACACGCGCCACAGCAGATGCAAGCAGAACCGCCGCCAGCACCGGCG
Organism: Anaerolineales bacterium; assembly: GCA_017882045.1. Taxonomy (GTDB): domain Bacteria; phylum Chloroflexota; class Anaerolineae; order CG2-30-64-16; family CG2-30-64-16; genus JADGQF01. The sequence goes on from JADGQF010000031.1 coordinate 505, forward strand.
CCAGGGCCAGGGTGGCGAAATGGATCTGAACGAGCGCGGCCAGAGTGAATGTGGCGCCAGCCACGGCCCAACTCTTGTGGTCGACCAACCAACACATGATCAAGGCAAAGAACAGGATGACGCCTGGCAGCAACAGTTCTTGCGCCCCAACACCCCGTGAATAATACACTGCCCACGGACTGACGGCCAGCAGCAGAGCAGCGAGGGTTCCCTGCCAATGGCCCCAGTAACGCCGGCCAAGCAGATAGCATTCCCAGACGGCGATCACGTTAGCCACGGCCACAAAACCCGTTACAACCCGCGGATCGCGACTCAGCAACACGGGCAGGCTGATCAGGTAGACCGCGAGCGGTGGGTTGACGATTCCGACAGAAGAAACCATCCCCTGCGCAGGGGGCACGCCGGTCGATAGGAAGCGCGCGGCAAGGTTGCTCAGGTAAGCGCTGTCAAACGTAAAGGCGCTGCTCCCGAGGTTCCATAGACGAAGAAAGGCAGCCAGCAGCAGCACAAGAGTGATTGCCTGTTGGTGGCTCACGCCTCGATTTCGTTCTTTCATCGATCTCTCCTGGTGAGAGCTTGTCCTTCCGAGTCCTCTCTGCTTGCTGTATGGGTTGAGCGAAAGAGTGACTGAGCGGCACAAGCCGCGCTGACCGCGCACCTCCACCGCTAGCTCCTACCTTCAACACCGCTATTGAGCGGAGATGCTTAGTTGTAGCCTTCGGCCCTCGTGCGAGAAGATGCGGAACTGAGCCAAGCCCAGGCGCTGCAGCAGATACTGGAAAGTCGTCTTGACGACCCCAAGTCCATAGACTACGCTACTGAGGTAGTTGATCGAGGATGCTTCGGGAAAATAGCGAGCCGGACAAGAGATCTCGCCGACGGAGTAACCGAAATAGATGGCCTGGACAAGCATCTGATTGTCGAAGAGGAAGCCATCCGAGTTCTCTTCAAGCGGCAGGCTGAGGAGCAATTGCCGCGAGAAAGCTCGATAGCCCGTGTGAAACTCGGAGAGCTTGGAGCCAAGCAGGACATTCTGAAAAAAGGTCAGAATGCGGTTGGCCACATATTTTGGAAGCGGCATACCGCCTTTGAGGGCTCCGCCCGAGAGAATACGGGATCCCAGCACGACGTCGTACTGGCCGATGGCGACCAGCGACGCCATAGCCACGAGCAGCTTGGGGGTATACTGGTAATCGGGATGCAGCATCACAACGACGTCGGCGCCAAGGTCCAGCGCCGTCTTATAGCAAGTCTTTTGATTCCCTCCATAGCCGCGATTCCGTGGATGGACAATCGTCCTCAAGCCAAGCTGCCTGGAGATCAGCGCGGTGCGGTCGGCGCTGGCATCATCCACTAGGATCAGCTCATCGACGAACCCTTCGGGAATATCACGGTAGACGTCCATGAGCGTTTTTTCAGCGTTGTAGGCAGGCATTACAACGATCACCCTGCGTCCGTGCAGCATAAGCATGTCCTCCACGAAAAAGATCAACGGTCTCACATAACGGAGCGACTTCAAGTGCCCAGCGCCAAGCCGTTGGTGGTTGGCACCCTTGAACCGACAGAGCGAGTCGGTGTTGTCGGTTGAGCCTAGAAGAAGCAAACCGATCTGTACCGCCATCAAAGCGTAGCAGTACAGTGGGCCGAAACTTAGCCCGCGTAGCATCGCATTTCCTCTTTGGGGCAGAGCCGACAAAACCACAACTGTAACTTTGAGCGGTTTTTCTTATCCGATCCTATCGCACCCGGATGGATGGCAGCAAAATGGAACGCCAGAGGATTTTCAACGGCGGCTTGACCGCGTCTGGTTGCGGCTCCAACTGCTCGCCGCCGGCCGGATTGTACCATCCGATTTCGAGAAAATACAAGCCCACTGGCATGTCCGCCGGCAACTGAACTCGGAAGTCGTCAGTATAGAGCTTGCCGGGCAGGAACTCCGTGTTCGGCAGGCCCCCTGGTACCGGGTGGTTTGCCTGCGCCCAGATTTCGCTCCCCGTCTTCGGTTCCATCGGCCAGCCCTTTTGGCTGTTGCGGATGTGTACGAAACTGTTCAGCTGAGCTGTCTGGCGCGGCTCGCCTTGCCAGAATAGTTGCAGCCATATCGTACCGCCAGGCCGCACATCGCCGGACAACACGTTGTAACCCCGCAAGGTTGGCCCACCGGCGAACGGTACGGCCACGGTAGTCTGCGCGCCGCACACATGCTGCGCCGTCGATTGGCAGCGCAGCCAGGTGGTCGATCCGTCGACGAAGAATATCTTGAGCGCCAGCAGTGCGGTAAGGCCCGCGAGCAGCCAGACGGCGGGCGGTTGTTCGGCCTCGCCAGCGGCGTCTGTGTTTTTACCGGCATCCCTCCACACCGGCTCACGAGCCTGCTTTGGGCGCCGGCCAAGGAAAGGCCAGGCCGCGCCGACGAGCAAAGAAACCAGTGTCAGCCCACTGATCGCCAGCGCTGCCTGCTGCGCGGTGGTTGAGCCGTAGCGTAGGCTGATGTGATGCTGCCCGGCCGGCGCATCGAGCTGGGCATAGCCCGACTGCGGCTGTGGCCGCAGCACCGCGGGTTGCCCATCGATCCAGGCTTGCCAGCGCGGGTAATACAACAAGTGTAACGTTAAGACCGTCGCCTGTTCGGCTTGCACATCGAGGTCCCACCGGCCATCGCGCACCTCGGCCGCCTGAATGCTGACACCATTAAACGCTTCGGCCAGAGGATCGGCCTGGGCGTTGAAGTTAGGTCCCAATCCGCTCAGAAATTGCTCGTCGAAGGGTGCGGTGCGCCAGCGCGGCTGGAATTCGCCGAATGATGTGAAAGCCAGGGCCCCCTGCGCGATCTCGGCCTGACGGACCTGGGTGAGGCTCAATTCAGGGCCGACACTGCTGTATGCGTGTTGCAGGTCGACGTAGAGCGACGGCAGGGCCGTAAGAATCACGAATGCCACCAGGACGATGCCGGCCCATGGTTGCCGGCGCCGGGGCAGCAAGGTCAGCAACGCGCCGGCCACCGTCGCGCTAGCCAACGCCTGTAGCCCAAGCAGCCTCGACCGGTATTGCAGCCGTTCGAGCACCGGTCCAAACGCACGCCACACGGGATCTGATGCCCCGGTCATCAGCCAGATTACCAACCAGCCGGCGGCCAGACCGATCCCGAGCGTGAGGGCGAGGCCGCGTCGTCGCCGGCGTTGGGCGATATAAAGTCCGGCAAGGCCGGCCAGCATTAGAGCCGCATTGAGCCAGCCAACGTGGTCCACCGTCCGATTATTATCACTTTGCGTGTCGTAGACTGCCGGGCCGGACAGCAACTGATCCAGCGGGATCGAGCCTGCCTGCACATCTGCCATGCTCGACCCAAAATCGCGCTCTACATGTACCCAGCCCTGTTCCGAAGCGATCGGGAGCCAGATAAACGCGACTAGCAAGCTCCCAGCGAGCAACGCTAACAGGGGGCCAGCCGTGCGGTAACGCCAGGTCAAGAGCATCGCCAACGGCACAGCTACCGGCGCCAACATCAGCGGAGCCAGCACGTGGGTCGAGATGCACAGCGCCCATATCCCCGCGGCCAACGCCAGGCGCCAGCCGGAAGGTCGCCGGGCCACCCAGACAAGCGACCAGAGTACCCAGGGGTATAGGCATACCCCCAGCGCTTCCGGCGTGCCTCGTTCGAAGACATCACGCAGAAGGTAGGGCGCGTAGAGAAACGCGATTGCCGCCAGCACTGCCGGCCATTTCTGCCCAGTCAACGCGTGCATTAGCGCATAGGCGCCGGTGCAGGCGGCCAACAGGGCCAGCGCCATGAGTACCTGCCAGCCTACGGTGTGCGGCATGCCCAATCGATAAAAGAAGTCCATTGCCGCGTAGGGCAAAGGCGGTTCGAAAGTGGGCGCAGGGCTGCCCAACCCTCCGTGCAGAGACTGGATCCACTGCGGATAACGCACACCTTGAGAGATGGCGTTCGAGTAGACAAAGCCTCGGTAAATGTGTACCGGTGCCGCGTCCCATGCCCGCGCGGCGATGTTATTGGCCAGCGCCGGATAGACGGCGGCCGCTGCCAGCACGAGCAGCAACCACGTCCATCGCAGGCGGCCAAAACGGACGCCGGCAGCCTGTTCCGCCTTTGTGCTGCTCAAAACATGTAGCATCTGACACTCACCTCAGAGAATCTTCATTGGCGGCTTGACGGCATTGAACTGAGGCTCAAGTTGCCACCCGGCCTACAAGTCAAGCCAGCCAACTTCAACGAAGTATTCGCCCGGAGGTAATCGGTGGCAAGAACAGTCTACTCACTCTAGCCTGAACCGCAAAGTTTTGCCAAACCGTTGATTCGATGGTATCCTGCGGCGGCATAGGTCAGGAGCGAATCACTGAAAGACATGCGGAGAGCCCTCATACTCATACTGGCGTTGCGCCTTGTGCTCGGTCTCTCGTACAGCGCGCTCAATCCGCTAGGCGAAGCACCTGACGAAGCTGACCACTATGCTTACGCCGCCTACATCGGGCGGGAAGCGAGCCTCCCCACCGGCACGACAATGACCCAGGCCAAACATCCGCCCCTTTATCATTTGCTGGCAGCCGGCGTGGCAAGCTGGACCGGCATGGACTTCACTTTCTTGCGCTCCAATCCTGATGTCGGGTTCACACCGACGGCAGCGCCCAATTTCTTCATTCACACGACCCTAGAAAGTTGGCCCTGGCGAGGGGGCGCTCTGGCCATGCACCTTGGGCGGCTGGTATCCGTGCTCGCGGGTCTGGTTTTGACGGCAGCAACCTACGGGCTGGGGCGGGCGATGTGGCCTCGGCGGCCGCTCCTCGCGTTGGCGGCGGCGGCCTTCGCAGCGTTCCTGCCTGAAGGGTTATTCATCGGCGCCGCCATGAGCAACGATATGCTGGCTGCGATGTTCATCACGCTGGCCCTGTGGGCGGCCTGGCGCCGTGACCTGTTCGGCGCCATCTTGAGTGGCGCCGCTATGGGGCTGGCGGTGCTTTCCAAAGCCAGCACTATCGCTCTATGGCCGGTTGCCTGCCTCATCATACTATGCGCACCCCGCCCCTCGCGGCGGTCTTTCGGCCGCACTGTCCTGGCCGGGATCATCGCGGTAGCCATCATCTCACCGTGGCTGCTGCGCAACTGGCAGCTCTTCGGCGATCCCCTCGGCATGAAGGTAGTTCTCGCCACAATCGACAGGCGCCAAGGTCCGCTGGGTGCGCTGGAGTTGGCGAAGCTGGCCAGGGGCTGGTTCTTCAGCTTCTGGGGCAAGTTCGGCGGCGCCGGACAACTCTCTCTGCCCACGCCGTTCTATATCCTTTGGGGTGTCCTGCTGGGAGCTGCGGGCGCCGGCTGGCTGCGCTGGGGGGCGGAGTACCGGCGGTCGCGCCAGGGACTTCTGGCCGAGACCCTGCCGGTCGACATCGTGATCCTCGTGGGTGCCCCGGTCCTGGCCGTCTTCTCGATCCTCTCCTATAGCCAAATTGCCCTAGGCACTGACCAGGGCCGCCTGTTGTTCCCGGCGCTCGCGCCGCTCTCCTTTCTAATCGCCGGTGGTCTGGCCGCCTGGGTGCCGGCCCAACGCGCGAGCCTGGCCCTCGGTATTTGGAGCGGCCTACTGGCCGCCCTGGCGGTCATCGCGTTGGTTACCGGCATCGTTCTGCCCTTCGCGCCCCCGCGTCCGATTGCGGCTCAGCCCGCGCAAGCTTCGCCGCTGCAGGCGCTTTTCGGTCCAGGCCTGCGGCTCCTGGCGGTCCAGCCGAGCATGGCTGACGGCGAACTAACTTTGTATTGGCAGGCCCAGGCGCCAATCAAACAGGACCTGAGGGCGACACTGCGCCTGCTGGACCGCGACGGCAATCTGTTGTGGGAGTGGAAACGTTCGCCCGGCGCGGGCCGGTTCAGCACAGATCGCTGGACTACCGGTGAGGTGGTGGCCGACACCTATCAGCCGCCACCCCAGCAACTTGCCCAAACGGCGCGCGTAGAACTTGGCGTGTATACCTTTCCCGACGGCGGATGGATGTTGCCGGGCAACAGTCAGGGCGGGGAGTTCCTGGCCTTACCGGTCGAGACTAAAAGGTAGGTAAGGCGATGGCGGCTGCTTCTGAGAAACTGAAAAACGATCGGCGCCTGGCAGTAGGCGTTTTCTTCCTGGCGCTGGCGGTCTATTTGCTCACCTACGACGGCTCCTTCGTCAGTAACGACGAGCGCGCGCTCTTCAGCGGGACCGATAGCTTCGTCAAGACGGGGGCCTTCACCATCAACCAGATTTATTGGGACTATACCCATGTCGGCATGGTAACGACACACGGCGACATGGTCCCCAACTATGAGCCGGCCCAGATGGTTCTGGCCATCCCGTTCTATCTATGGGGCCGGGCCTTGGGCGCGGCGGTGCAGGGCGCAATGTTCTTCGGCGTCTTCGTGATGGCGGCTTCCGTAGCCCTGATCTACCTCTGCATCCTCGAACTGGGCTATCACCGCCGCACGGCTTTGGTCGGCGCGGTCGTCTTCGCCCTGGGAACGGGTGCCTGGGCGTACAGCCGCACCTTCTTTCGCGAGACACTCACCGTCCTTACCTACCTCATGGCAGTTTATGCCCTGCTGCGGTATCGCCCGCCGGCCCGGCGCGGGGCGCTCTGGCCGGCCGTGACCGGTGTTGCCCTGGGGATTGCCATTACGAACAAGCAGGTCAGCATCGCCGTTATCCCGGCGCTGCTGTTGTTAGCGGGTGGCTACGAGTGGAAGCGCCTGCGTGCCGGGCCCGACGCAACCGGCAGCCGAATGGAACGAGCGCGCGATGCCCTGGCTTTCCTCGTCCCGCTGGCCGCTATCTGGCTGCTCGGGCAGTTCTATTCCCAGACCACCTTGCGCGACGTGTCGGCGTTTGCCCGCAACATCGTCGATTACACGACCAATCCCCAACTCTCGAGTTCATTGGGCGAACGCATATTGCGCGGCAGCACCGGCCTGGTGATCAGCCCCTATCGGGGCCTATTCTGGTTCTCGCCGGTGCTCCTGCTAGGTCTCGTTGGCATAGTGCCATTGCTGCGCCGCCGGATGTGGGAGACCCTGGCCTTCCTGGCGGCGGTGGGCATCCATATATTCGGTTACAGCCGTTACCTGTATTGGTCGGGCGGCGTTGGCTGGGGACCGCGTTATATGCTGCCGATCGTGCCCTTCCTCGTGCTCCTGGCAGCCCCGGTATTTGCCTGGCTCATGCGCGATGTGCCGGAAGACACAGCGAAGGCGGGCCGGTCTACACCCGCGGGCCTGCGCGCACTCGGGGTCGCCGGGATCCTGCTGCTGATCGTGCTGAGCACTGGCATCCAGGTGCTGGGCATCAGCGTGGATGTGCGCACGTGGGAAATCAATTGGGAACTTACTCAGGCTAAGCTTTATGGCGGAATCGGCGAGGCAATTGATGCCCTCTACATGACGCCTGCCCAATCGCCGGTCCTGGGACATTTGCGCTTGCTACTGGCCGGCACACAACCACCGGACTTCGCCTGGGTGCAGCTAAAACCCCTGGGCACTTGGGCGCTTTTGCCCGCCGGGTTGGCGGTGTCGCTGGCTGCCGTCGTCGCGACCCTGATTGCCTTCATATGGCTCTGGCGGCATCCGCGTCGTGCGGGCAGGGCGGGTATATTGCTGGGCGCCGGTTCAGTGGTCCTGTGCTCTGGACTGCTGCTGCTTTACAGGACGGGAGATGCACGTTTTGACCCCTACGACGTGGACCGCTTCTTGCAGCCATTGAACGCAGCGCTCGGCAAGACAGTGGCTTCGGACACGTTCCGTTGCTGCCCGAATGCCTGGCTAGCCGCACCCAACTGTTCGGCGGTCTTGATTGTACCCGACCCAGCGCTCACAGATTACTACCTCAACTACTTGCGGGCGCCCATCCCCTGGTACGCCATCGAGCAGAAGCCAGTGCGCGAGGGCCTGCTGGACCAGTTGATGGCGCGCTACACCGATATCTGGATCGCTCGCGATCGCAACGCCGAGGCCGACGACCAGGCGGGATGGCGAGGCACCGAGTTCTACCTGGCACAGCATGCCTATAAGCTGGATGAACAGCAGTTTGGAAACTGGGCGCGGCTGCTACACTTCTCCGCTGCCGGTGTCCCCGCAGGGTCCTCCAGTGCTGCCCAGGTGTTGGGCGAGATCTCGCTGGACCAGGTGAGATTGCAGGTTGCGCCCACCGGCGTCGAGGGCAGTTGTGGCGCGGCCGGCGCATCCTCCCGCGACCAGGCAATACTCCCCGGCGCCCCGGTGCAGGCCCAGTCGGGCGACACTCTGCAGATCGGTCTGAACTGGCGCGCGCTGAGCAAGCCTGCCGCCAACTACACAGTTTTCGTGCAATTGATCGACGCCGATTCACAGGTTAAAGTGCAGCGGGACCGTTGGCCGGGCGACGGCCTGTACCCGACCGCTTCGCTTGCGGCGGGTCAGGTCATTACCGATAACCTGGCCTTGCGGCTGGACGTCCCACCCGGTCGCTACCGCCTGATCACCGGACTATATCGCAGCGATGTCAAGGGTTATCCGCGTTTGGCCGGCCCCGCCGGCGACGCGCTCACACTCTCTGAGGTTGACGTACATTGACGCGTAATTGGATCCGCCGCCGTCTAAACCGGATCGCGAAGCATCGCCTGGCCGTGCTGATCTTGGCGCTGTACCTAGTCCTGGGCGCCCTGTACAGCGTCATCGATCCCGTATTCGAGGCCAGCGACGAGTGGCATCACTACCCGTTTGTTGCACATCTGGCACAAGGCGGCAATCTGCCGGTGCAACGTGCGGGTGTGAAAACGCTCTGGGAACAAGAGGGCATCCAGCCACCGCTTTACTACGCCCTGGCGGCGGGCCTGACAGCTCCGATTGACACCTCCGACCTGCCCGATCTGATGTATATCAATCCCCATGCCCAGATAGGTGTGCCCCTCTACCCCGACAACAAGAACCTGATTGTTCATACCGAGCGAGAGGCCTTTCCCTGGCACGGGACGACCCTGGCCGTGCACCTGATCCGGTTCTTCTCGCTGCTGTTGGGCGCCGGTACGGTCCTGTGCACCTACCTGACTGCACTCATGCTGTTCCCTGCGCGGCCCCCCATCGCCATCGCAGCCATGGCGCTCAACGCTTTCCTACCGATGTTCCTGTTCATCGCCGCATCGGTCGACAACGACAACCTGGTCATCGTGCTGGCCTCGCTGGGTCTGCTGCTGCTGGTGCGACTCGTACTGCAAGGCAGCACACGCCCTCGCCTTCTCCTCTTAGGCGTCGTGCTCGGGCTGGCTTGCCTGTCCAAGCTCAGCGCGCTGGCACTGCTGCCGGTCGCCTCAGCAGCTTTCCTATACAACCGCATCGCTGAGCCCCTGGAGATGGCACAGGAGGCGGGCAAGCGGCGGGCCGGAAGGGTTCTGAAGGGCTGGCTGGTCGACTGCCTCAGCGTTTTCCTGCCCGTGCTACTGATCGCCGGATGGTGGTACCTGCGCAACTGGCATTTATACGGCGATCCGACGGGTATGAGCGTCATGTTGGATTTTGTCGGGCGGCGACCCGCCATCCCGGGAGTCGGGCAGTTGCTGGGCGAATTTCAGGGCTTCCGCATCAGTTACTGGGGACTGTTCGGGGGTGTCAACGTGCTGATGCAGCCTGACTGGATTTACCGCGTGCTGGACGGGCTCACGCTGCTGGCTGTCGTCGGACTGGCTGCCTGGGCCTGGCAAAAGCGCCGTGCTCACCCTTCCAGGCGGCTCTTCGCACTGGTCCTGCTGGCGGCGTGGCTCATCCTGGAGATGCTGGCCCTGCTCCGTTATACGCTGTTCACCCTTGCATCAACGGGGCGGCTTATTCTCCCGGCGCTGTCGGCGATCTGCTTGTTCCTCGCCATCGGGCTGCTCCGCTGGTTCCCACTACGCCGGCAGCCTGCGGCTGCGTGGGGCCTGGCCGGCCTCTTCTTCATATTGGCAGTCAGCGTCCCGTTTACGAGCATCCGGCCCGCCTATGCCCGGTCAGACCTCATTGTGCCGGAAGTGCCTGCATCAGCGCAGCGCATCGACTTTCAGTATGGCGACAAGGTGCGCTTATTGGCCTTCGACATTCCGGGCCAGCACGTGCGGCCCGGCGAGGTCGTGCCCGTTACCCTATACTGGCAAGCGCTGGCGCCGATCGACGAAGACTACAGCGTCTTCGTGCATTTCTGGTCTGTGGAGGGTATACACCCGCTGGCACAGTCGGATAGCTATACGGGAGGCGGCACGTATCCGACACGCCTATGGACTCCGGGCCAGATTGTGCGTGATACCGTCCAGGTGAAGATTCCGGACACGACGCTGGGGCCAAGGCCGTTGTGGCTCAGGGCCGGCATGTACACGTTCGAGACGATGCAGAACCTGCGCGTGACTAACTCACAAGGCCAAGAAGTAGCTCCGACCCTGGCCAAAATCGCATTGGACGTCCCATCCCCTACACTCAAGCCGGCCCACGACTTAAGTGTTAAGCTTGGCGACGGTATAGTTCTAATGGGCTATGATCTAGCGGATGATGCACAGGTTCAGGCCGGAAGCGGGCTGGAGCTAAGGCTGTATTGGCAGGCGCTCGGCGAGATTAATAACGACTATAAGGTGTTTGTCCACATCGTCGATCAAAACGATGCGACCGTCGGCCAGGCGGATGCGCTGCCCTCAGGCGGGGCCTATCCGACGTCAGCCTGGTCGATTGGAGAGATCATTGAGGACACGCACCGATTCACTGTGCCGGGTACCCTCAAGCCTGGCACATACCGCATCCTGGTCGGGTTGTACGACCCGGTAACGGGCCGGCGGGTAGCGGTGCCCGACGGGCAGAACCAACCCGGAGGGGACAGGATCCTGGTGACGGAACTCCGGGTCGGCTCTCGCTGACGGACGCAGGAGGGACATCTCATGTATACTGCCGCCGATTGCTCATGATCGAACAGCCAGCCACGGCGTTTGCGCAGCGGCGAACGTTCGGCACATTGCGGACTCGGGCACTGCTATACCGCCCAGTCAAAGGCAGGTGGATGAGCGGCAGTGACTGACAAGAGACGATCGCCAGCCCAGGGCCTGCGGCCGACCTGGCCGCGCAGCGGGGCTGTCATCTCGCTGTTGGCGTGTTTTGTCGCGCTCGTTATCCTCCGTGACTGGTGGCCGCTGCTGCGCGGCGGTTTTGGCTGGCAGTGGCCCTATGCCGCTCCGACCTGGCTCACCGTGCAGCGCTGCTGGCCCGCCGTGCTGGTGATCGTCGCCTATGCCGCCGGCGCTCGTTGGCTGGCGCGCAGGCCAGCCGCCCTTTTACTGGGTTGGGTGGTGTTGTCCGGCTGCGTGTTGACCATTGCTCTGCTTTATGTCCTGGATGATCCGCTGTGGGTGTTGTTCAGCCGGACGATCTCGCCCTACGCTGGCGGCGCTTTCTCGTTCAGCCTGAGCATCAAGAGTTTGCCCGATACGCTGCACGCCTGGCCGTCTTTGATGCCAGGGTGGCGCCTGGCCCTGCCGCACTTGTCGACCAGCGCGGCCGGCTGGCCGGCGCTTTACTTTGGATTAGCGCAATTGCTCGGCAAGTTGCCGGCGGCGAGCGAGCTGCTGGCGCTACCAGTCCGGCCCTATGTCTGCCAGAATTACCAGTTTATGGCGCTCGACAATGCCCAGCTTGCTAGCGCATGGCTCGGCATAGCGTCGCCGCTCTGGTTGGCGCTGACGGCGATTCCGCTCTATGCATTGGCTCGCCGGGCAGCAGGAGAAGGACCGGCACGCCAGGCCGTCCTCTGGTGGCCCCTGGTGCCGGCGCTGGCCCTCTTCGGTGGGACGCTCAACTCATTTTATCCTCTGCCTGCGATGACCCTGGTGTTCCTGTTTTGGGACGGACTGAATCGCAGGCAGGGCTGGCTGCCCTGGGCCGAGTTTCTCTTGAGCGGCCTGCTGCTGGGCGGCCTGCTCGTGTTGAACTTTTCCTTGTTACCGCTGCTCCTGTTGTGCGGTCTCCTGGGACTCTTTGCCTGGCAGGGACGAGGATGGTTCGCTGAGGATGCCAGCGCGGCCGCGCCGCGCACCTCGAAATGGCTGCCAGCGCAAACCCAGGGCAGTGCTTTGGCGAGCCTGGCTCCTGAGGCTGTTGAAGGGCCGGGCGCTGAGCCTGTCGAAGCGCCCGTGTTCCCGATCAACCGCTTTGCAGCTGTATTGGGCGTCGCGCTGGCTTTCGGCGCCGGGTTGGCCCTGGTGTGGCTGATCTACTGGCGCGCCGCCGGCCACACGCTGCTGGATGTGTTTCGGGTAGGCATGGTCCAGCACGTCAGCCTGGGAGCACCTTACGTTCCCTGGCTGGTCCTCAACGTTTGGGATCTGGCCGTATTCGGCGGCTTACCCCTGATCTGCCTCGCGGTGCTCGGTCTCTTCAAGCTGCCAGGGGGCAAGACCCGCCACCTGGTCCTGCCTGTGGGACTGACCTTCGCAGCCATGCTCCTTTCCGGCACGACCCGCGGGGAGGCCGGCCGTATCTGGCTGTACTGGGTTCCGCTCTGGTTATTGGCGGCCGGGGTCTTCCTGGCCACGCTTCCATCGCGGACGCGCCTCATGCTGATGGCCAGCCAATGCATCTGGCTGCTGGTCGTGAATCTCGTCTTTCGCACGATCACTACCGGAGTCACGTCGCCGCCGGAATACGCCCAGGTGGCGCACCTAGCCCTGTCAGCGCCGACCCAGGCGGCCGATGCCAGGTTTGGCGATGTGCTGCAATTGGCCGGCTACCAGGCTCAGTATCAGGCAGCCAGCAACAGCATCACCCTGGCGCTGCACTGGCGCGCACTGAAGCCGATGACCGCGCCGTACTATTTCTCGGCGGTCCTGGTCGGTCCCGATGGCAAAGCACTGCCTGGTCAGCACTGGCAGCCCTTCGCCACGCGCTATCCTACCACTTGCTGGTCGCCGGCTGCGACCCGCCAGCAGCCGGTGATTGATCAGATCGATCTGCCGCTGGGCGCCGGGACGCCGCAGGGCAACTGGTGGCTCAGCCTATCGGCCTTTTCGCTCTCCGGCCAGAATGAGCCCGTTTCGCTGCCAGTCCAGGTGGCTGGCAGCCCGCCGGATGTCCAGGTTGGCCTGGGACCGATTGCCGTTTGGCCGCACTAACGGATATAATCAGCCTACCGGCACAATCTCGTCTCGGATAAGGCGGTTGATGAATTCGAGCATTTCCCTGGTGCGCCAGCGTGCGCGGCTCTGGTCGCGGCCATACCCGGCCTTGGGTTGGCTGGCCACGCTGTGTTTGGCGCTGCCGGCCCTCTGGCCGCTATTTGGGCCCGGCTTTTTTGCGTCGGACGATGGCCGTATCCACATCTACCGGATTGCGGCCCTGGCCGCGGCATGGTCGCAGGGTGTGCTACACCCACGTCTTTTCCCAGAGCTTGGCTTTGGCTATGGCCAGAGTGTGCTTAATTTCTACGCGCCGCTCACATACTGGCCCGGCGCCCTGCTGGCCCTGCTCGGCGCCGGGCCGGCAATGGCCGCTAAGCTGACCATCGCGCTGGGATTCCTGTTAGCGGCCATGGCAGCTTACGGCTACGGCCGCTACCTGTGGGGACCAGCCGGCGGGGTTCTGGGCGCCATCGCCTACACATACTTTCCGTATCACCTGGCCGACGCCTACCAACGCGGCGCCATCCCCGAACAGTTCGCCTTCATCTGGCCGCCGCTGATACTGTGGGCCTACACGGCAGCCTTTCGCGAAGAGAGGCCGATCCAGCCCCTTTTGTGGGGCACCCTGGCCTGGGCTGGCCTCGTCTACACGCACAACCTGACGGCGCTCCTCATGACGCCCGTCACCATACTGTACCTGCTGATCCTGGCGCTCGGCAGTGGACGCTGGCGCCGACTCATCGGCGCGGCAGGCTCGCTGGGATTGGCCATCGGCCTGACGGCCGCGCTCTGGTTGCCGGTCCTGGCGGAAAGCTCGGCGGTAGGCCTGAGCCTCGGCCCCAGCGACGGCTACCAGCAGCACCTGGCACCGCTCGGCCAGGCGGTCCTGACGGCTCCCCTGTACCTGTACCGACTCGGGCAAGGCGCGGCCGACCACCCCGTAAGCTGGCTGAGCCTTGCGGTGGTGCTGCTGGTCCTTGGCCTCCTGGTCTGGCGCCTGGCCGCAGGACAGCGGCCCGCCAAAGGCTCCATTATCGCGTTCCATCTGCTGCTGGTGCTGGCCTCGCTCTTCATGATCACCCAGGCCTCGCTGCCAATCTGGAAGCCGTTGGCTCCGGTGCTAGCGCAGCTGCAATATCCCTGGCGCTTCCTTACCCTGGCTGCACTAGGCATGATAGGAGTCGCGGCGGCTTTGCCGTCGTTGCTCGCAGGCTTCGCCGTCGCGACATCGGAGCGCTCGACACCTTCCTCGCGGCCTCCCCGTGGACGATCCCTCGGCTCTTTCGGCCTGCTGGCGCTGCTTGCGCTCGTGCTGATGCTCGTCCCGCTGCCCCATCTTCCGGCGCAACCGCTCTCGATGCCCGACGCAGAGGCATGGTCGCCAGATCGGATGTGGCGCGAGGATTACGAGGCCGGGCAAGTCGGCGCGACATGGACCGGCGAGTTTCTGCCCCTGGCCGTCAGCGAGCAACGTTGGGCGTTGGGCCGGCCGCGGGAAGGCGCGGCCGATGGCCTGCCCCCCTCGCCGGCTCCTACTGTCCGGCTAGAACGTGTTTCGTACGCGGGGGTCCAACTCAGCCTCTCCTCGAGCGCGCCTCTGCCCGTGCGGCTGCACCAGTTCGATCTGCCCGGTTGGCAAGCAGAGTTGGACGGTCGTCCGACTGCCGTCTACCCGTCCGGCGAGCTGGCGCTGGTCTCAGCTAATGCGCCGGCAGGCAGCCATCGCCTGGCCTTCCACTTTGGAGACACGCCTGCACGTACGACTGGAGCCATCCTATCTACGCTCTCGGCCTGCTTATGGGCCTTCCTGGCACTCTGGAAGACCCGCAGTAGCTTGCTGCGCGGAACAGCCGTGGCCCTTCTCCTCGTAACCCTCATATTGGACCTGAACGCCCTGGGCGTCGGGCAGCGCAGTTGGATGCCTGTGCAGGTCCAGGCAAAGCTGGGTGACGCGGCGCTCCTGCTCGGTTATGACGTTGCCCCGGCACGCGCGACGAATGCTCTCGACGTGACCCTCTACTGGTTCGCCCTGCGCGACATGAGCACGAATTTCAAGGCCTTCGTGCACCTGACAGATGGAGCGGGCCAGGTCCTGGCGCAGCACGACGGCGATCCAGGAGGCGGCTACAGCCCGACGACTCGCTGGCGAGCGGGGGAGATTATCGCGGACCGTCATCGGCTGCCGTTGCCGGCCAGCTTGCCCGCCGCCACCTATGACCTGAAGGCCGGGCTATATGAGAATCCGCCCTTGCGCAATCTGACAGTAGATCCGCCTACCGCCGATAACCGCGTCGACCTGGGGCCGCTTCATCTGCCCCAATGATCTTCGAGGGGGGCATCGCCTGAAGCGGTACACAAAGGAGTGCTGAGAGGGTGTTCGTGGCCGCTCAATTCGCCAGAGGGATGCTTTCGCCGGTCTTCGGGATCGTGACGCGCACCGAGATCACCTCGATGTCGTCGACCGACAATCTGCCGCGGCCCAAATAGTGAACCCGATACTCGATATCGGGCAAGGTCTGACCGGGTTCCAGCTCCAGCACGAAGGACTGGTAGTGATCGCTGGTCAGGAAATCGCCGGGCTTGAGCTCCAGGCTATTCAGCGCGTAGCCAGCAGCGGTGGAGAAAGCGTCCACTACGGCCACCGGGGCGTCGCCTTGCTCACCGTTCCATTTCAGGCGGAAGGTCACCCGGTACTTGCCGGGGAATAAGGTATCGTAAGGTCCGTAGGTCAACGCGTCGCGGTCATGCTCCAATCACGCGCAACCACCTGGCTCTGCAAGAGCAGGGTTGCAGCCAGGCATGTGACAAGGGTGAGGTTCAACAGAGGATGCCTGATTTCAAACTGCGGCAACGCCAACACGGGGATCAGCGCCAGCGGCAGCGCACAGAACAGGAAGTTTGCGCCGCGCCGCAGCGCACTCTCGATGCTGCTGCGCCGCGTTCCGGCCACCCACAGGCTGCCGGCCAGCCAGCCTGCGAAGACAACCAGGCAACTGACCACCAGCCAGCGCACCAAGCCTTGCCGGGCCACCGAGTTTAGCTCGTTCTTCAGCAAGTAGTTTTCCAGCAGTCCGGCATGTCCACTTTCCCAGGCGCACAATCCGATCGAAAAACCCGCCGCCAGCACCCGCAGGCTCGCCGTAACGTGCTCGGGACCGGTCACATATGCAAACCATTGGCCCCAGAGCCGGCGCCGGCTCATGGGGATCTGAGGCGTCTCTTGCTGCCTGGCACTGGCGCCAGTTTCAATGCTCATACGCTCACCCGGCGGATATTTTAGCATAGCCAACGGCGCTGACCAAAGGGCCGCTTGTGATTATCCCTTCGTGTAGCATATAATCCCTGAACTCTTCAGGAGGATGAAGGACGTGTCCGCAGGTGTCAGGAACTGGGTTGATGCAGAACGGCTGAGATCAGGCAGTTCGCCTGTATGGATTATCCTGCTCGTGGTGGCCTTTTTGTCCCTCGCAATCGTGTATGCCGGCCTGACCCCGCCATTTGAAGGGGCGGATGCAGGCGGCCATTTCCGATACATCGCCTTTCTGTGTCACCAGCGTCGTTTACCCTCTATCGACCTTGAGACGGCGGCCGCATCGCACGAGCTGGTACAGCAGCCTCCTCTCTATTATGCCCTGGCCGCGCTCATCACGCCCGATACTGCGCTGGCTCCCGCTCTCGCCCAGGAAGTCGTGAACCCGTACTACGGGCTGGGATTGGCTCACCGCGCCACGGTGTCCGTGCCGGGAGATGCTTTGGACTTACGAGCGCTCTGGATCGCCCGCTATGTCTCGATCGCGGGCGGCGCGCTGGCCGTGCTGGGAACCTGGCTCCTTGTGTACGAGTTGCTGCTAAACCCCTGGGCAGCTTTTGCCGCAGCCAGCATCGTCGGTCTGAACCCGCAGTTCCTATCTGTGTCGGCCAACATCACCAACGATAGCTGGCCTGCCGCCACGGCTGCCTTCACGCTCTGGCTCGCCGTCCGCTGCGTACACCGATCGGCCAGGAGTCTGTGGGCCTGGCTTGGCGTGGGAGCAGTAGCCGGCCTGGCGGCGCTATCCAAGTACAGCAATCTCCTCGTCATCCTGCCCTTGGGTTTCATCACGTTAACGTATCTCTGGAAGTTGCGGTGGCGAGCAGGCCTGGCGTTGGGCTTCACCGCCGCAGCAGGAGCTATCATCAGCGCCGGTTTCTGGTACCTGCCCAATCTGGCGCGCTACGGCTCGCCGTTACCGCTAGGCCGCATTCTGGCGGTTTTACCGGGTCTTGCGCGGGACCAGGCCCTCGGGCCCGGGGATATCTGGCGCCAGATGCCCGTCGTACTGCACTCATACTGGGGCATCTACGGCTACGGCATTCTCGCTCAGCCCTGGTTCTACCAGATCACCCAATGGTTCATGGTGGTCGGGGCCTGCGGGCTGGTGGTCTTCCTCCTGCGGCGGCGCCGCAGGAGCGCACCGGGGACGCAGACCGCCGTCTTCATGTCCCTGTTATGGCTGGCCGGCATATTGGCTAGCTTCGTCAACTTCATGCGGCTGGTGCGCTACACGGACCAGGGACGTCTGCTGTTCCCAGCCGCGCCCGCCGTCGCGACATTGCTGCTAGTCGGATGGCTCGCCCTCTGTCCCAAGCGCCTGCAAGCGTGGCTGTGCCGCCTGATCCCGGTAGCCATGATCGTGCTGGCCTTGTCACAGATCCCGATCCTGAGGGAAGGCTATCGGATACCACCTCCGCTCGCACAGCCACTCCTGCCCGAGCGTCCCATCTATGCGAACTTCGAGGGCGGCATGAACCTGGTCGGGGTCGACTTGCCGCTGGGCGCCGGCCTGGACGCGCACGGTGGGCTTCCTATTACTCTCTATCTCGAGGCCCGCCAACCGATCACCGGCTTTTACACGCTCTTTCTGCACCTGGCTGATGACAAAAACCACCCGTTGTGGCAATTCGACGGCGTTCCGGCCGGCGGTAGGCATCCAACCCGCCAGTGGGTGCCGGGGCAAGTGTTTGCCGACACCTATATCGTGCGGGCCGGCGATGTTCCGGCAGACGGCCTGGCGACTCTGAGCATCGGCTTCTACGACTACCGTGACCCGGCTCAGCCACAGCCGTTGCTCAATGGTGGCCTACGCGCGGACCGTGTAGCCATCAAAGTACGCCTACATGCCCAACGCACCGGCCCCGGAGCACCAGATGCGCCTCCCCGAGCCGCCTGGTCGAACGGTGTTCAGTTGCAGGCCACCGACATAACCTACGATGCGGCTGGCAACCCGAGCCGCGTGGCCTTGGGCTGGGAAGCCAAAGCTCCCGTACAGGTCGACTATACCGTGTCCGTGCAGGTCCTCGACGACCAGAATCACGTACTGGCCCAGGTAGACAAGCAACCCATGTCCGGCGAGTATCCAACGTCTACCTGGCGAGCCGGCGACAGGGTCGAGGACGAATATGTTCTGCCGCAGGTGCCCGCGGGATGGCAGCGCGTCATCGTGCTTCTGTATGACCTCTCGGGTCAGCGGCTGGCCCTACAACATGAGTACGGCGCGGATGACAGTTTTGAGATAGCGCGCCGGAACCGGTAACTTCCGCAACAGCTGGCCTTTCTTGCCAAATCGTGGCTTTAGCCGCATAATCGCGCCGATGAACGTTATGCTTCCCTACAAGCCGCCGTGGAGCAGAACGGCCCGCCTTCGGTTAACTCGCTCGCTGTTGCTCTTCTTGATCCTCATCGCCTTCGCACGCCTTGCCTTCCGACTCGATGCAAAGAGCCTGTGGTGGGACGAGAGCCTGAGCCTCCAACGGGCAGAGTCTGGCTGGTCTGCGCTCATAGCCGGACACATCGGGCTGACAGACGGCTCAAACATCATACCCACCCTCGACCAACACCCGTTCGCCTTCTTTGCCCTGCTGGGAGTACTGATACGAATAGCCGGAAGCAGCGAGTTCGTGCTGCGTTTTCCCTCCGTGATGGCCGCCACGCTTCTGGTCCCCATGTGCTGGACGCTGGCGCGATGCCTGGTTCGCCAGCGAGCGCTGCCAGCGACCACCCCAATGGTAGCAGCCCTATTAGCGGCCATCAACCCTTTTTACCTTTGGTACGGCCAGGAAGCGCGCATGTACACCCTGGTGCCGCTGCTGGCACTGTGCAGCACATACCTGCTCTTGCGCTGGGCCGAGGCCGGCTCACCCAGGGCCGCGTATCTCTGGCTGTTGTCTTATGCGGTGGTGGCCGCGCTGCTTTTCAGCACGCACTTTCTGGCCCTGTTGATACTGCCAGTGCAGGTCATCGTCGTCTTCGATCGCAGAGCCCGGCGCAACATCCGGCTTGCGGCCCTGGCTGTGGTCACGATGGGCGCGCTCGGCACCATCTGGGTCGCGTTGAACTATCTGTCACGGCAAGGCCAGGGTTGGGGCAGCAACTTCACAGCCCTTCGGCTGGCGGTGCTCATCCCTGATCTGGTCAACGCCTTCAGCCTGGGGCTGAGCGTGGATGCGCGCACAGTCCGGTGGCTCGACCTGCTGTTCGCTGGGTTGGCTTTGCTCGGCTTCCTCTGGTGCCGCAGGCCCGGGCACCAGCGGGCGGAACGGACCTGGCTGTTGCCGCTTCTGGTGATCGTTCCGATCCTGGAACTGGAGGTCGTGCAACGGCTCCAGCCGGTCTACATGAACGCGCGCCACATGAGCCTGATCAGCGGAGCTTTCCTGCTGGCAGTGAGCGGTGGGCTCGCCTGGCTTTGGGAGGAGCGACGCTGGGCCGGGGCCGGTGTGGGAGCAGTGCTACTGGTCGCCAGCGTTTACAGCTCGATCAACTACTACGCCTTACCGGTGTACGATAAGGACGATATCCGCGGCCTGGGCCAGTATCTGCGCCAGCAAATCCAGCCCGGCGACCTGGTCCTTCTCAACCCGCCCGAAATGATGCGTTTGTGGCGCTATTATCTACCCCTAGACGCGGCCCCGACCGGCTCTGGTATAGAGTACCAGGGCGTGCCCTTGTTGGTCGGGTCGATGGCGGATAGTGCCGACAGAATGCAAGCGCTGTCGAGCCGGCACCGGCGGACGTGGGTGGTGAACTCGGGGATGGTGCCACTCAATGCGCTACTGGAGCCCGCCCGAGAGTGGCCGATCTCGCACCTTTTTCAAGTCAAACAAGTACCGTTTCATAGCTCGACCTCATTCCTGGAGCTCCGGCTCTTCCTGCCGCAGCCGCCCGTCTTTCAAAAGCTTCCGGCCGCCCCGCAGCGCCCGCTCGACGCGATGTTCGGTCTGGATGTACGCCTGGCGGGGATTGACATTGGGGAGCCGCTCTTTGCCGGCGGCGCAGTCCCCGTCACGCTCTACTGGCAGCCACTTGCACCCCCGAAGCAACGGCTGAAATACATCCTGCGCTTGTCAAGGCGCAAGCCAGACGGGCAGTGGCAAGACGTGGCGATCACCGAACGAGAGCCGTACGATGGCGCGCTGCCGACCACGACCTGGCAGACCGGCCAGACAATCGTCGAGTACAGTGAATTGGAAATTCCGGCGCACGCCGGCGCCACACCCGGCCCGTATCGACTGACAGTGCAGATGTACGATGCGGCCACGGGCCAGAAGTTGCCCGCAAATGCGTCAGGTATCGAAGTTAATCATGGGGACGAGAGTCTTGTCCTATCTTACGCGAAATAGGCTGGCCCCCCTCCGCACGCCATCGCGACTGGCTGTTGGGATGGTGCTCGCCCTCTTTGTGGGCATCGGAGTCTGGTACAGCCTGGTTGTGCCACCATTCGAAACGCCTGACGAATTGTATCATTATGCATTTGCCCGTCACCTGGCTGGGGGTGGTGGCCTGCCGGTTCAAACCAGGGATGCCGGGGGCCTCTGGGCCCACGAGGGGACTCAAGCACCACTTTATTATTTCCTGGCGGGCAGGCTGACGGCGGGTATAGATCAAAGCGATTTTGACCAACTCACCCGTCTCAATCCTTATGCTAACCTTGGCAATCCCCTCTCCCCGGGCAATAAGAACCTAATGCTATACAGTGCACACCAGTGGTCTCTTCGGGGCAGCAACCTGGCTCTGCACGTCGATCGATGGTTCTCGCTGACCCTGGTGGCTGTTAGTCTGTGGCTGGCTTACCGCATCGCATGTCTTGCATTTCCCCGCTCAACCGGTTGGCCCATCCTTGTGATGCTGGTCATAGCCAGTATCCCGCAGTTCTCCTTCATCGGCGCCAGTGCATCGAACGATAGCATGATGATCTTTACAAGCACAGCCACCGTCTACTGGCTGGCACGGCTCATAGTACTTCCGGCCGAGCGGCCGGTGCACTGGTGGGAGTGGCTCGTCCTCGGTATTCTGTTGGGATTGGCAGCCCTGAGCAAGCTTCAAGGCCTGGGTTTGTTCGCATTGGCCGCAATGGTCATTATGTGGATGGCATGGCAGCGCCGAACATGGTGGCTGCTCGCACAAGCAGGCGCATTGGTACTCCTACCTGCCCTGGCGATCGCGGGCTGGTGGTATTGGCGCAACTATAACCTCTATGGGGACTGGCTGGGCGCCAGGCAGTTGCTAAGTATCAACGGGCAGCGGACCAGGCCACTGACATGGCGCGGCCTGTGGGGTGAGATGCGCGGCCTGCGCTATTCTTTCTGGGGTCTCTTTGGCTGGTTCAGTATACCGCTGCCGGCGTGGATTTATCGCCTCTTAGATACGCTCACCGCGCTTGCGGTGGCCGGAGTCTTTATATCTGTATTTGTTCACCGCCCGCAACGCGCTGGCACTCTATTGAAGAGCCCGTCCGTGCGGGTACAGCTCCTGTTAGCCCTGTGGGCAGTGATACTGGTCGGCTTGACGCTATATTGGGCAACCTTCGCGACCAGCAGCCAGGGCCGCCTACTGTTTCCCGCCATTAGCTCCTTTGGCGTGTTGATGGTTGCCGGCCTCGCCTCCTTGTTGGCCTTCGCCGTCAAGTCTCCGAAGCCAATGTTGTTGGTGGGGCTGCCGTGCGGTCTACTGGTCTGTTCCGCCTACACGTTGACCTCCCTGCTGCCTGATAGCTACCGTGCCCCTCTACCCATATCCAGAGTGCGTGCGGAAACAACCATCCTGGACCAGCACTATAGTAATGGACTGGAGATCGTCGGCATCGACGTACCAGGTGGACATTACCGGCCAGGAGATAAAGCACCAATCACCCTGTATCTGCGGACGGCCAGGCAACTGACTGAGGATGTGCCGCTTTTCGTGCAACTGCTGAACGAGGATGGCGAGGTAATCGGCAACGTTACCAGCCACGCGGGCTGGGGACGAAACCCGACCAGCCTATGGATACCCGGCACAATTTACCCGGACCCATACCTCGTAACGATCGAAGGCAATATCAGCGATCGCTCCCCCGTGTTGGCCCGCGTCTACGTCGGATTCATGCAGGCGGGTACGAAAATGCCATTGGTTGCCACATCGCCCGATGGACAGCCGGCTCCCGAATTCGTGGGCCACGTACGGATCGAGCCGTCAATTCCGCTAGATGTTCAACGGCTGGGCTTGAAACCGCTCGAAGTCTCGTTTGCTGACGGGATGCAACTGGTCGGTTATGACTATCCGCCGGAGGTCCAAGCCGGAGACGGCGCATTGCCGGTCAAGTTGCTTTGGCAAGCCAATGGCGGTCCGACGAACGACTACACTGCGTTTGTGCATCTCGTGAGCACCAATGGCCAACCAACCGGCGGGTTTGACACGCCTCCCGCTGAGGGTAGATATCCAACGAGTGCCTGGCAACCGAATGATAGAAGCCTAAGCGAATTCCCGATTGCCCTGCCGACTGATCTTCTGCCCGGCACCTATCAGCTATGGGTGGGGCTCTACAACAGAAATGATGCGGCCAAGACAAGACTGGCCGTGACAGCGAGCCGCTCTACTGTTCAGGATCAAAGTATCCTGCTTGGCACCGTGGAAGTACGCTAGTGAAAGAGGCTGCGATAGCGGGTGTGCGGGAACGGATCAGGAGCGCTGGAGCGATCCCCTTGCCCCGGTTGGGCCTCATTTGCATCATCTTGCTGGCCTTCGCCCTACGCGTTTTCCAACTTAGTACCCAGGAACTGCGCGGTGACGAGGCCTTTGGCTACTTCTTCAGCCTGCGCCCCCTGATAGATATCGTGCACGCCACCCTGGCGCTGCGAGAACCTCACCCAGTTGCCAGCTACTTTCTGGAAAAAGGCTGGTTGGCTCTGGCGGGGCACAGCGAGTTCGCCCTGCGCTTCGCCAGCCTGTGGTTCGGCATCCTGGCCGTGCCGCTCCTCTACACGCTGGGCCGGAGACTGCGGCTGCCGGCGTCGGCGGCGCTGCTGGCTGCGGGGCTGATGGCCATCAGCCCTTACGCAGTCTGGCACAGCCAGGACGCACGCATGTATAGCATGAGCCTGAGACTTACGCTGGCCAGCACACTATTGGCGAGGGAAGCGAGCGAGGACGGAGGAACGGGCAATTGGCTGGGTTACGTGCTGATATCCTGGTTGGCTCTACACACCCATTATTACGCCGCCATCGTCATCCTGGCGCAAAACATATTTGTCCTGGGCTGTGCGTGGTTATACCCGGAACGGCGCCGGCATGCGCGACCCTGGCTATTATCCCAGTTAGCGCTGGGCCTGCTCTATCTACCGTAGCTGTGGGTAGCCGCCGGTACGTTGCAAGGCTATGGAGGCAACGGCGACTCGCCGTCGTTCGGCCCG
>JADGQF010000189.1 GCA_017882045.1 Anaerolineales bacterium
TATGCTCGCATTCTCAGCAGCGACATGCGTGTCAATCAGAAGTATCCGACCTACTTCCCGTTGATCTACTACCTCTCTTCCCTGACACAGCAACTGGGCCTCAAAGGTTATCCCGAGTGGCTGGCTTTCTGGCGCATCCTGATTCTGGCTTTCGTCGCAGCCGTCGGTTGCGTCATCTACGGCCTCCTCTACCGCCAGAGTGGCCTGATAGCAGCCGGCTTTGGCGCGTTGTTTTGGTTTCTCAATCGCTGGACGCTACAAAGCTCCCAGGCAGTCACCTATGACGTCATTCCCATCTTCTTGCTACTGGTGTCGCTGTGGCTGCTTCCCCGGCGTAAACTGGCAGCACTCCTGATGTTCAGCCTGTCACTGGCGTTCAAGCATCTCGGCGCCATCCTGGTTCCACTCTATCTAATCTATGCCTGGCAGGGCGTTGAGGCAAAGAGCAGGACTCGATGGGGTGAGGTAGCTCAGAAAACCCGCGCCTGGGCTGTCTCTCAGGCCGGCCTGGTGCTGGCCAGTATTCCGGCGCTCATCTCCATCCCCTTCTTCTTGTGGCCCGGCAGGACGATAGGGGTGAACGCTGAGGCCTTCCTCAGGTCGATGATCTTCGAGGTAACTCGCGACGCGGCCGTACACCTCCCGGCTCCTTCCCTGGACAGCCTATTCGGCCTGTGGGGCGCCACCGCACGTCTACCCACCCTCGTCATGCTCTTGCTGGTCTACGGCCTGTATTACAAGCGCAAGGTTGGGCTGTTCACCGCCTGCCTGCTGGCCATGGCGGCGTTTGTCGACTTTAATAGCGTGCTTTTCATGCAGTACCTCTGCTGGATGGTGCCCTTCATCCCTCTGGTGATTCTGGAGGTGCGCGCTGGCCAGTCGCCCGCAGCCTGATCGCCGCGGTAGTCAAAATCCGCATGGCCCGAACGGATGACACTTGACAGGCGTACCGGGTAGTGATAGGATGCACGTGTGTGGAAACGTTTCCACATCGGCCCCGACAGCGAGTGGCCCCAACCCGGCCTGCTGAGGGCAACTGGAGCCATTTTGAAGCGTGGCGAGGCCAGATCGGGGGCCCGAAAGCGCCCTCTTGGCCCGGCGACAGGTAAATCCGCTGCCGGTTCCCCGGTAACGATTCCACAGCCACAGGCAGGCCCCGGCGCGAGCGCCGGGAAAGGAGAGCACCCTCTTGTACTCAGAAGCCACTTTGCAGCAATTGGAAGAGATCGCGTGCCAGCTGCGCATCGACAGCCTGGAGATGATCTACCGCCGCCAGGCCGGGCATCCCGGCGGGTCGCTATCGGCCGCGGAGATCATGGCCGCCCTGTTCTTCAACAAGCTCCGCCTGGACCCCGCCCGGCCCGACTGGCCCGAGCGCGACCGCTTCATCCTCAGCAAGGGCCACGCTTCAGCCATCCTCTACGCCGCCCTGGCCCGGCGCGGGTTCTTCCCGTCCTCTGACCTGGCAGGCTGGGGGCAACTGGATTGCCACCTGCAGGGCCATCCTGACCGGCTGAAGACACCCGGCGTAGAGATGAGCACCGGCATTCTCGGGCACGGCTTGCCCATCGGCGTGGGCCTGGCGCTGGCAGCCCGGCTGGACGGCGCCGCTCACCGCGTGTACGTAGTGCTGGGCGACGGCGAATGCCAGGCGGGTGTGATCTGGGAAGGCGCGATGGCGGCGGCCAAGTTCCAGCTGGCCAACCTGACCGCGATCCTCGACTACAACGACGTGCAGCTCGACGGGCCGGTGCATGAGATCATGCCGCTGGAGCCGCTGGCGGCCAAGTGGCGGGCCTTTAACTGGAACGTCATCGAGATCAACGGCCACAACCTGCGCCAGGTGCTGGAGGCGCTCGACCTCGCGGCCGAGACGCACAACGGTCCCTCCGTCATCATCGCCCACACCACCAAGGGCAAGGGCGTATCGTTCATGGAAAACCGCTCGCAGTGGCACGGCGTGCCGCCTACGGCCGCCCAACTGGAGCAGGCGCTGGGCGAGCTGCGCCGGCCGGCCGGCGCGGGGAGGAACTGATGGGCGAGTTAGCCATGCGTGAAGCCTACGGGCGCGCCCTGGCCGAATATGGCACGAGCAACCCGAAGCTGGTCGTCCTGGACCCCGATACCTCCTCCTCTACCCTGAGCTGCTACTTCGCCCAGCGCTTCCCAGAGCGCTTTTTCAACGTAGGCATCGCCGAACCGTGCATGGTCGACATCGCGGTCGGGCTGGCCCTGGCGGGCAAGGTGCCCTTCGCCAACGCATTCGCCGCCCTGCTTTCCTTCCGGGCCATGGAGCAGATCCGCACCTGCGTCTGCTACGCGCGCACCAACGTCAAGCTGGTCGCCGGCTACGCCGGCGTCTCCGATTACAAGGACGGCCCGACGCACCACGCGATTACCGACATCGCCACGATGCGGGCCTTGCCCGAGATGACGGTGATCGTGCCGGGCGACGGCGCCGAGGCTGCCCGCTGGGTGCCGATTATCGCCGAATACGACGGGCCGGTCTACCTGCGCATCAACCGGGCCGGCGCCCTGCCCACCCACAACGCCGGCCTGCCGCTGCAGATCGGCAAAGGCTTGACGCTGCGGCCCGGCCGCGACGTGACCATCGTCGCCGCCGGCACCCTGGTCGGCCGCAGCCTGCTGGCGGCAGAAGAGCTGGCCGCGCTCGGGCTGGACGCGCGCGTGATCGAGATGCACACAATCAAGCCGCTGGACGTGGAGCTGGTGGCGCAGGCGGCGGAAGAAACCGGCGCGCTGGTCAGCGCCGAAGAACACTCGATCGTGGGCGGCCTGGGCAGCGCGCTGGCTGAGGCGCTGGCCGATTGCCACCCCGCACCGCTCGAGCGCGTGGGCCTGCGCGACACGTTCGCCCGCACTGCGCCCGACCCCGAGAGCTTGATGGACGCCTTCGGCATGGGCGTCGCCGATATCGTCGCCGCCGCCCGACGCGCCGCGGCCCGGTGCGCCGCGGCCCGCAAGAGGAAATAACGCAAAGGAGCGCACTTATGGCTACCGTTATGTCTACCGCTAGTGCTACCGCTACGTCTACACCCCAGCCTGGCGAACCCGTCGGCATCGGCTTCATCGGCGCCGGCGAGATTTCCATCCTGCACAACAAGGCGCTCAAGAGCATACCCGGCGCCCGGCTGGTGGGCCTGTGGAACCGCACGCCCGAACGAGCGCTCCAGCGCGCGGCGGAATACGGCTGCCGGCGTTATGAGACACCGGAAGAACTGGTCGCCGACCCTGCCATCGGCGCCGTCTTCGTGCTGACCGACCTGGACACCCACCTGCAGTACGTGCGGCTGGCGCTGGAAGCCGGCAAGAACGTGCTGATCGAAAAGCCGCTGGGCGCGACCGTGGCCGAGATTGAACAGATGAAGGCGACCGCCGAGCGCTGCGGGGTGATCTGCGTGCCGGGCCATAACATGATCCACGAGGCCAGCCTGGCGCGCGCTCACGACCTGATCCAGGCCGGCGAGCTGGGTAAGATCGTCTCCTGCTACGTGATGTATAATATCCAACATTCTGAGGAGCGGGCCTCGACCCTGCCCGGCATGGTGCGCCATATCCTGACCCACAACATCTACACCATGCTGTACCTGGTCGGCCGGCCGGTGCGCGTGACGGCGTTGAAGGCCATGCGTCACTATGAGAACCTGAGCAAAGAAGACCTGGCCATGTGCATCGTGGAGCTGGAAAACGGCGGCCTGGCCCACCTGTGCGCCAGCTTCGCCGCCGACGACCTGTCGGCCGACCCCTGGACGTTCATGGTCAAGGTGATCGGCACCGCCGGCGCCACCCGCTACACTTACCAGGACTGGGTGGAGGCCAAGCGCGGCATCTCGCACTCGCGCGTCTACACCGCCTATCAGGCCACCATCGCCAACGAGGACCGTTACTTCGTGGACGTCTGCCTTAAGGGCGGCAAGCCGTTGTCCACGCTGGAGGATGCCATCGTGGCGCAGAAGATGGTCGAAGCAGTGGAGAAATCGCTCGCCGAGGGCGTGACGGTCTCGATCGTATAGGAAAGGCAGCCGATGAGAATCGCAGTCATCAACGAAACCAGCGCGGCCGACCGCAATGCCGACATCGTGGCGGCGTTGGCTGGGCGCGGGCACGAGGTTATCAATGTGGGGATGCGCAAGAACGGCGAGAAGCCCGAGCTGCAATACACCCACACGGGCTTGCTCACCGCCCTGCTGCTCAACTTGGGCCGGGTTGACCTGGTGGTGGGCGGCTGCGGCACCGGCCAGGGCTACCTGGCCTCGGCCTCGCAGTATCCCGGCGTGTTCTGCGGTCACATCCTGACCCCGCTGGATGCCTGGCTATTCGCGCAGATCAACAACGGCAACTGCCTCTCGCTCGCGCTGAACCAGGGGTATGGCTGGGCGGGCGACGTCAACCTGCGCTTCATCTTCGACCATTACTTCAGCGTGGAACCCGGCTGCGGCTACCCGCCGCACCGCCGCGCTCCGCAGCAGGCCTCGCGCGCCATGTTGGCGCGCATCAACCAGGTCACGCACCGCACGCTGGCCGAGATCGTCGAGGGGCTGCCGGACGAGGTCGTCGGCCCGGCGCTGAGCTACCCCGGCGTGTGGGAGCTGATCGACGGCGGCCCGATGACCGATGCGCCGCTTGAGGCGGCGCTGTTGCGCCGCCTCCCGGTCGCCGAACCCGCCTGAGGAAGCGAGAACACGCATGATCCAGGGACAGGGCTTGTTCGCCGGCGTCGCGGGGGCCTACCCGCGCGCCCTCTACCGCTCGATGGGCTACACGGATGCCGACTTCCAGAAGCCGCTGATCGGCATCGTCAACTCCTGGAGCGAGGTCGACCCGGGCCACTTCCACCTGCGCACCTTGGCCGAGTGGGTCAAAGAGGGCGTGCGCGAGGCGGGCGGCACGCCTGCCGAGTTCAACACGGTCGCCCCCTGCGACGGCATCCTGCAGGGCGCGGGCATGTACGCCAGCCTGCCCCTGCGCGACGTGATCGCGGCCTCGGTCGAGCTGATGTGCCTCGGCAACCGCTTCGCCGGTGTGGTCATGCTCTGCTCCTGCGACAAGATCGTGCCCGGTATGCTGATGGCCGCGGCCCGGCTGGACCTGCCCACGCTGTTCGTGACCGGCGGGCCGATGGCGCCCGGCCGCGTGACGGACCCGGCGAGCGGGGAGCCGCGGTCAATCATCCTGAGCGACGTCAAAGAGGCGATGGGCCGCTACATGGCCGGGCGCATCAGCGAGGAACAGTTCTACGAGATCGAATGCCAGGCCTGCGGCGGGCCGGGCGCCTGCGCGTTCATGGGCACGGCCAACACCATGAACGCGGTCGTGGAGACGCTGGGTCTTTCGCTGCCCTTGTGCGCCACCTTGCCCGCGCTCGATCCGCAGCGGGAAGAGCTGTGCCGGGCCAGCGGCCGGCGGATCGTCGAGCTGGTGCGCCAGGATGTGCGGGCCGGGCGGATGCTGGGGCAGGCGAGCCTGGAGAACGCGGTGCGCATGTGCCTCGCGCTGGGCGGCTCGACCAACGCGGTCTTGCACCTGCCGGCCATCGCTGCCGACTGCGGGGCCGAGATCACGCAGGATACCTTCGACCGCCTGGGCCGAGAGACCCCGCTGATCGCCAGGTTTGCGCCCGCCAGCCGGCTGACGGTGGTCGACCTGCACGAGGCGGGCGGTATCCCGGCCGCGCTGAACATCCTGGCGCCCCTGCTGGACACCGGCGTGCCGACCGTCAGCGGGCAGACTCTCGGTGAGATCGCGGCCGCGGCGCGCGTCCTGCGCGACGATGTGCTGCATCCGCTGCAGGCCCCCCTGGCGCCCGAGGGCGGTATTGCAATCCTGTATGGCAGCCTGGCGCCGCAAGGGGCGGTGGTCAAACAGAGCGCCGTCTCGCCGGCCATGCTGCGCCACCGCGGCCCGGCGCGCGTCTTCGAGTCCGAGGATGAAGTGCGCGAGTCGCTGATGGCGCGCGGCATCCGGCCCGGCGACGTGCTGGTCATCCGCAACGAGGGGCCGGCCGGCGGGCCGGGCATGCGCGAGCTCTCCATCCCGGCGGCCATGTTGGTCGGCCTCGGGCTGGGTGACTCGGTGGCGATGATCACCGACGGTCGTTATTCGGGCGCGACGCGCGGGCCGTGCATCGGCCACGTCTGTCCCGAAGCCTACGCGGGCGGCCCGATCGGCGCGGTGCGCGAGGGCGACCTGATCGAGATCGACATCCCGGCCCGGCGCCTGGAGCTGCTGGTGCCCGCCGAGGAGATCGCACGCCGCCTGGCCGCGCGCGTGGTGCGCCCGCCCGCCGTGACCCGTGGCTTCCTCGGGCTCTACAGCCGGTTGGTGCAGGGGGCAAACCAGGGAGCAGTGCTCAAGGCCCCGCCGGCGGGGCCGGGCCCTGACGGGTGTTCAGCGTCAGAAACAGGAGCGAGTACATGAACGCGATCGAACGTGTCCAGGCGGCCATCGACCTGCGCCGGCCCGACCGGGTGCCGGTCGACCTGCACAACTTTCAGCCGGCAGCCTTTGCCATGGGCGGCTCGATGGCCGAGGTGTTCCAGCACGGTGAACTGCTCGCCGAGGCGATGCTGCAGGCCTGGCGCGAGTTCGGGCACGACATGATCTTGCTCGAGAACGGCACTGCTTGCAACGCCCAGGCTTGCGGCGTGCAGGTGCTCTACCGGGACGACGCGGCCCCGGTTGCGCACATCCCGGTGATCGAGAGCCTGGAGGAGGTCGACAGGCTGGCGGTGCCCGATCCGTACACGACCTTCCCCATGTGCGAGATCCTCAAGGCGACGCGCATCCTGGCGCGCGAGATCGGCGACAAGGTCTGGATCTGCGGGCGGGCCGACCAGGGGCCGATGGACCTGGCCAGCCAACTGATCGGCATGCAGACCCTGATGCTGGAGATCGCGACCGGCGAGAAGGCGGACCTGGTGCACCGCCTGCTGGATTACGCGCGCACCGTGAGCACGCGTTACGCCTTCGCGCTGATCGAGAGCGGCGCGCGTTCGACCTCGATCGGCGAGCCGGTGGCCGGGCCGGACGTCATGTCGCCGCGCCATTACCGCAAGTACGCCCAGCCGCAAGAGAAGAAGATGGTGGAGGACCTGAAGGCCGCGGGTATCATCCTGCACAATCACATCTGCGGCAACACGATCCCGATCATCAACGACTTCATCGCGACGGGCGCGCAGGTGTTGGAGATCGACCACAAGACCGACATGCGCAAGGCCAAGGCAGCCGGGCGGGGCAAGACGTGTTTCCTGGGGCCGATCAACACCTCGCTGCTCGCCACCGGCACGCCCTCTGAGGTGGAAGACGCCTGCCGGGAAGCGATCGCGCTCATGGCGCCGGACAGCGGCTTTATCCTGGGGCCCGGCTGTGCGCTGGGCAGCGAGACGCCCGCTGAAAACATCCACGCGCTGGTGGAATCGGCCAAGAAATACGGCGTCTACCCGGACTGAGCGCCGCGCCCCGTTCTCACGGCCCGATTCAGATTCGGAGACGAGACGCGGATCCTGGCGGCGCGGGCCCAGCGGCCCGGGCCCGCGCAGGCGGCCGGCTTGAACGCCCCCCTCTCCCGCCTCAAGCGGCCGAGCGTTGTTCGGCTCGCCGGGCCCTGGCGGCAGGACCTTTGCCTGACCTGGCAGTCACGACGCGGAACATCGTCAGCAACAGGACAGAGACCGCGGCCACCAGGTAAATCGCCTTCATCTTACTGCTGATGGTGACGCCCCAGGAAGACCCGCCGTGCTTGCAATGCCCGGATTGAACAAGGCGATCACGCCCAGACTGCTGACAAAGGTCGCAATCGATACGACCATAGTCGCCAGTTTGATTCTCACGAGGGTGGCCTTGTTTGGGCGGGCGCCCAACGGTTGCTTCGCCATGAAAACTTCCACACCACTCGCCGGCCAGGTTCGGTACCCGGTCAAGGCGATATGGCTGGTTCCTCATCGTATATCCTCCTCAAGAACCTACCAGAAACTAGCTTAAGCCGGCCGATGTAGTCGATGCAGATCGACCTGGCAGCCCGTTGCTGTGGTTTCAACTGCCCGGAGCCGGGCGACCGAGGTCGCTGCACTGATTGTTAGGATCGCCCGCCCCGTGGGTGAGCAGTCCGATCGTCAGACGCCGGCCGCGCGCGGGCCGGTCGCCGCCGGCAGCGACGGTCAAATATGAGTTCCCAGACGGGCGATCACTCATCGAATGCTCTCCGCGCCTGATCCAGTCCGTGGACCTGCGGCCCTGCCCTGTTGCCCGGCAGGGATCACCGGGTCTGCCCAAGTATAGCACACTCTGGTCAGAGACTACCCTACTTTGCCCGAACACTAGATATCGGTTGACGGCCCCCACCCGCCGTTGGCGACGCACATGGTCCGCCCGGCAGGGCCAAGATCGGCCATGCCCAGGGCCGCTGGCGACCGGACGCACGCGCTGGGTCTCACGTCCTTGGCAGACGGGACCAAGGTTAACACCGGACAGGGGACTTTGGTCCCAGGGGGGCGGGACCAAGGTCAGGGCCAGAAAGACGACCTTCGCCCGTATCCTGCCGCCCGGGACTCTGCTACGCTTCTGGCATGGAGCAACAGCTAACGCACGTAGACGAGTCCAGACCGGCAGTGATCCGGCAGCACCGGCGACCGGCCGCCCTCCGGGGAGCGGCCGCCGTCATCCTGGCGTTGCTGTGCTCGCTGGCCGCGCTCTCGCCCGCGCTGGCGCATGCTGAGCTTGTGCGCTCCGACCCGGCCGACGGCGCCGCGCTTGCCAAACCACCGCGCCAGGTGCGCCTTTGGTTCAGCGAGGCGCTCGCGCCCGGTGTGAGCCAGGCGCGTGTGCTCGACGTAGGCGGCCAGGCCGTGGCGGGGGTAGCGCTCCAGTTCGACCGCACTGACCCAAGTCTGCTCATGTTGGCCCTGCCACCCCTGCCGGACGGCCAATATACCATTGCCTATAGCATAGTGTCGGCCGACGATGGGCATGCTTCCTCGGGCCGCCTGACGTTCACGGCCGGCGGGCGCTACGCCGCTAGCGCAAGCGCGGCGGGCCAGGTGTCGGACAGCGGCGCCCCGGTCTTCCCGTCCCCGCTTGAAGTGGGCCTGCGCTGGCTCAACTTCACTGCCCTGGCCGGGCTGGCCGGCGGCCTGGCAGTCGCCATGCTCGTGCTCGGCCGGGGCGCGCGCCGGGCAGCCGCGGGCCTGCGCCAGGACCTGCTGGCGGCTGAA
>JADGQF010000032.1 GCA_017882045.1 Anaerolineales bacterium
GGTGATGATCAGTGTCTTCCAATAGGGCCCAAGGTAACCGGCCAGGCGCTTGATGACAGCCATGATTCTCCTCCGGCCCGATTATACCCTGCAACACGCGCAACCTGAAAGGACAGTGCCTAATGTGCCGCCCACCACTCCATGCCTGCCGGTGAGCGATAAAAGCCCAGCTCCTGCAGCAACGCCTCCCCCGGACCGCCCAGCACCGCTGCGCCATTCCATTGGCTGACGACCAGGTGGCGAGGCGCGTGCGGCCGATCGAGATAGGCGCTTACAGCCTGTTTGACCAGCTCAGGCCCGTCCTCAACGATGGCCGTGAGCCGCTCGCCGCTGTCCTCGGCGATCAGCACCGGCTTGCCGTTCGATAGGACAACGTGGGTAGACGGCAGGCGGGCAAAGCGCAGTCTGTCATCGCCTGCCAGGGGCGCGGGCTCCATCGACCCGTACAGGTTCGCCGGGTCCGTCGCATTCAGTACGACCAGTCCTGGGCCATTGCTGCCCGCCTGGCCGGCGGCACGGAGCTTCTCCACCGCGTCGGGCAGGGCAAACTGGGCGCCCGGCAGGCCGGCCACGAAGTAGCCGCGTCGCACTTCACCACGCATCTCCATGCGCTGCAGGTGTGCATACAGCAAAGGCCAGTCCGCACCCAGTTCCTCGCGTTCGACCGCATCGCGCGTGACCACACCATGGCGTTCGAGCAGGATGCGCGCCAGCTTTCCCGCCCTTTCATCGGGCGAGAGCGGGCGCCCCAGCACGCCTGCCCGGTGAACCAGCGACCAGCGGCCCGCTGCCAGGTCGTTGGCGGGGCTGCCCGCGCGCAACCGCTGGGCCACGCGTCGTTTGGCGCCGCGCCACTGGGCGCCGCGGTAGCGGCCGGCAGACAGTGGACGTGATTGCGGCAGGCGGGCGGCCAACTCCGCTTCCAGCGAGCTCAGCGGACGCCGGGCTGCATCCAAGTTTCCATTCGGCGCCTGGCTCGTAGGCTCGGGCGAGCCCGGTTTTCTGCCCGATTCCGCCAGGTAGCGCATAGCCCCCAGCGTGTCGTTGGTCGCCAGCCCGCACATAACCAGCTCGACCAGCGCAGCTTCGAGCGCCGGCGGCTTGAGACCGGTTCCTACCGCCAGGTCGGTCGTGAATGACGCGCCCTCGCTCTTTAGCTGCTCGTAGACGAGCTGCCCAGTCTCGCTGAGCCCACTCTGTTCCGGCTCTCCCAGGAAAAGCCCGCCCTCGCCGCGCGGCAGGAAACGGAAGCGCGCCCGGCGCGGGTCACGGCCCTGGCCGGCCCATACCAGTTCGCCGGTCTGGCACAGATCGTCCAGGTCTTCCGGATCATAGCCGGCCAGGCGCAGGGGGAGCACATCCCGTTCCCAGGTTACGCCTGGAACGGCCACGCCGCGCAGTTGCTGCATGACCATGCGCAGCCCATCTTGGCCGAGCAACTGTTCGTTTTTTCGCATGTGCTGCCAGTGCGTCAGAAAATCGGCGTAGCGGCTGAGGGAAACGGGTTGGACCTCCTTGCGCAGCAAGCCCAGGCTGCGGCGGTGGATCTGTTCCAGTAGGCCAGGATCGCAGTATTCCTCACAGGGAGGCGGGCATGCGCCTGCTCTGCCGCCGGGCGTGAAGTGACCCTTGAGAACGACCCGTGCGGCCACCAACCTGGTAAGAGCGTCCTCGAGCCACTCTTCCGGGAAAGCATAGCGATCGAGGATCGTCTGCCGGGTAATTGGGCCGGCGCTGCGCAGATAGCGGCGCAGGACGGCTTCCGGGTTCGGCAGGGGGCTATCGGAAGCGGAGGTTGCCGCTGCGCCCGCTCCCGCTCGGTCAGGCACATATTCGCCGGCCAGTTCGCCGGCCAGCCAACGCTCCTCGGGCCCGCCCCTGGTGGGTACGGCTATCTTCACCACCCGTCCAGTATCCGCCAGTTGCCGCAGCCAGGCCGCGGCCTGGGGGTTCCCGGCGAGGCCTGCCCTCGTATCCGCGGCTTCCTGCGGCAGGACACAGACTGCCGCGATCTCCGCTTCGGTCAGGTCGCCGAGCTCCTCCAGGAACACGGCCAACTCCTCGACGCTGCGGGCCTGGTAGCCACTTGCGGTGTGGCGGCTCTGCCCCACTACTTCACTGACGGCCTCCGGCCGGAGTAATTCGCTTAGCTCAACCCCGCTCCCCAGCAGATCTTCCAGCATGTCCCGGCGGACGGCGAGTGTTTGCAGCTGGCGTTCGGCTTTGGGCGCGTCCCACTCGTAGAGGTACTGCTCCATGAAGCCAAACAAAAGGTCGGCGGCGACGGGCGAGGGCACAGCAGTTTCGATCGCAGTGACTCGAATGCTGCCTTGCTGGATGGCTTCCAGAACTTCCTCCAGGTGGGGCAGATCGAACACATCGCGCAGGCAATCGCGATACGTCTCGGCAACGATGGGGAAGTCCTTGAACTGGCGCACGACGGCGAGCAGGTCTTTGGCCTTCAGACGCTGCAGCCAGAAGGGCGTGCGGCGATGACCATGCGCGCGCGGCAGCAGCAACGCGCGCCCGGCGTTCATGCGGAACTGTGCGCCGAAAGCCGCTGAGTTCGGCAGGTCACGCAACAGGCGTTCCCGCGCCTCGGTGGGTGTCATCGACTGCAGGATGTCGACGGGCGGCAGGCCCTCCAGGCTCGGAAAGCGGAAGATCATGCCGTCGTCCTTGGCCTGCATCTCGACCTCGACTCCTGTTCGCTCCTGCAGGGCGCTACGCAGCACGATGGCCCAGGCGCCGTTCACGCGTCCGCCGAAGGGCGAGTGGATCACCAGGCGCGGCTCGCCCAGTGCATCGTGAAAAAGCTCGGCGACGATGGTGGTATCGGACGACATGGTGCCCAGCGCATCAAGCTGGCGGCGGACATGTTCTAGCAGGTTATTGGCCGAGTTTTCGTCCAGGGCATAGTCGCGCCGCAGCCAGCGGACCAGCTCGTCGAGCTGCGCGCCCGGTCGTGCGATTCGCTCCGACACTTCCCCGCGGAAGCGGCCGATCCGCTGGCCCAGCTCGTAGGGGCGCCCGGGATAATCTCCGTTCCAGAAGGGCATGCGCGGCACAGCGCCGCTGGCGTCGCCGACAATCACCCGATCGTCAGTGATGTCGAGCACGCGCCAGGTGTTGCTGCCCAAGAGGAACACGTCTCCCACACGCGTTTCGAAAACGAATTCCTCGTCGAGCTCGCCGACGCGCGTTTTGCCGTCGCCAAGATAGACGCGGTAGGGGCCGGTGTCTGGGATGGTGCCGCCGTTGCTAATCGCTAGCAAGCGCGAGCCGGGCAGCGCCGCCAGACGGTCATTGACGCGGTCCCAGGCAAGGCGCGGCCGCAGGGCGCCGGGCAGCAGGTCAATGTTCCCTCCCCCTTCGTTGGCGCCGGCGCGGTGGTATTTGCCGCTGAGCATCTCGAGCACCGCGCGATAGGCGTCCACTGACAGATCGTGGTAAGCGTATGCCTGGCGTACCAGGTCGAAGAGGGCCGTCGCCGGCCACTCCTCCACCGACACCATGGCGACAATCTGCTGGGCCAGCACGTCCAACGGGTTCTGCGGCGTGTAAGTCGGCTCGACGTCGCCTTCGAGCATGCCGCGCGCCACCGCGGCTGCTTCGACGAGGTCCTCCCGGTTGGTGGCGTAAATGCGCCCGACGCTGGTCTGACCCACCAGGTGGCCCGAGCGTCCGACCCGTTGCAGGCCCTGGGCGATGCTATTCGGCGACCCCAGTTGCACCACTTGATCCACCGCGCCGATGTCGATGCCTAACTCGAGCGAGCTGGTGCCGACCAACGCGGGCAGGCGCCCGGCTTTCAGGTCCTCTTCCATGGAGTGGCGCGCTTCCTTCGACATGCTGCCGTGATGCGCACGGATTGGCCCTTTGGCGCCCAGGGCAAACATGCCCCGGTCGCGCACGATCCCTCCGGGGGCCAGCGCCTCGGTGCTGCCCGGTGGGATCTCTTCGCTCTCTTCCGCCGCGATCTGCGCGTTCAACCGGTCGGCAGTCCTCTCGGCCAGGCGCCGGTTATTGGCAAAGACCAGGGTGCTGCGCCTGCGTCGAATATCGCTCAGCACGCGCGCCACAACGGAGGGCCAGATGGTGTCACCGGGCATGTCCCGGAAGTCCTTGACCACGGTCACGACCTGGAGGTCTAGCGCCTTCTTGTAGCCGGTGTCGACAACGGTTACCGGACGCGGCACTAACAAGGGGGGGTTCCCTGCCCACTCTTGCCCGCCCAGGAAGCGCGCGACTTCTTCCAGGGGTTTCTGCGTGGCCGACAGGCCAATCCGCTGCACGCGCCGGCCCGTTTCGTGCTCCAGGCGCTCCAGAGTCAGTGAAAGGTGAACGCCCCGCTTGTTGCCGCATAAAGTGTGGATTTCATCCACAATCAGGGTATGAACGGTGCGGCGGAACATCTCCCGTGCGCGCGGGCTGGTCAACATCAGGTACAGCGACTCGGGTGTGGTGATCAGGATGTGCGGCGGCTGCTTGAGCATTTGCTGGCGCACGTGTCCAGGGGTATCGCCCGTACGCACCGCCACGTGCAGCGGCGGCAGAGGCTCGCCCAGGCGTTGTGCGACGGCCCGGATACCCGCCAACGGCGCGCGCAGGTTGCGCTCGATGTCATTGTTCAGCGCTTTGAGAGGCGATACGTAGAGCAGGCGAATCCCTGGGCGTGAGGCCGGGTCGCTCGCCGCCCGCTTGCCCCGTCGTCCCACGCGCCCGTCCGCCGGCCGGTCCGCCGGCCGCTCGGCGGCCGCGAGCTCGCGGTAGATCTGATCTATTCCCCACAGAAAGGCGGCAATCGTCTTGCCCGAACCGGTCGGGGCCAGGATCAGGCTATGCTCACCACGCTGGATGGGCGGCCAGCCCTCGGCTTGCGGCGGTGTGGGCGCACCGAACGCTTCCTCAAACCAGATTCGAACAGGCATCGAGAAACCATCAAGCGGATTGGACATGCGGCTACCCTCGAGGCAAATTGTAGGGGGCAAGCAGGCGCCTGTCAAGCAAGAACCCATTTTCAACATAGTGGTGGTATAATTAGTATGCGTCGGAAGAGGTTACCTTTTGTTTACATCCGCCTTTGAAGTGGCCGTAGCAGGGATGAAGCTCGGCCTGTGCGATTACGTCCCCAAACGCAATCTGGCGCGCCTTCCCTCAGCCGTCCAGGAGAGCGTGGAAATGGCTCAACTGCATAGCACAACCCAGGCAATTGCCGGCCCGATCGTCGTTGACGAGCACGCTACTGAGCGCGTGCGCGCCGAAGCCGCGCTGCGCGAGAGCGAGGAACGCTACCGGCAGATATTCGAGAAGAACCGGGCCGTCAAGCTTCTGATCGATCCGGATTCTGGCGCTATCGTGCAAGCCAACGCTGCGGCTTGCGAATTCTATGGCTATTCACTAGAGGAATTGCAGCACAAGAAGATCACGGATGTGAACGTTCTGCCGCCCGAGCAGGTATTTGCCGAAATGCAGCGTGCTGTGACGGAAAACCGCACCTACTTCACGTACCGTCACAGGCTGGCCTCGGGTGAAGTCCGCGACGTGGCGGTTTACTCCAGCCCGCTTGATATCCAGGGGCGTCGCCTGCTCTATTCTATTGTACATGACATAACGGATCACCGGCGGGCCGAGCATGCGGTAGCTGACCAGGCAGAGCGACTGCGGATTTTGCATGAGATAGATCGCGCGGTGCTGGCCGCTAAATCGCCCGAGGAGATCGCCTTGGCCGCGATGCGGCGTGCCCGCCAGGTCGACAGTTGTCCCCACGCAGCCGTCTGGTCATTCGAGTCAAACGATTGCCGGGCCCGGCTCTTGGCAGCCGACGTGGAAGGTGAGACCGCGATTGCCGCCGGCAGTTGTCTGTCTCTCGCCGAGTTTGGCTTCGATCCCGAGCGATTGCAGGGCGCCGCGCACATCGTGGAGGAATTCGCCGGCGAAGAGCAGCAGTCCCTGCTGGCGCGGGTGTTGCATGCCGAGGGTGTGCGCTCGCTCACGGTCCTACCCATGATAGCGGGTGGCCATGTGATTGGGTGTCTGAACCTGGGAATGGGGGCGCCAGGCGGGTTGCCGCCGGACGATCTTGACTTTGCCCGACAGGTGGCAGACTCGTTAGCGGTAGCCATCCAGGACGCCCGGCTCTACGACGCCGAACGGCATGCCCGTGAAATCGCTGAGACTTTGCGCTCTGCGACGATGGTCCTCACCCTTTCCCTGGACCTGGATACAGTATTGGAACGGGTGCTCGATAAACCTGGCCCGGCTGGTACCGTACGATAGCGCCAGCGTGCTGTTGATGCGCGAAGACTATACTATGGCGATGCGCGCGCTGCGAGGTTATGAGACTTGGACCGACGCCGAGCAACTGAGCAGGATGACCTTTGACCTTGAGGCCACACCCACTATCTTTAAGGTATTTAACGACAGGCAAACTCTGCTCATTACCGATACTGAACTTTATCCGGGCTGGCGACATACGCCCGGGTCGGAGCACATTCGCAGCTGGTTGGGCGTGCCCCTGATCGCCGGCGGGCGAGTGTTCGGCCTTTGCTCGCTAGACATGGTCCGGCCGGGTGGTTTTACCGAGGAGCACGTCCGGCTGGCAGAAGCGCTCGTAGCCCAGGCTGCAACCGCCCTTCAGAATGCGCAGCTTTTTGAGGAGCTACGGCTCGGCCCACCCAGTTGCAGGTGTTGTCCCGTCGCCTGGTCGTGGTGCAAGAGACCGAGCGCAGCCTGATTGCCCGGGAGCTTCACGACGATGCCGGACAAGCGCTGGCGGCGCTCATGGTAGGGCTAAAGTTGCTTGAGCGTGACGCGGCTCACCCGGATGCGGTGCTGCAGCGTGCTGCTGAGCTGCGCAAGACGGCGGACGGTGTGCTGGACAACCTGCACCGCCTGGCAATGGACCTCAGACCGGCCAGCCTTGATCACCTGGGATTGGTGCCGTCCTTGCAACAGTACACGAATGCGGTCTCGCGCCAGAATGAGCTGAGCGTGCGGTTTGAAGCATTGGGTTTCGAAGGAGAACGGTTGGCGCCAGACATCGAGACCAATATTTACCGTATCGTTCAGGAGGCGCTGACCAACGTGCTGCGCCATGCACAGGCTACCCACGCTGATGTGTTATTGGAGAGTTGCGAGCAAGGCCTTCTGCTGATTATCGAGGATAATGGTATCGGCTTCGATTACGACGAAGCAGTTCAGCGCGGCCGCCTGGGACTGTTTGGCATGCGCGAGCGGGCGGAAATGCTGGGCGGCCACCTGGTGGTCGAGAGTTCTCCCGGGGCCGGGACAACCGTGTTTGTGGAGGTACCAAATGGCCATTAAGATTCTCATTGCCGACGATCACGGTGTGCTGCGGGCGGGGTTGCGCTCACTGCTCAATGCCGAACCTGACATGGAAGTGATTGGGGAGGCTGCGGACGGTAATGAGGCGTTGCGCCAGGCGGAGAAGCTGCGCCCGGATGTGCTGCTGCTAGATATAAACATGCCCGGCTTGACCGGCATCGAGGTCACCCATCAACTGAAGGAGAGCCAGCCGCAGATCGCAGTGCTCATTCTGACCGTGCACGAGGACTATAGCCTGTTGCAGGAGGCGGTCCGAGTGGGCGCGGCAGGTTATATAATCAAGCGGGCCGTCGAGTCTGAACTTATTAACGCCATTCATTCGGTCGCCGGCGGTGATCTTTACGTTCACCCGGCAATGACCCGTGCGCTCCTGCAGAACGTGTCCGGCACGGAATCACAGGCTGGGGGGTCCCTCAAGACGCTTACCCGCCGCGAGATCGAGGTCCTGCGCCTGATTGCCCAGGGCAACACCAATCGCCAGATTGCCGAATCGTTGTGCCTCAGTGTGCGCACAGTCGAGAGCCATCGTTCGAACATAATGGGAAAGCTGGCACTCAATAGCCGCGTAGAGCTAGTGCACTACGCGATGGAACACGGTTTATTGGAGGAGAATACCTGAACCGTACGTAGTTTCTCCGCATCATTTCCGTTCGAAACATCCCCATCTTCTACGGTTCCCAATGCCCCCCTTTATCTCATACAATAGGGCTGGTTATGTTATCAGTCTTAGTGGGGTGTAAGAGGTTCCGTGATCCGCCTGTTTATTCTGGATAAAGACCGGTCTCTGGGCGATATCATGACGGCCATTCTGAGTGGGGAGCCGGATATCGTTGTTGTCGGTTCAGCCGTTTCGGTGGCCGATGCTTTGCCTCATCTCGGCGATTGCGACTTAATCCTCGTCACCGCCGATCTACCCTGTGATGGCGTGCTTCACCTTGCACGCGCCGCGTCAGAGCACAGTGGTGGCCCCCAGGTTGTATTGATGGATTGGGCCCGCACGCAAGAGGCTTTTCTGCAGTATGCGGCAGCCGGAGTCGCTGCTTACGCGCTGGAAGATGATTCGCTCGATGAACTCCTGTCCAAGATGCGCTTGCTGCAGGAGGCAAAACGGCGCGAAAAGTCCAGTGCCGGCTTCTCTGAAATGTCGTTGCTTTTCGACCCGCCTCACGTCACATCGCTTGCCGGGTAGCTCGCGACCGTCCTTAGGCCGGCCTGTATGCGCGCGTGTTTGGAGATGACTGGCTGCTATGTTGGATGACAAATACGAAGTGGTCGTAGTGGGCGCCGGACCGGCCGGCCTCAGCGCCGCCCGAACAGCCTCTCGCCTTGGATTTCACACATTGGTCCTCGAGCGGCTGCCGCGGCGCGGCGAACTGGCCCATCCATGCAGCGGAGTTATTGCTCCCATACCCGGCCTCATATCGGTGCAAAAGCAAGGCAATGGCCTGTACTTCCCTGAGATCGACCTGAAGCTGTCCCAGGCGCTGATCGCCGGTTTTCCTAAACAGCGGCTTTACAAGAGCCCGGGCGGCCATGATGTCGAGTTAGCTTTCGCGCAGGATGCGTCCCCAGTGGCGGTCGTCGATCCTGCCGAGTTGTTGCGTAATCTGGCCGAGCAAGCCGCTCACGCGGGAGCTGAGTTGAGCTACGCGACCGCCGCGACCGGTCTACTCATGGAGGGGAGCCGGGTCAGCGGCGTGCGGACCAGCCGCGGTGATGTCCGGGCGAACATCGTCCTGTCAGCCGAGGGAACGGCGCGTCACGTGTGCGAAGAGGCCGGCCTGTACGCGCCGGTCCCTGCCGCGCGACGCTATGCCTATGTGGTGAGCCAGGAGCTGGAGGCCCCTGCAGTTAAGGCCGACCACCTGGGACAGATCGTCACGTTCGGACAGCGCTATAGCTCGGCGCGAGAAGGGTTCGGCACAGTCGTCATGCCGGCTCCGGGCCGTGCCTGGGTCTACTTCACGGTCTTCGCCGACCGTCCCAAGGACATCACCGTGCAGTCCTGCTGGGCTTATCTTGATGAGTACTTGCAGAACGACCTTCGCGTGAGAGATCTCTTCGTTGGGTCTCGCATAATCAGCCGGGCCGGACAGCGCATGGTGATCCGGGACGCGCCGCAGAGGGTCATTCGCGATGGTTTCATGGGCCTGGGGGACGCGATTACTGCCGGCGGTCACCTGGGCATCCTGCCCGCCATTTACGGCGGCCGCGACGCGGCCCTCATTGCCGCCGAGGCAATGGACTCTGGCGATACCTCCGCCGAATGCCTGGCCGGCTATAATCCGCTTTCGCGTGGCCTGATCATGCGCAGCCTGGAGGCCGAGAACAAGCTGGTGATGAACCTGACGGGCATGAGCGATGACGATATCGACCGCCTCTGCCAGACGCTCAATTCCCTGCACCTCGCGACGCCCTATTATAGCAACTGGCGGACGATCACCTGGGAGATGGTGGGGTCGCTTCTCAAGCAATTCCCGCTCCTCTCGCGTGACTGGGATCTTCTGGGCCGTATGCTGCCGGATGGCAACGAAATTGAGAATAGCCATGAGCTACTATCTATATCGGCCGCCCCTTTGGCTGCCTGGCAGCTGGGGGCGCCTGCTACTGCGCCTGGCTTACCTCTTCTGCCGCTTCGAGTTCGAGTGCTAAACTGACGGCAGGGCCAGGTAGGGCTTGATGCGGCGCGCCACGCACCGGCAGGCTTCGGCCAGGCGGGTCAGGTCAGCCTCAGTGTGCGCGCAACTGAGCGAGCCCAGCCCGTGGACGGTATGTACGTCTTCCTGCAGAAGCGCCAGGCGCAGCACGTGTTCGCTCAACGTCGGATCGCAGCGGGCCGGATCAAAGACGTCCTCCGGGCAATCGAGGGGCTGGTCGGGCCTGTACGGGAAATGCAGGTGGACCATGGAACTGCCCAGCAGGAGCTCATCCGAGTGACCCGTACATCGGGAATAGATGCCCTCGGCTGCAAACGCGCCCTCGCTAGCCAGACGCGCTTTCGCCCCCAGCTCTCCCAGTTGAGTGTACACCTCTTGCTCGTGTTCCGCGAGGTAGGTCATCATCGCCTTGGCTGCCAGCAAGGACGCGGGGTGGCCCGAATAGGTGCCGCCCGAGAACTTTACCTTGCTGCCTCCCGCCCGACCGGACAGGTTCAGGATATCGGCTCGACCGGCTACGGCCGTAACCGGCATGCCGCCACCCATAATCTTACCAAAGGTGGCCAGGTCAGGGACGACGCCATACAGCGCCCCCATGTCTCCGGCCCGAAAACGGAACCCGGATATGACCTCGTCGAGGATCAGTACTGTTCCGTAGCGGGCAGTCAATTGGCGTGCCGCCCGGAGATACTCACGTTTGGCCGGAATGCTGCCGCCGGAGCCGATAAACGGCTCGACGATGAAACAGGCCAGGCGATCGCCGAATTGGCGGAACTGATCCGTGAGCATCTGTGTATCGTTATAGCGAGTCAGGAGCAGCTCGTCGGCGAGGGCAGGCGGCAGCCCCTGGCTGTCCAGGTGGTTGAAGCCCTGGCCGGGCTCGTAACTCACCCCTTTCAGACCCCACGGTTGCGCGCCATGCCAGCCCCCGCTGACCTTCATCACCAGGTTGCGTCCGGTAAAGGCACGCGCCAGGAGGATCGCATACATGGTCGCCAGGCTGCCGCTGGTCGTGAAGCGGGCGCGTTCGGCCCCCGTTTGCCGGCACAGGATCTCGGCAGTCTCAATCTGCAGCCGATCTGTGAAGCCCGTTTGCAGGCCGGAACCGCCGGCAAACGCCTCAGCTAGCAGAGCGCCGATCTCGGGCGGATTGTGCCCCAGGATGTTGCCAAAGTGACCCTGCCAGAAGTCTAGGATGGCGTGTCCGT
Source organism: Anaerolineales bacterium (assembly GCA_017882045.1). Classification (GTDB taxonomy): domain Bacteria; phylum Chloroflexota; class Anaerolineae; order CG2-30-64-16; family CG2-30-64-16; genus JADGQF01. The sequence continues at coordinate 11,213 of JADGQF010000032.1, forward strand.
CCTCGTCCCATATGTAGGCTCCCGACGCACGTACAACGCGCGGAGGAAATGGGTCGATCAATCGCAGAGCATGATTGCCGCCATCGACCAGCACTTGCCGCGCGCGCTCATTCAGTTGCGCTGACTTGGGCGAGTGCTGCCGGTAGCTCTCCGCCAGTTCGGCCATCAAACGGCCGTAGTCCCTGGGCATGATGATTTCCTTTCTCACTCGCATCCGAGCGAATGTGCAAACACACTCATTTTGCCCCAGTTACGAGTGCGCGGCAAATCTGCGAGAGGCAAAAGCTGTTGCATGGGCAAGCGTCTCGTGGTATAGATGTTGAGTATGATTAAGCAAGGAGACCGTTATGTCTGAAGCATTCGACACAGCAAAACCACCCATGGTGAAAGTGCTGGAGCTTAACGAAGATTACCGCTACAAAGAGCTGTTCCGGGTCGTGCGAGCGCGCTTGCAGTACCGGCGCTTCGACGGGACACTGAGCGATCCCGTCACCCGGCTCAATTTCGAGCGCGGCAACTCGGTAGGGATTCTACTTTATGATCGCGCCCAGGATGCTGTGCTGCTCGTCCGGCAGTTCCGCTATCCCGTATTCGCGTCTCTCAAAGCGGAGGAGCAGAACAGCGCGGGCGCCAGGCATGCCTGGCTGCTTGAGATTGTGGCGGGCGTGCAGGAAGCCGACCTGGATGCCGGGCAGGTTGCCCGCAAAGAATTGCTTGAGGAAGCCGGCTACGAGCTGAAGAGCGAGCCGCGGTCCATCGCCACTTTCTACCCCAGCCCAGGCGGCACATCAGAAAGCATTGCCCTGTTCTGGGCCGAAGTTGCCGCCGGCGAACAGAGCGGCAAGGGGGGAGGCGTCGCGGCCGAAGGGGAGGATACACAACTGGTAACCATCCCCTTCAACCGGGCGCTGGAAATGATAAGAAGCGGCGAAATTCGCGATGCCAAGACTATCATCTCGCTGCAGCATATGGCGCTGCTTGCCAGAGAGTAGGTTTATTCGCAAGGGCAGCGTCCCAGACGCTGCCCGGGTCGTCGACATCAGTTCGCGTCGTCGTCTTCGCTCTCCTCGTCGTCCTCGAAATCCTCGCTCTCGTCGTCAAGTTCGTGCTCGTGGCCGTCGTGCACGTGCCCATGCGCGAGCTCTTCCTCGGTCGTCTCGCGCAGCCCGGTTATCTTGACGTCGAAGTGCAAGGTCTTGCCCGCCAGCGGGTGATTGAAGTCGAGAAGGATACCGTCGGGGCGCGCGTCGGCTACGTAGGCCTGCAATACCTGTCCGGAAACGTCGCGCAGTTCGAGACCCATCCCCGGCTCCACCGTCAGATCGGCTGGGAAAGCCTCGAGCGGCATGAGCTGGTATGCCTCTGCATCTGTTTCCCCGTAGCCATCGGCCGGTGGGACAACCACGCTTTTCTCGTCCCCGACACCCATCCCGTATATCTGCTGCACGAGACCCGGGATAATCTGTCCTCCGCCTTGCACGAATTCAAGCGGCTCGCGCCCGGCCGAAGTGTCCACCACCTCTTCATCGCCGTCGAGGCGCAAAGTGTAATCCAGGCTGACGACCATCCCATCACTGGCCGTCATTTCTGCGTTTGCCATCGAGTAATCCTGTCCTTCCCTCAAAAGAGAACGCCACCCAGACCACGATAACACAGGGCGGCGTTCTTAGCGTTCTCTGACTGAGATCTTCAGCCGATCCAGGTTGAGGATAAGCCAACTCTTTTGCCGTATCAAGACCAGCCCCTCCGTAGTTTGTACGCACCTGCTCCACCGTATTTCTTACGTAGTTTTTCCTGTTCTTATCAGCAATAAACTACGGGTTTCATACTGCGCGCGCGTAGATTCCCCAGCGGTCATACTCCTGCAAAAATCCCGGTATTCTACGCTTCCTAGCGCCCGATAACCGGCCTTACAATTCCTCTACGCTTCTTATGTTCCCCTATGAGGTCTGCCGTGATTCGTTTGCTAGTTGTCGACCGTAATCGGCCCATGTACGACATTATGCGACTCGTGCTTGGGGATGAGCGCGACATGCACATCGTCGGCTTCGCTTCCAATGTTGAAGAGGCGTTGCAGCAACTCGACCGCAGTAACGTGGTACTTGTGAGCGCTAACCTGCCTGAGGGTGAGGCATGCCAGATCATCTCCGCGGTGTCTCGTGCCTGGACCAGAGTACTGGCCATCGACGTTCCCGACCAAGGTACCGGAACCCACGCGTATCTGGCTGCAGGCGCCGCCGCGTGTGTCCTGGAACAGGATACCTTGGATGACCTGATGATGAAGGTGCGTGCTGTCTATAGCGGTACGCCGGCGTCTGCTTTGGGGTGAAGGATCGCCTCAGACTATGGGTGTTGCTTTGCCGATCCGAAAACCACGGTGCGCTATATTGGGGCTTGTGAGCGGGAGGGAGATTCAGCGGTCGATTATGTGGTTTACTGAGATGAGGTGGGACGATGCGCCGGGTGATCGAGAGGCTGGGTACCGTGGCATTGTTGGCGGTGACGTCCGTTTGGCCCTTGTTCCTGGGTGGCGCAATTGCCGGGCAGCGGGGTTTGTACGCCGGATTGCTCGCTTACGTAGCGATGGGTGGGCTGCTCCTGGTGGTTCTGGTGTTCGGTGGCATCAGGGGCATCCTCGACCATTAGACCTTCAATCTGCAAGGGGCAAAGGAAGGATAAATCATGAGCAGCCAACAATACGATATTGTGATCGTCGGGGCTGGCCCCGCTGGACTCGGCGCGGCACGGACTGCCGCCCGGTTAGGCTTCCGGACGCTCGTGCTCGATAGGCTGAGCGCGTCCGGTGATCTCTCTCATCCCTGCGGTGCGATGATCGCCCCGGTGCCTGGTTTTGTTTCTGCCCAGCGCGCCGACAATGGCATCCGCTTCGCCGAATTGGACCTGTCCCTTCCCTCGTCGCTGATCGTCGGTTATCCTACCGTGCAGCGCCTGATCGGGCCGAGCGGGCAGGAGTTCAGCGCGCCTTACTCAGCCAGCGATGATTTCCCGGTTGCCGTTATCGACAAACCCGGCTTGCTGCGTCTGTTCGCCGGCCAGGCCGAGGCGGCCGGAGCGGAGCTGCGCTTCGGCACAGCCGCCATTGGATTGGTCCAGGACGGCGGCAGAGTAACCGGTGTTCGGACGGGCGACGGCGCCATCGAAGCTGATATGGTGCTGTCCGCCGAAGGCACTGCACGCCAACTGTGCGAACAGGCGGGCCTGTACGCGCGCGTGCCCCCTGCCAAGCGCTACGCGTTTGTGGTCAGCCAGGATCTAGTGGCGCCCGCAGTGACCGCCGAGCACCTTGGACGACTGATTACTCTCGGCAAGCGTTACACCTCGGCTCAGCAAGCGTTTGGCACGGTCGTTTTGCCGGCGCGGGGCCGCGCCTCGGTCTATTTTACTATCTTTGCCAACGCTCGACGCTACCACACCGATCGCTCGTTGTGGTACTATCTGGACGAGTACATGCAGGGCGACCCACGCGTGAAGGATCTCTTTGCGGGCGCGCAGGTCATCGGTGGCTCGGGACACAAGCTTGTGATGCGCGATGCGCCGGTGCACGTGGCCCAGGACGGATTCCTCGGGCTCGGGGACGCGACTACCCCGGGCGGTCACCTGGGCATCATCCCTTCGTTGTACCTTGGCAGGCAGGCAGCGTTGGTCGCGGCCGAGGCGCTGGATGCCGGGGACGTTTCGAGGGCCCAGTTCCAGCGTTATGAGCAGTTGTTCCAGGACCCATTCTGAGCAGCCTCGAGGCCGAACGTAAGCTCATTTTGGGTCTGATGCGCATGTCTGACGATGAGATCGACCGCCTGTGCGAGACACTCCATTCGCTACGGCTTGCGGCGCCGTTCTTCGGCACCTGGCGGACGATCGCCTGGGAGGCGGTTGGCTGGTTCGTAAAGCAGTTCCCGTTGGTAGCACGTGACTGGGATTTGCTGGAGCGGGTGTTACGCGAACCAGAGAATCGCTGGACGATACCCGTAAATGGCCATGGCAGGAACCATGCCGGCGCCACCATCGTCACGAATGCGCCCCATTGAGAGTCATATCGCGTAGCGCCGGCGACTGAAGGGCGGATCGAGTCACGACAGGAGCAGTACGTGTATCCGATTGGCGAGCACCGAATGAGCGTCTAAGGCCGGCGCAGGCGCGGTAGACTGAAGCGGCGAGTTGATCCGGGCGGGGACCAGCTCGCCGCTGCGCGTTTCGTAACGCTTTGGGCGGTCAGGAATCTAATGCAGTATGGAAACAACCAGCTTTGTGATTGAAGTCAGCGAAGAAGATTTCCAGACCGAGGTGATCGAGCGTTCGCGGCAGACCCCCGTCGTGGTGGATTTCTGGGCTCCCTGGTGCGGGCCATGTCGCGTTCTCAGCCCGGTGCTGGAAGGGCTGGCGCAGGAGAATGGCGGACGATTCATCCTGGCCAAGATTAATGTGGATGAAAACCCGAGCCTGGCCGCCAAGTACGGAGTGCAGGGCATTCCCATGGTGAAGGCTTTCAAGGATGGGCGCGGCGCCGACGAGTTTGTCGGGGCGCAACCGCAGCCAGCTGTGCGCCAGTTCATCCAACGGCTATTGCCCAGCGAGGCAGACCAAAAGGTTGCCCAGGGCCGCACGCTGCTGGAAGTGGGCAAACACAAAGAGGCTGAGGAGACGTTCCGCGCCGTGCTCGCCGGGCAGGCCGATCATGCCGGGGCGTGGCTGGGATTGGCGCGCGCACTTGCTCCGCAAGGCCAGGACCAGGCGGCGCTCGACGCGCTCTCGCACGTGCCGCTCGGCACGCCGGACGGTAACGAGGCCCTGCGCCTGCGTCAGGAGATGAAACTGCGCACCGAGGCCGGCAATGCAGATGAAGCAGGCCTGCGTGCGCGCGTCGCAGAGGCCCCCGGAGACCTCGAGGCGCGTTATAAGCTGGCCAGTCTGCTCGCCGTCGAGCGCTGCTACGAAGAGTCGCTGGAGCAATACCTGGAGATCGTGCGTCGCAACCGCTCGTTCAATAACGGTGCGGCCCGCGATGGCATGCTCCACCTGTTCGACGTGCTCGGCGACGACCCGCTGGTTCGCACGTACCGGAACCGTTTGGCCTCGGCTCTGTTTGTCTGACACGGGTGAGTGGCGGGCCAGCGCTAGCTCTTGACGTAGACGCGTGCGCTGGATGGAGCGATGTCCGCCACATAGTGACCCTGAATGTCGACGTCGAGCGTTTCGCCGTCGAACACTTCTGACCATCGGCCCTGGCTTGGGAAGGGCACGCGCAACGTTTGCGGAGCAGGCGAGAAATTAACAGCTACCACCAGCTCATCACCTGTGCCGTCCCAGCGGTGATAGATCAGAGATGTTTGGTCCGGATAAGAGGCGTCTAGCGAGAAACCCTGTCCGCGCAGGGCGCCGTGCCGGCGACGTAGCCAGGCCAACTGCTTGTAACGGTTCAGCAGCCACTTTCCGCCGTCGTCGCCGGTCTCTTCCCAGTGCAGCGTGTTCCGCTCATTGGTCAAGCGTGGGGTCGCTTCGCCCCATTCCTGGCCATGATAAAGCATCGGTTCGCCGGGCATGGTGAACAGCAGCGCGGCGCCAAGGGCCGACTTTGGGCGTGCTCGCTGCTCGTCAAAACCAGAATCGAGCACGTCGCGCATGCCCCGTCGCTCGTCATGGCTTTCGAGGTAGTTGACGGCCTCCGAAGCGCGCGCATAGCTCTGTTGCAGGGGGTCGATCACTTCCAGGCAACGGGCAAAGTCGTTCCAGTCGTAAGCGCCGCACTCTCCTTCCACCAGCGACGCTTTCAAAGCTTAGCCCGAGGAGACGTGCCAGGCGCCGTCCAGCCCACACTGGTTGACGTCGTCCGAGTTCTCCGGACTGTATTCGCCAATCAGGTACGCTCGGGGCAGGACTTCACAGGTTGAGCGGACCAGGTAGGACACGCCTATCTCACCCCGGCAGCCGATGCCGGCGCAGTAATCGTAGCGGAAGCCGTCTACGTGGTACTCGCGGAGCCAGTGCGTCTGGACGTCTCGCACGAAGTCGCGCGTCGGTCCTTTGGAGTGATCCAGGGTAGGAAAGCCGAACTGGTTGGGCTCGCCGCAACCCGAACCATACCAGGGGCTGTCTTCGTAGAGGTAGAGCAGCTTGAACGGGTGCCGGTGCGCGGTGTGGGCCAGCACAAGGTCCAGGATGATCGCGATCCCACGAGCATGGGCTTCATCGATCAAGGTGCGGAACTCATCGGCTGTGCCGTAGCTTTTCTCAACGGTGAAGAAATAGGCCGGGTCGTAGCCCCAGGCCAAATCACCTTTGAACTTGAAGATCGGCATCAGCTCGAGCGCGTTGATGCCCAGGTCTCGCAGATAATCCAGTTGGCGCAGCACTCCCTGGAAGTTTCCTTCAGGAGTGAAGTCGCCCACATGCATCTCGTAGATGATCAGATCTTCGAACGGCGGGCTGATCCAATCAGCATGCTTCCAGGCGAACGGCGGGCGCCCTACTTCCACATAAGGCCCGCTTTGTCGGGTGCTTTGCTTACCGAGGATGGCCGGGTGATGACCGTGAGAGCGGCGGGGCTCGTGCGACGACTGGGGCTCGTCGCACGAGCCCCGCAAAGTGTAAAGCCGATACCTGCCAGGTTTGGCTACTTGCGCTATAATTAGCCGTCATTGTTGATTTGTTCCCTTGCCGATCTACCTGCCTGGAGAAAAGCCATGAAACCTCTGCAAGACCCCTTTGGCGCCCGTGCCCGTGTGCCCGGCCTAGAGGAACCAGTCTATCTTTACCGCCTCAACAAGCTGGAGGAAGCCGGCGTCGGGCACGTATCCCGGCTGCCGTTCACCATCAAGGTGCTGCTCGAGTCCGTCCTGCGCCAGGTGGACAACTTCGAGGTAACCCAGGATGACGTGGTGCGCCTGGCTAACTGGGACCCGCAGAACACCGCCATGATCGAGCTGCCCTACAAGCCGGCGCGGGTTATTTTGCAGGACTTCACCGGCGTACCGTGTGTTGTGGACCTGGCGGCGATGCGCGCGGCGATGGCTCGCCTGGGCGGCAATCCGCAGCGGGTCAATCCGTTGATCCCCGTCGACCTGGTGATCGACCACTCGGTGCAGGTCGACCAGTTTGGCTCTCAATTGGCCCTGCTCTATAACGCAGAGCGTGAGTTTGAGCGCAACCGCGAACGCTATCAGTTTCTTAAATGGGGTCAGAAGGCTTTCGACAACTTCCGCGTCGTGCCGCCGGCCACGGGGATCGTCCACCAGGTCAACCTGGAGTACCTTGCCAAAGTGGTTCAGCGCCAGCGCGAGAACGGCTCTTCCGTCGCCTACCCGGATACGCTCATCGGCACCGACAGTCACACGACGATGATCAACGGCCTGGGCGTCCTGGGTTGGGGCGTTGGCGGCATCGAAGCCGAAGCCGTGATGTTGGGTCAGCCGATTTACATGGTCACTCCGCAAGTGATTGGCTTCCGGCTGACCGGCCAGCTTCCAGAGGGCGCCACCGCCACCGACCTGGTCCTCACTGTGACCCAGATGCTGCGCGCCCGGGGTGTCGTCAATCAATTCGTGGAGTTCTTTGGCCGGGGCCTGAGCAAGCTGAGCCTGGCCGACCGGGCGACGATCGGCAATATGTCCCCCGAAAATGGCGCTACGGTGAGCTTTTTCCCGGTAGATCAGGAAACCCTGCGCTACTTGGCCGACACCGGCCGGCCCGAGGAGTTGATCGACCTGGTCGAACGGTACTGCAAGGAGCAGGGCCTGTTCCGCACTGACGACACTCCGGACCCGGTTTTCAGTGCGATACTCGAGCTGGATATGACTTCGATCGTACCCAGCCTGGCCGGCCCCAAGCGTCCCCAGGATCGCCTGCCTTTGACTGAGCTGAAGAAGCAGTTCCGCCCGATGCTCACTGCGCCGGTAGGGAAGGCAGGCTTTGGCCTTCAACCGGCCGAGGCCGGGCGGGCGGTGCAGGTCGAGCATGAGGGCGAGCGCTTTAATCTGAAACACGGGGACGTGGTCATTGCCGCCATCACCTCTTGCACGAACACCAGCAACCCGAGCGTGATGCTGGCCGCCGGCCTGCTGGCCAAGAAGGCCGTCGAGCGGGGGCTAGAGGTCAAACCCTGGGTGAAGACAAGTCTGGCGCCCGGGTCGACGGTGGTCACCCGCTACTTGAACGCGGCCGGTCTGACCCCTTACCTCCAAGCACTGCGTTTTCATACCGTCGGCTACGGTTGCACGACCTGTATCGGCAATAGCGGTCCCTTGCCGGAGTACATCGGCCGGGCGATCGATGAGGGCAGCCTGGTAGCAGCAGCCGTGCTGTCAGGTAATCGCAATTTCGAAGGGCGCATCCATGCCCAGGTGCAGGCCAACTTCCTGGCCAGCCCGCCCCTGGTCGTCGCGTTCGCCCTGGCCGGCACGGTCGACATCGACCTGGTTAACGATCCGCTCGCGCACGATCCGAACGGCGAGCCGGTTTATCTGCGGGATCTGTGGCCCACCCAGGAGGAGGTCCGTCATGCGATCGCGAGCTATGTCCGGCCTGAGATGTTTGAGGAGCAGTACGGGCACGTCTTTGAGGGGAATGAGATCTGGAATAAGATTCCGGTGCCCGAGGGTGAGTTGTATGCCTGGGACCCGCAAAGCACGTACATCCAGGAGCCGCCCTTCTTCGTTGGCCTGACGCCGGCGCCTGCCCCGGTGGGCGATGTACGTGGCGCGCGTGTGCTCGCATTGCTGGGTGACAGCGTGACCACCGACCATATCTCTCCGGCCGGCTCCATCCGGCCCTCCAGTCCGGCCGGTCGCTATCTGTTGGAGCACGGGGTGGAACGGGCCGATTTCAACCAGTACGGCACGCGCCGCGGCAACCACGAAGTGATGATGCGCGGCACTTTCGCGAACCCGCGCATCAAGAATCGCCTGCTGCCGGGCGTCGAGGGCCCGGAGACCGTCTACCAGCCGACCGGTGAGCGGATGTCGATCTACGATGCGGCCATGAAGTACGTGGCGGACGGTACTCCCCTGGTGGTCATCGCCGGAAAGGAGTATGGGAGCGGTTCCAGCCGCGACTGGGCGGCCAAGGGTCCCATGCTGCAGGGCGTGAAGGCGGTGATCGTCGAGAGTTTCGAACGCATTCATCGCAGTAACCTGGTCGGCATGGGCGTGCTTCCCCTGCAGTTCTTACCCGGCCAGAATCAGGAGACGCTGGGTCTGACCGGATTCGAGAGCTATGACGTTCTCGGCATTGGCGAGGACCTGCAACCCGGCCAGCGTCTGACCGTGCGCGCGACCGACAAAGAGGGGCATGCGCAAACCTTCGAGGTTATCCTGCGCATCGATACCCCGGTTGAGGTGAACTACTATCGCAACGGCGGCATTCTGCAATTGGTACTGCGCAACATGCTAAAGCGCGGCGAGTGAGACGCAGGAGAACCCCAAGCGGCAGGCGCAAAACCTCACGGGTGGCGGAGCATGAGTTAGCGGAGGAAGTAATTATGGCTCACGAACAGGCACACGAACAGGCACACGAACAGGCATACGAACACATCACAGTGCCGGCGGTAGGCGAGCGTATAACCGTTCGCGAGGGACGGCTGGCGGTGCCTGATAACCCGATTTTGATGTGGATCGAGGGCGACGGCATCGGACCGGATATCATGACCGCGTCGAAGCGCATCTGGGACGCGGCTGCGCAGAAGGTGTATGGGGGACAGCGCAAGGTTGCCTGGATGGAGGTCTACGCCGGGGACAAGGCAGCCGGCCTGTACGACGGCAATTACTTCCCGGATGAGACTCTGGATGCGTTGCGCGATTTCTACGTGGGCATCAAGGGGCCGCTGACGACGCCGGTGGGCGGCGGGTTCCGCAGCCTGAACGTGGCCCTGCGCCAGGAACTGGACCTTTACGCGTGCGTCCGCCCGGTCAAATGGTATCCGGGGATCCCCAGCCCGCTGCGCCATCCCGAGCTGGTGGACGTCGTGATCTATCGCGAGAACACCGAAGATGTATATGGTGGCATCGAGTACAAAGCGGGCTCGCCGGAGGCCGAGAAGGTCCAGCGTTTCCTGGTAGAGGAGATGGGCGCCGCGATGGTCCCGCATTCGGGTATTGGCATCAAGCCAATGAGCGAGTTCGGCTCCAAACGCCTGATCCGCAAGGCCATCGACTACGCCCTGAGCAGCGGGCGCAAGAGTGTGACATTGGTGCACAAGGGTAACATCCAGAAATACACCGAAGGCGCATTCATGCAATGGGGCTATGAGTTGGCGCGCCAGGAGTATGCCGGCGTGATAGTCACCGAGGAGCAGTTATACGATCAGTACCGGGGCCAGCTGCCCGAAGGCAAGCTCCTCATCAAGGACCGCATCGCCGACATTATGTTCCAACAGATGCTGCTGCGCCCGGCCGAGTATGACGTGATCGCGACCCCGAATCTCAACGGCGATTACCTGAGCGATGCGGTCGCAGCCGAAGTCGGTGGAGTCGGTATTGCGCCGGGTGCGAATTTCGCCGATTATGTGGCGCTCTTTGAGGCCACACACGGCACGGCGCCCAAATACGCCAACCAGGACAAGGTCAATCCGGGCAGCTTGCTGCTGTCTGGTGTGATGATGTTCGACTACATTGGCTGGGGTGAAGCGGCGGACGCGATCGAATCCGCCTATACCCGCACGGTCGAAGACAAGATCGTGACCTATGACTTTGCCCGGCAGATGGACGAAGCTCATGAGGTGAAGACGTCGGACTTTGCCAGCGCGGTCATCGAAAGGCTGTAAGGCAACGAAAGCCACGAGAGAGCGGACCATGCACGCAGAGTTCCGCTCTCTTTTGTTCCCCTGAAATCGATTTCAGTTCCCTTATATGAGGGTTGGGCATAACATAAGCAGCGGCGAAAAGCGGCACAGAACATAATGAGTGGGTCGGCGAGGGTGTCTGGAGCACCGAGGGGGGAAGGTCGGGAAGAACAGGGAGCGCGAAGGCCGCGCCGTGGCTCTGCGAAAGCCACGGCGGAACGGGAGAAGGCGACTGTAGCGGCTACAGGGCGCGCCAAAGAGACCAGCCGGCAAGTGCTGACTGCGGCTGGGCGTTGAGCGGCGGTCAACGGCTCAGGTCAGGTGGCGGATTGGGATCGGCGTTTTGGGTGGGCGGGCCAGTTGCTCCTTGTGTTGGCGGATGCGCTGTAGGGCACGCAGGTTGATCAGGACGTAGATGAGTGTGTTCTGGTTGACGATGGCAGAACCTCGGCGCAGGTGCGGCCGTTCGATACCCAGATCGACCGCCTGGCTGTTGGAGCGTTCATCGGCGGTGCGCTGCTTGTAGACCTCGGCGCACCGTGCGCCCGTATTCGGCGCTCTCCCGGTCAAGCTGGTAACGGATGCGTGCGCCAGCGAGGTAGGCATCATGGCGGTGCAGCCACCTTTGGGCCAGTTGTCGTGGTTGGCAGGGCAAGTGTCAGCGATTTTGGATGGGAAGATCAGCGGGCAGACATACTTGCCACGCTCATGGACGACGATGGTCGTGGTGCGGTCGGTGAAGGCGAACTTGAGGGGCATAGCGAGGCCAGCCGCACACACGGGCAAGCCGTCGGGGCTGAAGGTGCGGACATCGTGGCGGCCCTTGGCGACGAGTGGCACGGCAGCCAAGCCGCCGGCATCGTGGAAGTACTGGTAGACGTAAAAGGCATCGTAGGCCTTGTCGAGTGCACCGCAGCGCGGCTTGCGGCCCAGGCGCTGCTCAGTCTGTGCCAGCAAGGGGAAAAAGTAGGTGGCATCGCCTTTGTCGAAGGTCTGAGTGAGTTCGGCCAGAACGATTTCGCCCCATTCCGGCACCTGGGTGGTGACGACACCGGAGGCGTAGCCCCAGTAGAACTCGCCGACACTGGCCTGGCTAGCCGGCACAGGGTTAGTGGTCGGGGTGGTAGAAGGACCTGCAGGCGGACTGGCCGGGGCGGCGGGCGCTGAGGCTGACGAGCTGGCGTCGGATGTGGCCTGCTCGCCGCCGTTGCCTTCGCCCTTGTTATGGCGTTTCTTGCAGCCGAGCTTGCAGTCAGGGTCGCCCTTGGGCTGTTTGGTCTTGTCGTAGCGCTCCGAGACGTAGGCTTTGGGGTTGTTTTCCTTCACCCAAGCGATGATGTGTTTAGTGTCGAGCGAGATGACGTCGCCGAAATTGATCTCGGGTGGCAACTCCTGTTGGATCAAGTGGACGGTGCCGGTGAGCAGGAACTGAGCGGCCGCGTTGTCCAGATCGCGCAGGATGCGGCCGAATTGGCGGCGCAAGGGCACGCTGCGCTCCACATCGAAGCCGTGCTTGGCGTTGGCGTCGGGCACGAGTGGGAAGCCCAAGAGCCAAACCAGGGCGGGGTGTTCGAGCAGGTAAGCCCGTAGCTTGCCCATCGACTTCAGCCCCTCGTTGAGCTTGAGCAAATAAGCGGCGACGTAGGGGGCGCGCGGGGCGGGTTCTTTGCCCGGCCAGGGCCGGTTGGTAGAGCGCTCGGGGAAGTGCGCCAGGTGCCAGAGCTCGCGCACCTGGTCAAGAAGGGGGAGGGGACCGCCGAGCAGCTGCGCCACCCGGGGTGTCGCGCGAAACGCAGCGAGCTCGCCCTCGACCTTGAACAGGTCAGGGGTCGAGCTCATAGCCGCGGCAGGGACGCCGCGGCCGCTGCGTGGACCGCGCGGGAGCCGAGGAGCTACGTCCTCCCGGCTCATGACCGTCGCGGCCGCCCTGGGGGCAGCCACGACGGCTCTAGCGACCGACCGAGAGCAGGCCGGCGGGTTGCCCGAACTCCTCGAGCGCTCGAGCAGCGAGCCGGCGCA
>JADGQF010000190.1 GCA_017882045.1 Anaerolineales bacterium
GCAACTGGGAGTATTCGAAGGGGGTTTGCGAGAACAATGCCAGGTTGGCCGGGGTCGCCGACCGGCTATCCTTCCAGAAGGCCAGCGCGGCCGCCCTGCCCTTCGACGACTGCGATTTTGATGCTGTGGTAAGCAACCTGTGTTCCCATGAGGTGAGCGATGCCAGGGACAAGCGGGAAGTCATTCGCGAAGCGCTGCGCGTGGTCAGGCCAGGCGGCAAGTTCGCCTTTCAGGACCTGTTTCTGCTAGAGCGCGAATAGGCGCAGTCGAGGATCTCCTGGCCACCATCCGAAGTTGGGGGATCGGCAGGGTGGAATTCGTCAAGACGTGTGATGCCCCCTTCATCCCCAGGGCGCTGAAACTGCCCTTCATGGTGGGCACGATGGGGCTGATCCGCGGAGAGAAGTGAGGAGATCCGTCTTGCTGGTCGAGGACGATGTTACCTTGGCAGATACATTGGCGTTGAACCTGCGCAATGCCGGCTATCAGGCCTACTTCGAGAGCCAGGACAATGCGCGACTGAACCTCGATCGACTGCCCCGTTTCTGCCAGCAGAGCCTGGCCCTGCAGTTCGGCGCTGTGCCAGACAGCGATCAGGTCCGGCTGTCCGGCTAGCACCCGCATGGCGACCCCGGCATCGCCGTCGACCAGCGCTCTGACCGCGTCGGCCAGCGCCCGGCGAGCCGTCTCTCCCAGTCGTGTCACTTCCTCCTCGATCTGGGCCAGTTGCTGTTCGCCGTTCGCCTTCACAGCAGTGCCTTTGGGTGCGGCTCGCCTACAGGTTCAGCTCGACCAGGTCCCCAGTGACCGTGTAGATGACCCGCTCGGCGATATTGGTAGCCCGGTCGCCCACCCGCTCCAACTCCTGGGCAGCCTGGATCAGGTACGTCCCGGCGCCGACGGTGCGCGGGTTTTCGAGCATGTTAGAGAGCAACACATTGAAAGTCTGCTTGTAGAGACCGTCCACCTCGTCGTCAGCCTGGCAGACCAGATGAGCCTCTGCGAGATCACGGGCCGCGATGGAATGTAACGCCCGTTCCAGCATGACCAGCGAGAGCTGGCCCATGCGTTGGATGTCATTCATGGACGCCGGGCGAGGTACGCCTGCCATGCGTAAGGCGATGTTGGCAACCTTCTTGCCGTGATCGGCAATGCGCTCCAGGTCAGCCGTGATACTGAGTGTAGCGACGATCGCGCGCAGGTCGCTGGCTATGGGCCCCTCGGTGGCGATCAGGTCGTAACAAGCGCGCTCGATGTCAAAGCGCATCTGGTTGATGGCCACATCCTCGGCGATCACTGAGCGGGCCAACTCGCGGTCATCGTGCACCAGCGCCGTATGCGCCTGTTCCACCGCACTTTGCGCCGCGCGCCCCAGTTTCTGCACCGCTTCCGCCATCAACTCCAACTCCTGCCCGAAATGACCACGCAATTGCCTCATCGTCTTATCCGAGCCTCCCGATCCTGCAGCGCTCGCCACCTGGGTCGCCCTAAAGGGCGTTATCCTCCGAACCGGTATCCTGCAATTCTCCCGTTGCGACGTAGATCACGCGCTCGCAGATGTTGGTGGCGCGGTCGGCAGTGCGCTCGAGGTTGTGGCCTGCCATCAACAAGAGGTTCGCCTGGCGCATCCTGGCGGGCGTCTCCATGATGCGGATCATCAGCTCCGCGTAGATCTGGTCATACAGCGCGTCGACCGTGTCATCCTCCGGGATGATCGCCCGCGCGAGGGCCGCGTCACACTGCACGTAAGCCTGCAGTGACCGGTGCAGCATCTTTTGCCCGGCGGTTGCCATGGCGGGGATGTCAACGAGCGGCTTGAGCAGGGGCTCGTCCCCGATGCGAATGTTGACCCGCGCGATACCCTTGGCATAATCCGCGATACGCTCCAGCTCGTTGGCGATGAAGATGGCAGCGGCGATCGTCCGCATGTCCCGTGCAATCGGCTGTTGCGTGACGATCAAGGTCAGCGCCTCGGCCTCGATCGCATAGCGCCGGGCATCGATCGCACGGTCCTGCTGGATCAGCTCATGAGCGCCTTCGAAGTCGCGCTGCTGCAGCAAAGCGACGGATTGGCCGATGGACTGCTCGGCCAGCACGCCCAACGTCAGGACGTTTTCTTGAAGTTTCGCCAACCATTCCTCGAAAAGCCTGCGGCTCATCAGAATCCTCTCCCCGGTGACAGATCAGCCAAAGCGGCCCGTAACATAGTCTTCGGTGATCTTGCTCTTGGGCAGCGCGAAAAGCTGCCTGGTGGCGCCGAACTCCTCCAGGTAGCCGGTGCGCTGCGGGGTGACGGTGAAGAAAGCGGTGTAGTCGGCGATTCGTCCCGCCTGCTGCATATTGTGGGTAACGATGACGATGGTGTAGTCGGCAATCAGTTGGCGCATCAGGTCCTCGATCTTGAGCGTCGCGATAGGATCCAGGGCCGAGCAGGGCTCGTCCATAAGAATCACCTCGGGATCGACGGCCAATGCGCGCGCAATGCACAGGCGCTGCTGTTGTCCGCCGGACAGCGCGAGGCCGGACTGCTGTAGCTTGTCCTTGACTTCGTCCCAGAGCGCCGATGCTTGCAGGCTTTTCTCCACGCGCTCCGCCAGGGCGCTGCCCCGCACGCCTTGCAGGCGGGGGCCATAGGCTACATTGTCGAAGATGGACTTGGGGAACGGGTTGGGCCGCTGGAAGACCATGCCGACCCGCCGCCGGATATCGACCACATCCATACCGGGAGCGAAGATATCTTGCCCATCCAGGCACACCTCGCCGGTAACGCGCGCACCGGGCACCAGGTCAGTCATGCGGTTGAGGCTGCGCAACAGGGTGGACTTACCACAGCCTGACGGCCCAATGATGGCCGTGATGCAGTTGGCCGGGATATCGAGCGTGACGCCCGCGATGGCCTGGAAGCTGCGATAGTAGACCGAAACATCCTTCACGCTGACCTTGGTTTCAGTCATTGGTCCTCGCCCATTTCGCCCAGGCACGGGTAGGAGTGCAGGCGTAGCAGGCAAGGCTTCCCTCGCCTTCGTCTCTATAGAATTGCTCATCTTTCTCTTCTCTTGCTCCGAGACGTCACTCAACGAGTAACGCTGCCAAGCTTGCGTACGCGCCACCAGGAGAACAGCCGGGCCGCTACGTTGAAGACGAGCACCAGTGCGATCAGTACCAGGGCCGTGGCCCAGGCCTTGGCACGCCAGTCTTCGTAGGGTGAGATTGCGTAGACAAAGATGGTATGCGGCAACGTCGCGATGGGCTGGTCAAGCGCCACGTTCATGAACGGGTTGCCAAAGGCGGTGAAGAGCATCGGCGCCGCCTCGCCGGCCGCACGCGCGACGGCCAGCATGACGCCTGTGATCACCCCGCTCGCAGCCGCAGGCAGGAGCACGCTAAGCGCGGTGCGCCATTCGGACGCGCCCAAGGCCAGCGAGGCCTCGCGCAGCGAGGCCGGCACCAGACGCAGCATCTCCTCGGTGGTACGGATGATGATGGGCAGCATGATGAAGGCCAGCACCGCCCCACCGGCCAGGGCCGAAAAGTGGCGCTGTGGCACCACAATCAGGGTGTAGGCGAAGATGCCCATGACGATCGACGGCACGCCGGCGATCACGTCTGTGCCGAAGCGCACGGCCAGACCAAGCGGCGCCTGTGGATGGGTCGCAACGTAGAAGGCCACCAACACGCCGACCGGCACGGCGATCAGTACACCCAGCCCGACGGTGATGGCCGAGCCGACGAGGGCGTTGGCAATTCCACCACCAGGTACGCCTACCGGCGTCGGCAGGTGCGTCAGGAAGCCGATCGAGATGGCCGGCGCGCCCTGGCGCAAGACATAGGACAGGATCCACAGCAAGGGCAGGATCGCCAGCGCCGTCGCGACCCCGGTCAGCGCTAGCATCACGGCGCTCACGCTCTTCCGAAGCAGGATACGCTGTGACCGACTATGAGGTTGGGTTACCATGAGTCCTCGCTACGCGCCAGATGAGCAGCCGGGCGACCAGGTTGATGATCAGGGTTAGGACGAACAGGACGAGGCCAATCTCAATCAGAGCATTCTGATATAGGTCGTAAGTGGCCTCGGCGAACTCATTGGCGATGATCGATGCCATGGTGTAACCCGGGCGTAACAGCGATGCCGAGGCGTCCAGGTTATTGCCGATCACCATCGTAACGGCGATAGTCTCACCTAGCGCACGTCCCAGGCCGAGGATGGTCGCGCCGAGCAAGCCGGACAGGCCGGCCGGCACGAGCACCTGCCAGATCATCTCCCAGTGGGTGGCGCCCAGGGCCAGGGCCGCCTCGCGTTGTGCGCCGGGGATGGCCCGGAAGACATCCCGGCTGACGGCCGAAATGGTCGGTAAGATCATGATGGCCAGCACCAGCGAGGCGGCCAGGCGACTGGGGCTGAGCACTGGACCCTCGAAGATCGGCAGGAAGCCGAGGCCACTGTTGAGCCCCGTGGCTAGTGGGCGCACGAAGCCAGGGATGAAGGCGAACAGGCCCCAAAGCCCATAAACGACGCTAGGCACGGCTGCCAGCAGCTCCACCAGAAAGCCCAACGGCTGGCGCAACCAGCTCGGAGCCAGCTCTGCCAGAAAGATGGCGACGCCGAGACTGAGAGGCACGGCCACCACAAGCGCTACCAGCGATGTCACCAACGTCCCAGCGATGAAGGGCAGCGCGCCGAAGGACTGGTCCACCGCCGGATCCCAGCTGCTCGTGACCAGGAAGGTCAAGCCGAATGCCTGGCGCGAAAGCGCCGATTGTTGCCATAGCTTGAGACCGATGGCCAGGACGAGCGCCAGCACGGCCAGTGCGGCGGCGCCAGTAAGCAACCGGAACACCCGGTCGCCGTGCTGCCAGGCGTAATGCAGACGTTTGAGCAGCGATAGGGGTGGCAGGGCGCCGGCGCGCGAATGCACGGCCATGAGCATACCTTTCAACGGAAAGTGGTTTACCCCTCTGTGGAGTAAACCACTTCGACTGAGCTCCGTCAGCTTACTTGGCCAGCGGCTTGCCTTGACAAATGATCGTGCTGACTTTGTCGAGCACCTTTGTGCGCACGCTGTCGGGCAGGGGCACGTAGTCCAGATCGGTGGCGGATTTCGTGCCATCTTTCAACGCCCAGGCGATGAATGCCACCAGTTTCTGGGCCTTTGCGCAATCCTGCTGATCCGTGTAGACCAGGAGGTAGGTGTAACCGGCGATCGGCCAGGAATCCTTGCCGGGCGCATTAACGATCGAGCGGGCCAGTTTGTCGGGCATGTCGCTGAAGTCGGACATGGCCTTCTGTGTACTGGCGCCGGCGGCCTTCACGGTCGTGCCGGCAGCGTTGACCATCTGAACCGTTGCCATCTTGTTCTGATTTGCGTAGGCCAGTTCCACGTAGCCCATGGCCCCGTCATTCTGGCTCACCGTGCCTGCCACGCCCTCGTTGCCCTTGCCGCCCAGGCCGGCCGGCCATTGTACAGAGGTGTTCGTGCCGACTTTGGTCTTCCACTCGGCGTTGACCGACGACAGGTAATCGGTGAAGATGAAGCTCGTGCCCGATCCGTCGGAGCGATGCACTACGACGATGTCCTTTGCCGGCAGCGTCACGGTCAAGGCCGAGTTGAGCTTGACGATAGCGGGGTCATTCCACTTCTTGATTTTGCCAAGGAAGAGGTCGGCCAGAGTTGACCCGTCCAGCACGATGCCGTCCTTGATGCCGTTGAGTTCCTTGACGTTGTACACAGGCACCACGGCGCCGGCCACCGTCGGCAGCATCTGAATGCCGGGCGCAGCTTGATACTGAGCGTCGTTCAGGATGGCATCGGAAGCGCCGAAGTCCACCGTCTTAGCGGTGATCTGCTTGATACCGCCACCCGATCCGATGGACTGGTAGTTGAACTTCACGCTCGGGTCGACGAAGGCATAGTCGTAAAACCAGCGCGAGTAAAGCGGGAAGGGGAACGTGGCGCCCGCGCCGTTCATGGCGATGGCGTCCGCTGCAACCTTGGGCGCCTCGGCAGTGACCACGACCGTCTCTTTGACTACAGCGGTCGGTCCTTGCACCACAACGGTTTCTTTGACGACCTGCGGGACAGGCGTGGCAGCCGGCGCAGTGGTAGCGGCCGGCCCGCAGGCCGACAGGATGAGGATCATGATGGTCAGAATCGCAAAGACAGAAAACCGACGCATAGAACTGCTCCTCCATTTTTTCTGTTCGTGCTGGATGTCTCGGGATGCCAATCGATCTCAGAGAACTTGCAGCAACCGATGTCACTGTAGCGGACCAGCCTTAACCGAGTGTTATGCCGCGCTCAACGAAGTGTAAATCTCTCGTTAAGATCTCTTCATCTGCGCCGTTCAGTTATGGTGCAGCGCTAGAACGCCGTGCGTTAGGACACGTTAATGCAGGCTTTGCGTGATCTTAACCGCAAAGCAACGCGCGGTTAATGGAAAAATGGAATTGCGGCCAGGGCTGTGGGGCGTTGTCCGCAGTCTGAGGACCTTGGGACGCGTGCTGGTGGTGGCGTCCAACGGCAATTACAGCGGTTACGGGCCGGCTCTGCCACCAGCCCGCGAGCTGTCCTTCCAGCAATGCCGTCACGACTCTGCGGATCTGAGAAATGTGACGGCTTATGCCCTTCACGCGCCGCCGGCGACATGCATGCAAGTGGGACTGAGCGGCGCATTCAGCAAGCATCCGATCGACTTTGGGGTCAGCGGCATCAACGATGCGCTTAACCTGGGCCAGGATATAGCGAGGGTCCGTTGCGGCGCAACGTCTTCGGCCGGTTTCTGACTTCCAGAGGAAGACAAGTGGCAAGCAAGCCAGCATAAGGTTAAGCCGCCTACTACCGCCACTGATTGGCACGGATGTTTTGAGCCGCCAGCCTGACCGTCTCCTCAATGCGGCTCACTCTCGTTTCGGGCCGTTTGGCGTGGCTGATCCACTCCAGGATTGCTCGCTTGACCGAGCGGGGAAATGTATCGAAGTACTTCCTGGTTTGCGCGGCGCGAACCAGAGCATGGAGCGTTCTTCATCCAGCTTGTTCGGCTTGCTATCGATCCAGCCGAAGCACAGCGCTTCCTCCACTGCCTCATCGTACTCCACGTGCGCTTGGACGGGGGTCTTGTGGCAAAATAAACGGAAGGGCGGACCGGCAAAGGCCGGTCCGCCCTCTTGATGTCTCAGTCCGGCCGGGTGGGGCTCCGCAAGGCCGGTTTCTTTACCCTTGAACCTCCGTTCGTTGGCTAGTTCAGCATCGCCGCCAGGTCGGCCTCGGGCGTGCTGATGGGATGGAGGTCGTATTGCTCGACCAGCAGCTTCAGCACGTTGGGCGAGAGGAAGGCGGGCAGCGTCGGCCCGAGATAGATGTTCTTCACCCCCAGCGAGAGCAGCGTCAGGAGGATGCAGACGGCTTTTTGCTCGAACCAGGAGACGACCATGCTCAACGGCAGGTCGTTCAGGCCGCAATTTAAGGCCTCGGCCAGGGCGGCAGCGACGCGAATGGCGCTATAGGCGTCGTTGCACTGGCCGACGTCCAGCAGACGGGGGAAGCCGGCGACCGTGCCGAAGTCCTGCTTGTTGAAGCGGTATTTGCCGCAACCGAGGGTGAGCATGATGCTATCCGGCGGCGTCAGCTCGGCGAAACGCGTGTAGTAGTTGCGCCCGGTTTTGGCGCCGTCGCAGCCGCCGACCAGGAAGAAGCGCTTGATCTGCCCGCTCTTGACCGCCTCGACGATCGCGCCGGCGTTGCTCAGCAGGGCGTTGTGGCCGAAGCCGGCGATGATCGTCTGCTCGGGCTCGTCGGCCTGCCAGCCGCCCAGCGCCAGGGCGCGCTCGATCACGGGACTGAAGTCCTTGCTGAAGTCCTTGACGCCGTTGCGCGCGCTGATGTGCGGCACGTCGGGCCAGCCGACGGCGCCGGTGGTGAAGATGCGGTCGGCATAGCTCGGGCGAGGCTCGAGGATACAGTTGGTGGTCATCAGGATGGCGCCGGGTAAGCCCGAGCCGCCGGCGTCGAGGTCGCCGAACTCACGCTGCTGCACCTGCCAGGCGCCGCCGTAGTTGCCGCGCAGATGCGGGTATTTCTTGAGACCCGGATAGCTGTTCGCCGGGAGCATCTCGCCGTGGGTGTAGACGTTGATGCCCTTGCCGGCAGTCTGTTGAAGCAACTGCCCCAGGTCGGCCAGGTCGTGGCCGGAGACGACGATGAAGGGGCCGCGCTTGACCGTCACCGGCACACGCGTCGGCTCGGGATGGCCGAAGGCGGTGGTGTTGGCGCGGTCGAGCATCTCCATGCACTTGAGATTGACCTGGCCCAGCTCGAGCACCAGGCCCAGGAGGGCGGCGATGCGATCGCTGCCGGCGACGGCATCGCTGTCCGCCGGCTCGTCTTGCACCAGGGCGGCGAGGGCTTTATAGAGGAAGGCGTTGACCGCCGCATCACGCGCGCCCAGCACGCCGGCGTGGTGCGCATACGCGGCCATGCCCTTCGCGCCGTAAAGCAAGGTGTCTTTGAGGGACTGCAGATCGGGCGACCGCTCGGCGTCGGGCCGGATGTCGACCTCATAAGCGGCGGACTGGATGGCGGCGTCGTCTTCCGGCAGCATATAGGTCGCGGCAGCCGGGATCGGCCCGGTGGGCAGTGCGCCGGCCTCGGCGCGCAGAGCGACCTTCACCTGGCGGGATTCCTTCAGATAGGCCAGGAAGCGGGCCGGGTCGAAGTTGACGTTGGTGAGGGTGCTGAACAGGGCGTCGAGCAGGAAGTAGTCGACCTCGGGCCGCAGCGCGCCGCCGGCCGCCAGGATGGCGTTGCCGTAGAAGGCGATGCCCTCAAGCTGGTAGACGAGCAGGTCCTGCAGCGCGGACACGGTTGAGTCCTTGCCGCAGACGCCCAGGGCGGTGCAACCCGCGCCGCGCGAGGTCTGCTCGCACTGATAGCAGAACATGGTATTGTCCAACATGGTGTAGGTTCTTCCTCCGTTTGATCTTTATCCTGTCAATCCTGTTCATCCTGTCTGGCCGGTGCGAACGGCGGTTTTGACAGGATTTACAGGATGCGTACTTCTTGTTCCAGCTTGTC
>JADGQF010000191.1 GCA_017882045.1 Anaerolineales bacterium
TCCCTGGGGAGCGTGAAATTGCTGTCTGGACCCCTGCACGGTCGCGTTCCTTGACGGCCCGGTAGTGTTAGCCGGCCTGTGTGACGGCGAGCAAACGCTGCGCGGCACGGCCACCGAACCGGAGACTATCGTGCACCCCCACAACGAGCGCGAGTGGGACAACTGGCGCCCCGCCTGCCGCAGCGCCGGCCAGGCGCAGGGTACCCGTTTTGTGCCCTTGTCCGAAGTGCGCGACGAGAAGTACACCGTGTACTTCCCGGTCCAACCAGGCTGACGGCGAAAGAAGATGCTGCGCGGCCCGGTCTGCGGTCAGGCCGGGCTCACCGGCCTGCGCACTAAGGAGAACGGAGAGATTGCCATGTCCCGAGTCGTCTGTACGCTCGCCCGCTTCCTGCGGGTCCTGCTGGTTGTGTTCTTTCTGTGGCAGGTCCTTCTGCGCCTGGTGCGGCGCTGGGTCCACTTCCCGGCGCCCGCCTTCATCTCGGTGTTCCTCAACAGCCGCTTCCGGCGTGCGCTGCAGCCGCCGGCGGACGTGGTGGGCTGGATGGATATCCGGCCCGGCATGCAGGTGCTCGAGTTGGGACCTGGGCCGGGCGCCTTCACGGTCGAAGCGGCCCGCCGCGCCGGACCGCAGGGGACCGTCCACGCGGTGGACATCCAGGCGGACATGCTCGAACGCTTGCAGGAGACGCTGGCCAAGGCCGGCGTACAAAACGTCAGTCTGCACCTGTCGTCGGCCTACGCGCTGCCCGTGCCCGACCAGAGCATCGACCGGCTGTTCATGGTCACCGTCCTGAGCGAGATCCCCGACAAGCCGCGTGCCCTGGCCGAGTTCCGGCGCGTGCTGAAACCGGGCGGCCTGCTGGCGGTCGGCGAGTTCCTGCCCGATCCCGACTTCCCCCGCCCGGTAACCGTCCGGCGTTGGTGCGAGGCAGCCGGTTTCCGCTTTGTGGCCCGTTATGGCACGCTGCTTCACTACCTGATGACTTTCAGCGTTTACGGCAACTAATAACCAATGAAGGTAATATCTACGCGCTGAACCGAGGAGCTTAAGCCATGCAAAAAGTGATTGTGACCGGCGAATGCCAGGCGAAGCTGGTGGAAGTGGCCGACCCGCAGCCCAGGGAGGACTGGGCGCTGGTCAAGGTCATGGTGACGCCGATGTGCACCGAGTACAAGGTCTACCGTTCCGGGCAGAGGGTCGAGTACCTGGGCCACGAGGCGGTGGGTGAGGTGGTGGCCGTGGCCCAGCCGTGCCGCGTCAAGGTGGGCGACCGTGTGGTGGTCCAGCCGCAGTACCCCTGCGGCAAGTGCGAGCGCTGCCTCGAGGGTGACTATATCTACTGCGAGAATACCTACAACTTCGCGGCCTTCACCGGCTCGCGTGAGGGCAGCGCCACCTACGCCCAGTATGTCCTCAAGCCTTCGTGGCTGCTCTCCCCCATCCCGGCCGATGTGTCCTGGGAGCACGCCGGGGTCGCGCTCTGTGGTCTTGGGCCGAGCTTCGGCGCCTTCGAGGCCACGGGACTGGCTGCGCTGGACACGGTCCTCATCACCGGGCTCGGGCCGGTGGGGTTGGGTGCGGTGGTCAATGCCCGCTTCCGCGCCGCCCGCGTCATCGCCGTCGACGCCGTGCCCTGGCGGGGCGAACGCGCCCTGCAGATGGGCGCCGCGCTTGTCCTGGACCCGCGCGATCCGGCCACGCCGGCGCGCATCCGGGAACTGACCGGCGGGGCGGGCGTCGATTGTGCGCTGGACTGCTCGGGAACCGTCGAGGCGCAACGTCTGTGCATCGACGCGACCCGCCGGCGCGGCCGCGTCGCCTTCGTCGGGGAGTGCTCGGACCAGTTGCACCTGACCGTCAGCAACGACATGATCCGCAAGGGCCTGACCCTGATCGGCAACTCGCATTACAACCTGGCGCACTACGCCGGCATCATGCAGGTCATCCGCCAGTCCCCGCTGATCGACCTGCTGATCAGCCACGTCATGCCGATGCGCGACGTGGCCAAAGCCTTCGACCTGCAGATCAGTGGCCAATGCGCGAAAATCCTGCTGAAACCATGCGCGGTCTGATCACCAACGTCCAGCGCTTCTCGATCCACGATGGCCCGGGGATCCGCACGACCGTCTTTCTCAAGGGTTGCCCGCTCAGTTGCTTCTGGTGCCACAACCCGGAGGACCTGTGCGCCCAGCAGGAGGTGCAGTGGTTTCCCGATCGCTGCATCGGCTGCGCGGCCTGCCTCGAGGCATGCCCGCAGGACGCGCAGAGCCGGGAAGAGGGCGTGCGGGTCTTCCGGCGCGAGCGCTGTGACGCCTGCGGCAACTGCGTCGCGGTGTGCTACGCCGACGCGCTGCTCCTCTCGGGCCGCTGGTGGGAGCCGGAAGAGTTGCTCGCCCTGCTGCTGCGCGACCGCGCTTTCTACGACCAATCGGGCGGTGGGGTGACCCTGTCCGGCGGGGAGCCCGTGCTGCAGTACGCCTTCAGCCTGCGCGTCCTGGAGCTATGCCGCGCCGCCGGCCTGCGCACAGCCATCGAGACCGCGGCCTACTGCAGTTGGGAGCACCTGGCCGGCCTGCTGCCCTGGCTCGACCTGGTGATGCTGGACGTCAAGCACATGGACGACGCGGCTCACCGGGCCGCGACCGGCGTCCCCAACCGCCTGATCCTGGACAACGCGCGCCGCCTGGCGGAGAGCGGGGTGCCGTTGATCATCCGCACCCCGGTGGTGCCGGGAGTGAATGACACGCCGGAAGCCATCGGCGCGGTGGCCGAGTTCATCCATAACTTCCCAAACCTGCGCTACTATGAGCTGATGCCCTTCCATCGCATGGCCGGTGGCAAATACCGCAGCCTGGGTCTCGACTATGCCGCCGCCGACCTGCTGCCGCCGAGCGCCGAGAGGCTGCAAGCCCTGGCCCAAAGGGCGAGAGCTGCCGGCCTGCCCGACGTGCGCGTGGCGTAATCACGCAATCCACTGCTGGAATAGGACTTGCCGTCTACATCATGCCAATCTCAACGACTACATCATCATCGCCCGCCTCTACCTCCCTGCGCGACGCGTTTTTGCTCGAGCCGGGCTACCACTACCTCAACCATGGTTCTTTCGGCGCCTGCCCGAAGCCGGTCTTTGCCGCCTACCAGGACTGGCAGCTCAGGCTGGAGCGCCATCCCGGCCAGTACATGGCGGACATCGCCGGCCTGCTGGCTGAGAGCCGGGCAGCCCTGGCGGCTTACCTGAACGTCCCACCCGGCGACCTGGTTTACTTCACCAACCCGACCACTGCCCTCAACATGGCCATCCGCAGTCTTGCCGGCGACACACACTCGCGCTACCGGCTGCGGCCGGGCGACGAGATCCTGACGACCGATCACGAATACGGTTCGCTGGACAAGACCTGGCAATACGTCTGCCGTCTGACCGGCGCGCGTTACGTCGCTCAGCACATCCCCCTGCCGGTGACCACGCAGGCGGAGTTCGTCGAACGCTTCCTGGCCGGCGTCACGCCGGCCACGCGCGTCATTTACCTCAGCCACCTGACCAGCCCCACCGGCCTGATCTTCCCCGTCGCCGAGATCTGCCGGCGCGCCCGCCAGGCCGGTCTGCTGACCATCCTGGACGGCGCGCACGCGCCGGGGCAGATCCCCCTTGACCTAATCGCCCTCGGCGCGGATGTCTACAGCGGCGCCTGCCACAAGTGGCTGTGCGCGCCCAAGGGCACCTCTTTTCTGTACGCCCACCCCACAGTGCAGGGCTGGCTGGAACCGTTGGTGATCAGTTGGGCCTGGCAGGACGTGCCGCCCGGCCAGGCGCAGTTCGTCGAACCGAACATGGCCCAGGGCACGCGCGACGCGGCCGCCTACCTGGCCGTGCCGGCGGCGATCGAGTTTCAGGCGGGACACGACTGGCCGGCCGTGCGCGCCGGTTGCCACCAGTTGTTGCGCGCGACGCTGCGCCGGGTGAACGATCTCACCGGCCTCGTCCCGGTCTGCCCGGACGAGACCGGCTGGTATGCCCAGTTGTCGACCGCCCGCCTGCCGGACGTGGACCCGGTCGAGCTGCGCCGGCGCCTGTACGACGAGTACCGTGTCGAGGTCCCCGTCCACAAATGGCACGACACCACCCTCATCCGCATCTCCATCCAGGCGTACAACACCGAGGAAGACGCCGACGCGCTGATCGATGGGCTGCGGCGTCTGCTCCCCGAGCTATGCTAGGCGCACCTGTCCTTCACATTCCGTAGACCAGCCGCGCGTTCTCGTACAGGATCAGCGCCTGCTCGGCGGGGGAGAGGAACTGGGTGTGCAGGTGGGCCAGGCGCACGAGCTGGGGGTAGCTGAGCACCGCCAGGAGGCCGGGCTGATCGCTGCCCCATAAAACCTTGCCCGGGCCGATCCGCTCGACGGCCAGCTGCAGGTAGCGGCCCGCGCTCGGGTAGGGGTACTCTTCTTCCGGAAGGAAGATGGGCAACGCGGCGCAGTCGAACCAGATGTTCGGCAGGCCGCCCAGGTCAATCTGCTCCTGCCACAGCGCCCACGTCTCCGGGCTGGTTTCCGCCTTGCGCGTGGGCTGCCCCAGGTGGGCGATCACGATCTTCAGGCCGGGGTGCCACTGCGCGATCTTGCGCACCGCGCCGCTCTGGTACGATTGGCTGCCCACGCCCCCCAGGTCGAGCGTCAGCGCCAGGCCGCGCCGCTCCATCTCTGCCCACAGCCACTCCAGCGCCGGGTCGTCGAGGCGGGCGCCGGGGTGCAGACCCCAGAGACCGTGCGAGACGGAGAATTCCAGCTTGACCGCCCGGAAGCCGGGCGCGGCCGGGTTATCCGCGAAGGTCTCCGCAAAGGCCTGGCGTGCGCCGGGCGTCCACGGGTCCAGCCAGGCGGCGCCGGCCAGGCGCTCCGGGTAGCGGGCGATCGCCTCACGCGCGTAGTCGTTGCACGGTCCGTAGTAAGTGCCCTGCAGCAGGAAGGCCCGGTCCACTCCCGCCCAATCCATCTGGGCGATGAGCATCTCCGCCGTGTAAGCGGTCCGCTCGTTGAACGGCGGCAAGAGTTGGAGCGTCCGCTCGCCCAGCGCGATCCGCCCATACCCCAGCCCGCGCACCGGCCCCTCCCGCACCAGCCCGTTCACCGCCTGGAACACGTGGGCATGCCCGTCAATTAGCATGGTGTCATCTCCCGGCTCAAGCGCGCTCGGCTTCTTCGCGCGCAATCGCCACCCAGCGCGTCACCCGGCGCGGGTCGTTGGCGATCGTGTGGTTGTCCTTCATGATCACCTCGAGCCGGCATTCGTGGCGGCGGGCGATCTGCATCGTGTCGCGCAGGTCCTGGCGCACCAGGTCCTCGTCGAAGGCGGGCATGGCCAGGTCGGCGGGGCGCGGCTTGCGCGAAAAGATGTAGTGCGGGCCCAGGCGCTCGGCCATCACTTCCAGGTTGCTCCACGGCGATACCGATACCCGGCGCAGGTGCGGGAAGCGCTCGACCAGGCGCCAGCGCTTGTCCAGCGGCTCGCAGCAGCCATAGCAGTTCAGCCCGAAGCGCGCGAGCAGCGGCAGTTGGTAGGGGAAGATGAATTCCTCGTACATGGCCGGCGACACCCCCACCGTCTCCTGGCTCTCGCCGAAGCCCCACATGTCCTGCGTGCGCACGTGTCCCGTGTAGTCCGCTGCCGGCAGTTCGTGCGTCCAGCCAAAGCCGCCCGAGCCCACGTAAGTGCCGTCGTTGTTGAGCGAGAGCAGGCCGTTCCGCTCCAGGTAGTCGAGCCGGGCCAGCGTCCCATCGCGCAGGAATGCCATCAGGGCGTGCAAGCCGTCCGGGTGGTCGTGCATGTCGAACATCATCTGCTGCAGGCCGCGCAGGTTGATCAGCGTCCAGGTCATGCCCAGCGTCCACCACCAGACGGTCTTGAGGCGCACCTTCAGCCGGTCGCCCAGGGTTTCCTCCGCCAAGGTCAGCAGGCGTGCGCTCTGCGCGGCGTCGACCTGGATCAGCGGAAAGCGCAGGCGGGGTAAGTCCTCCCCGTAGCTTTTGAGCGGCGCGTCCCACACATAGGAGCCGCCCGCCTCGCCGCCGGTCTTCGTCTCGTGCATGCCCCAATCCGTTTCCGTGTAGACGTGCGCGACGTCGAAGATGGGCTGGGTCACGCGGTCGTCCCGCATCTCCTCGGCCCAGTAGATCTCCTTGCGCAGGCGCATTTCCCAGTCGCGCGCCAGCGTGCCCCGGCAGCCTAGCCGGTCGGGCGTGATGATCTCGTTCCAGCCGTTCTCCGGGTCGCAGAAGATCACCGGGCGCGTCGGCTGCAGCGCGTTATGCCGGTACCACAGCTCGCGCTTCTCCGCCTCGACCGGCCGCGCGGCCAGCTCGGCCACCTGCGCCGCCAGCCCGCGCAGGATCGGCCTATCGGCCGGCTCGATGCGCAAATCCTCGCCAATCAACCCTGACTGCGTCGCCAGCGCGGCTACCGTCTGATCCGACATGCTGCCCTCCTCCGTGTTTGTCTCAAACGCCCGCTTATTGTAGGGGCGGAGCGGAGGGCTGTCAATTGGTATCCTCCGGCGGTTGGCGCGCGCGACGGATAGCGGCTATGATACCGCAAACACATCACTCACCTCAGATCAAAGCTAATGCCAAGGGAGGTACGTTCCTATGTCTGACAAAGTACTCGAGGCCAGGCCGATCCTGGAGCGCTTCCGGCTCGACGGCCGGGTGGCGCTGGTGACGGGCGGAGGGCGCGGCATCGGCCGGGCCTACGCCCACGCGTTGGGCGAGGCTGGCGCAGCCGTGGCGATCCTGGACATGCGCCTGGACCTGGCCGCATCGGTCGTGGCCGAGCTGCAGGCCAAGGGCATCGATGCGTTGGCCGTCGAAGCCGACGTGCGGCGCGAGGACCAGGTGCAGGCCGCGCTGGATGCCGTGCTGGCGCGTTGGGGCAAGCTGACCATCGGCGTCAACAACGCCGGGGTCGGGCTCTGGCAGCCTTCAGAGAGCATGAGCCTGGAGCAGTGGAACGAAGTGCTGTCCGTCAACCTGACGGGCGTGTTCGTCTGCGCCAAGATCGAGAGCCAGGCGATGTTGGCCGCCGGTTACGGCAAGATCATCAACACCGCTTCCATGTCCGGCAGCATCGTCAACACGCCCCAGTGCCAGGCGGCGTACAACGCCTCCAAGGCCGCCGTCATGCACCTGACCAGGAGCCTTGCCGCCGAGTGGGCGCCGCGCGGCGTCCGGGTCAACAGCATCAGCCCCGGTTACACGCGCACCCTCCTGGTCGAGGACCTGTTGGCGACCCCCGAAGGCCAGCAGGTCATGCCGCGCTGGATGTCGCTGACGCCGATGGGGCACATGGGCGAGGTGACCGACCTGCAGGGCGCGGCGGTGTTCCTGGCCGGCGAAGTCTCCGACTTCATGACCGGCGCCGACCTGATCATCGACGGCGGCTACTGCGCCTGGTGACGAGGTAGACCGCGCCAGATCGCGCCAGACGGCGCCGGACCGTGCCGGCCCTCGATAGGACCACGAACCATGCCTGACGCGCTCGTTATCGGCCTTGACGCCAGCACCACTGCCGTCAAGGCCATCGCCTTCGACCTCCACGGCTCCATCGTCGCGCAGGCGCAGCGCCCCCTAGCCTTGCGCATGCCTCGTCCCGGCTGGCATGAGCAGGACGCCGAGGAGTGGTGGACGGACGGCGCCGTCGCGCTGCGGGAGGTTGCCGGGCAGGTGGGAACGGGCCGCCTGGCCGGGCTGGCGATCGCCCACCAGCGTGAGACCTTCGTCCCGGTCGACGCGGCCGGGCAACCGCTGGGGCCGGCCCTCGTCTGGATGGACGAGCGCGCTCGCGCCCTGCTGCCGGCCCTGCAGGCGCGCTACGGCGCTGAACGATTCCACCAACTCACCGGCAAGCCCCTCTCCGGCAATCTTTCGTTGATGATAAGTGGTGAAAGCGATGGGCAGCGCCCGCCCACCACAGGGCACGCTGGCGATCAGGGCCGCAAAGGGCTGGAAGTAGGTCGTATCCAGCAGGATCGGCAACAGCGTGGGCGCCTGCGGCAGGTCGGCGCTGAAGCGCACCGCCAGGTGAAACCAGCGCACAAAAAGGCTCGCTTCGTCCAGGCGTGGGTTGTCCAGGAAGCGGTTCAGCCGCTTGAGACGGCCGTGTAATGACTGCTCCGGCGCGCTATGCGGACCATCGGGCAGGGCCGCGCGCCAACTCGCTCGTATACAGGCTGGGTCGCTCATGCAAGGCTTGCAGCAGATGCGCCAGCATGACTTGCTGCGGTTTCACCCAGGTGGGTGTCAGATTCTGGACAAAGGTCAAGTCATCGGCGTATGTGATTAGGGCCATCGGCAGCTCCAGGCTTTGGGTTTGTGGTAAACCACCAAATGCCTTAAAGCTGCCGATTCTGTCAGTTGTCTACTCTCTCAAAGTGGGGTACCGCAAGTTGTGCACAAGCTTGACACGCCGTTTAGTCGATGATATAATCGATTCACTGGTCTAGGAGAAATGGATGGCTTGCATCCGCGACGTCGCAGAACTGGCTGGGGTCTCCACTACTACCGTCTCGCACGTGATTAATGGGACGCACTTCGTCAGCGCTCCCCTGCACGAGCGTGTCCTCAGCGCGATGCAACAGCTCAATTATCACCCCAGCACGATTGCGCGCAGCCTGCGGACAAAAGCCACGCACTCTATTGGCCTGATCGTCTCCGATATCGAGCTGCCTTTTTTTGCAACGCTGGCGCGCGGGGTACAGGATGCCAGTGCCGAGCGGGGGCACACGGTCATCCTCTGCAACACGGATGAGGCGCCGGACAAAGAAGCTGCCTACCTCAAGATCATGTGGGGTAAGCGCGTCGACGGGCTGATCATTGCGCCGACCGGCGCCAACGCCGAATTGCTTTCCAGGATGCAGGCCAGTGGTGTGCCGGTCGTGCTGGTCGACCGGCGTTGCCCGGGCCTGGATGCCCCTCTGGTCGGCATCGATAATCGGCAGGCGGCATTTGAGGCCACCCGCTATCTGATCGAACTTGGCCACCGGCGCATCGGCCTTGTCGCCG
>JADGQF010000192.1 GCA_017882045.1 Anaerolineales bacterium
CGCCACTTCAGCAGTTGCCAGCAAGATCCCTCCTCATTTCTCGGTGTTAGCGGACGCCGCCGTTTATTGCACTGATGAGGACCCATTGTACCCGCAGCGTGGCCGCAGCCCAAAGTGATCAGCCCCAAGGTGAGCGTGGTCAAGAAAGCGAAAAGGGGAGATGGCGCCAAATCGACCATCTCCCCTCTCTTGTTCGGATCTAACACGCCCTTCAAAACACAGCTACTATCCTACCCTCACGCTTGAAAACTCCGCTCTTCTACCAGCCGAATCGCTGTTCTTGCCAGAAGTCGCCTTCCATGTGATACCCATTGCGCTCCCAAAAGCCGGGACGGTCTCCGGCCATAAACTCAATGCCTCTCAACCACTTGGCGCTCTTCCACAAATAGCGCTTGGGCACCAGCAGACGTAATGGATAGCCATGGTCGGGCTCTAAAGGCTTCCCGTCATACAGAACGGCCAGCGACGAACTGGCCGGGCGGGACCCGGTCGTCTTAGCTGGGTCCAGGCACATTTCGGACCCGTTTAAGCCTTTCCACCCGTTTGAGCGGGTTTTCAATACGCATTCACACCTCCGTGACGATGCCCTCTGCGCACTCTTATTTCTCTCCGCATTCTAAGCGCAGGCAGCCAGATGGTAAGTAAGGCAAACAACTGTTACCTCAGGCGGATTCAGGCTCTCTCGAACAAGTACCAGGTAGAGGCGCGTTCGCGATCGCGCCCATGCTGAGCCCAACGAAGGTGGAACTGCGGGACAAAGACGGCCACATCCTGCGCTGCCAGACCGGGTGGACCGCCGGCGCCGCCATTTTCAGCGCTGGGCGCAGGCCCCAGGCCATACAGAAGGTACAGTCCACCCGGAGCCAGCCGTTGCGCCAGGGAGCGAGCGTAGACCACCCGGCGTTCGGGCGGCAGCGCATGCAGGCAGCCGATGTCCAGGGCCAAAGTCGCTTCAATGGAGAGGAAACACAGGTCGGCAACATCGGCCAGGCAGAAATAGGCGGGCAGGGCCAGGTCTTGCGCCGCCCGACCGGCCCGCTGCAGCGCGCTGAGCGCAAGGTCGACGCCGACGACTCTAAAGCCGTGTTGGGCCAGAAAGCGACTGCTGACACCGCTGCCACAGCCGAGGTCTAACGCCCAACCGCGCCGGGCCATTCCCGAGGCAACCAGGGTCTGGACCTCGGGCGGCACGATACCGCTATCCCAAGGGATTTCGCCAGACTGATAACGCGCCTCCCACCAATCGGGCGTCCCGCGTTCAGGCGAGTTTGGGGTTGACATTGACGTCCTTATTACGTCTCAGATGGAGGATGCCTGTCGCTTTCACCCGGCCCACCGAACGTCAGACGGGCCAGGGCGTTCGACTCGGGCCAGGCCCACTCGACGACTACAGGCCGGTGATCCGAGGCGTACTGGATGCCGTCAGCGGTCAAGGCTCGCGCCGAACGCAGGCCCCAGGCACAATGATGGGAAAAGAAGAGAAAATCCAGGCGCCAGAGAGGCGATTGGGAAGGAAAGGTAAGACCACGTCCCTCGCCGACCACATGAAATGCATCCTGGTAACCGGCCCGACGCATTCGCCGGAGCACCGGGGGCAGCAAGCGACGCGAACGCGGACCGAGAAATCCCGGGGTGTTGAAGTCGCCACACAAGAAGTGCGGGCTATGCTCGCCCATCCGGCGCAGGACGCCGGCGATCTGCAGCATACGCGTCCCTTCGAACAGGTGATCCAGGTGCGTAACGTAGCCGGTCAGACCCTTCGCCGGCCCATCATCCAGGGTGGCGCCCAGCAGGGAACGTCGCTTCGTGCTGGGTGCGCGCGGCAACCACGTGTTAGACACACCGGTCAAGGGATAGCGGCTCAGCAATGCGTTGCCAACCGGCCCCTGCCAGGCCGGCCCATAATCCTCCCAGCCGCTCGGACCAAAGGCATATTGCATCCCCAGGCAATCGGCCAGGTCGGCCAACAGGTTGAAGGTCCGCGCATTTGAGGTTACAGGGTGCAACACTTCGTTCAGACCGACCACGTCTGCTCCGACCGACCGGATGACATTGGCCAACCGGCTCACGTCGATCCGCCCGTCCTGCCCTTCCCAGCGATGAATATTGTACGTCATCACCCGGATCGGCTCTGTCTTGCTCTGCTGGTGTAACAAAGGCCCTTCTTATGCCGTCCAGGCCCGTGCGCGGCCGGACGGCTGGATGTAACTACTCGCACCCAACTAACGAGTATAGCACGCCTGGCCGCCGATTCCCAAAACAAGGATAACGGACAAGCACCGAGCACGATATCTGTATAGCGCGCTCCTCTGTGTATATCCCTGGGGACAAGTAAGGCAATTGTGCACAATTGCCCACAGTAGCAGACCGATGAGGCCGGCGTCAGGCCAAGCCCTCTGGCAGCGGGGCGCAACTACATGGCGGGGTCCTTCAGCAGCCTCGTCCTAGCGGTAGTGGTACGCACGGCGACTCAGCCGCCCAAGCTACTACGGGGCCGGCCAAAGTTTTCCCCTCACTATCCCCAAGGCCGAAGCGTGGAAATGCTGGGAAGAACCCGCTCCCTAGTCAAACTTAATCGGCCTCACACTGCCTGTAGGGCCTGGCGGGGGGCCGCCCTCCGTCTTATCCACATAT
Organism: Anaerolineales bacterium; assembly: GCA_017882045.1. Lineage (GTDB taxonomy): Bacteria > Chloroflexota > Anaerolineae > CG2-30-64-16 > CG2-30-64-16 > JADGQF01. The sequence goes on from JADGQF010000192.1 coordinate 2,635, forward strand.
CCCCAGGGCCTAAGACTACGATAGATAATATATGAGATACTGGGATTTAAAGAGTATTACAGGTAACGCTTTCCCAGATGAGGTGTTTGTCATCGTCTATAGGCGCAGTCGGGGGGGAATATTCAGTTATTAATTCCTTAAAAATATTTGCAAACCCCTTGACGCGCTGGCCCAAAGGTGGTACTTTATTCGTGCCGGTGCGAAGACAGTCGAGGGTCGTTCGACCGAGATTGACGGCAGAAACGGTAAAGAAAACTGGATGGCCTCCGGGCCAGAAGATGACTTGCCGGGTCGGTCGAGAGGCATAAAAGCTGCTTGGGGCCCTTCTATGTTAAGGCATTATGTTTCAGCGTGGTAATGCCAGCATTCTCATGCCAGGTTTAGTAGCTCCGGTTTTAACTCGCCTACGAATGGCAGATGCCGATAGCCTCCCCGATAATCTAGCCCATAACCCACCACAAAGCGGTCTTGCAGATCGAAGCCCTTGTATTTCACAGGGACGTCCACCAGCCGGTGCCGGGACTTATCGAACAGCACGCAGACCTCGAGGCTGGCCGGCGTGCGCGCTTTGAGCACGCGCAGCAGATAACTGAGGGTCAGGCCGGTGTCGACGACGTCCTCGACAAAGATCAGGTGCCGGCCCTCGACCGACTCCTCCAGGTCTTTGGTCAGGCGGACCGCTCCCTTGCTCTTCTGTTGCGGGTCGTAGCGAGAGATGGCCATGAAGTCCAGGCTCGCCGGGATGGTCATGGCCTGCATTAGATCGGTCATAAAGAATACCACCCCGCGCAGCACGCCCACCAGGAGTGGATCCAGGCCTCGGTAATCGGCGCTTATCTGTCCGGCCAGCTCGCGGACGCGCCTTTGCAGTTCCTCTTCGCTGAAGATCACCCGGCGGATATCCTTGGTCAGCTCGTTGGGCGTGTGCAGGGACGATGCTAGGAACGGGGTATCCATAGGCTGCTCCTTGCTCAGAGTTGGTTGTCCAGCAGTTGGGGATAATCATCCAGGCCGAACTTGATAAGCAAATTGCGGATGTCGCCGCGTTTGAAGAGCTTGATATTGATCTCCGGGTGCAGTTCGCGCAGGCGCCGTATCTTGTGATTCTTGTGCCTGATCTGGTGGGCCTGCATGGTGGTCAGTTCGACATAGAGATCCTGTTCGGGGAGATAGAAATCCGGACTGAACCCTTCGGTCATATTGCCCTGGGCGTCGTTTTCAAGGGCGAACGTACGGGGCTCGTACTGCCAGGGGATCCCATAGAAATCCAGGATGCGGGCAAACTCGGCCTCGACCGGATGGGCAAAGATTGGGGCAGCAGCGGTCACGCGTCTATCTCGGTCCCCGCGCGGGTCACGGATTGGGCCGCCAGACAAACCAGCTCCACGGCGGCAGGGATAGTTATTTGCGACATATTCAGTACCAGATCGAAGAGCGACGGATCGTCCCAACGCACGCGATAGTGGCGGCGTAAGTAGGCGGCCCGGCTCCGGTCGGAGGCGTCTACCAGCGCAGTAGCTACCTCCGGTGACACATGGCAATGGGTCTGCACACGCTCGATGCGCATGGATCGAGGGGCGATCACGCGCACATGCAGGACACCCGGACGTCCGCCGAGAATCACCTGGCCTGCACGCCCGATAAATAGCAGGTTCCCCTGGCCGGCCAGTTTGCCGATCAGATCGGCCGCCGTCTCACGATACAGGCGCAGTGCCGCCGGGCGCGGATGCATGCCGAGCAGTCCCAGTTCGTCGATCTCGGCCAGTGCAACCTCGGGCACCCCCGCCTGAATGGCCGCCTGATTGATGATTTCGCGTCCCGCCAGGCGCAGTCCTAGCCGCTCGGCCACCGCCTGCGCAATGTCACTACCACCACTACCCATTTCGCGAGAAAAGGTGATCACCGGCATCGAGGACCTCCGGCATGCAGGCAGGTCAAGGTTCGATCTGGCCGGAATTACGTGCACTACTGGCTGCGCCGGCCAGAAAGGCCTCTCTCTTTATTGTGAGTATTATAGCACAACCTGCGATCTTCGCGTACCGGTGGCCTTGCTTTCGGCCTCCAGGCGCTCAGCGAGACCCGAGTAGCGCTCCTGCGCGCGATTAGATGTGACCGCGATGCCGATGGCCCGCGTGGTGCCGACGATCACGACCAGCCGCTGCGCCCGGGTGACTGCGGTATAGAGCAGGTTGCGCTGCAACATCACGTAATGGGTCGTCAGGAGGGGGATGACCACCGCCGGAAACTCGCTGCCCTGCGCCTTGTGGATGCTGACCGCATATGAGTGAGCGAGCTCATCGAGCTCCAGGAAGTCATAGCCAATCGGCCGGTCGTCTATCCGTACCGTCACGACCTGGTCCTCGAGGTCGATTTTTTCCACGCGTCCCATGTCGCCGTTGTAGACGTCTTTGTCGTAGTTGTTGCGGATCTGCATCACGCGGTCGCCCGCCCGGAACGCGCGCCCGCCGACCTGTCGTTCGACGATTGCCGGGCCCGGCGGGTTGAGCGCGGCCTGCAGCTTCAGATTCAACTGGGCGACTCCGACCTCGCCACGGTGCATTGGGCTGAGGACCTGGATCTGATCGGGAGTCAGGGCGAACTTACGCGGGATCCGCTCGCCCACCAGTTCCACGATCAGCGCCGCGGCACGCTCCGGGTCTTCCTCCTTGAAGAGGAAGAAATCCTGGGATTTCTGATTGTCGATCACCGGCATCTGCCCGTGATTGATGCGATGAGCGTTGCTGATGATGTAGCTGCCCTCGGGTTGGCGGAAAATCGTGTTCAGCCGGACCACCGCCGCGCCGCGCATACCCGTCGTGCTGCCGTCGCCCTGTTCTCCCTCGATTGCCTCGATAACATCCCGCAGCACATTCCCCGCGCCCACGCTGGGCAGTTGATCGACATCACCGACCAACAAAAGATGTGCGCCGGCGGGGATTGCTTTGAGCAGGTTATTTGTTAGCAGCAGATCGAGCATCGAGGCCTCGTCCACGATGAGGATGTCGGTCTCGAGCGGATTTTCCTCGTTGCGCTGAAAGCTGACGCCCTCACCGGGCTTATATTCCAGAAGGCGGTGCACGGTCTTGGCCTGGCGTCCACTGGCCTCGGCGAGACGCTTGGCGGCCCGACCGGTGGGTGATGCCAACAGAGCGCGCTTGCCCGCCGCTTCTACGAGGCGGATGACGCTACGCACGGTAGTCGTCTTGCCCGTCCCTGGCCCCCCGGTCAGAACGGCCACCCGGTGGGTGAGGGCCGCTTGAACGGCCTCCTGCTGCTGAGCCGTGAGCGCGAACTTCGTGTTTGCCTGCAGCGCGGCGAAGGCCGCGGGCCAATCGAAGTTCTGGAAGACCTGGAGCCCGTCCTCGTTGGCGGCGGCCAGCCGCCGCAAGCGATTCGCGACGCCGATCTCGCCGTAGTAGAACGGCGTCAGGTAGACCGCCCGCTCTTCGGCCAGGACTGGGTTCGACGGCTGTTGGCTGGGGACGGGAGGCGCAGCCGGCCCACGGCGCAATGTTGAGGCATTAACGGGTGTTTCGCCGTTGCCGGCCGTGCTCGTCGAGGCCAACGCAGCCGGGGCAGGCGCCCGGCCGGGCGGCGCTCCGCCCTCGACCCTGACTTCCTCGGCTTCGGCCAGTGTGCCGATGCCTTGCATCGCCTGTTCTGCCGTGACTTCCAACAACTCGCCGGCTTGCTTCGCCAACTCCTCGGCCGGCAGGTAAACGTTCCCCTCGTCGGCAGCCTGGCTGAGCACATAGGCTACGCCGGCAGCGACGCGTTCCGGGGCATCGTGGGCGATGCCCAGCTCGCGGGCAATCTTATCGGCTGTGATGAAGCCTATGCCGTATACCTCGCGCGCCAGCCGGTAGGGGTCCGATTTCACGATCTCGATCGCGTTGTCGCCATAGGCCTTGTAGATCTTGACTGCAAGCCCCGTGGATACGTTGTGGCTCTGCAGGAAGAGCATCACTTCCTTGATCTGGCGCTGTTCCTCCCACGCTTTAGTGATGATCTTGACCCGTTTGGGGCCCACCCCCAGCACTTCATGCAGCCGGCTCGGTTGCTCCTCGATCACTTTCAGCGTGTCCAGCCCGAATTTGCGCACAATGCGGTGCGCCGTGACCGGACCAACGCCCTTGATCAACCCGCTGCCCAGGTATTTCTCAAGCCCGGCAATCGTTGCCGGCAGCACGGTGCGCACGTTGTCGGCGCGGAACTGGCGCCCATACTGCGCGTGCGCGGTCCAGGCGCCCTCAATCGCGACTGCCTCACCCACGTTGATGCCGAGCATGTTCCCGACTACGGTGACCGTGTAGGACTGCCCTTCGGGCATCAATTGGGCAACGGTGTAGCCGTTCTCTTCGTTGTGATACGTGATGCGTTCGACTGTGCCACGCAGGATGTCTGACATCTAGCCCTTTTGCATAGCCGCCCGTTTGGCCTCGGCGCGCGCCTGAAAGCGCTCTACATCAATCAACGCGCGTTCGTGTGTTCCCTCGCCGATAGTATCTACTCCGTCGCTGGCGCTCACGTTAAAAGTGAGGCGGCGTCCGTCGACCCCAACCAGTTCGGCCCGCGCGGTGACTGTGGCGCCGAGCGGGGTTGACGCGAGGCGCCGGACGTTCACCAGCGTGCCCACGCTCTCCTGGCCGGGCGCCAGGTGATCGCGCAACGCCGCAACGGCGGCTTTCTCCATCAGCCGCACCATCTCCGGGGTGGCAAAGACCTGCACCGCGCCGCTGCCCATGTGCTTGGCGGTTATCTCGGGGGTCACGTTGACGCTCACCTCGCCCACGAGGCCGATTGGGAATTGTTGGCTGGATTCAGACATTCGGGACTCCTCCACCTGCAAACTGCGGTTGAGCTTAACAAACAAAGGCGGAAGGATGGAGCGTTCTGGAACCGCCTTCATCCTTCCGCCCTATTCCCTCTTCCGCCCTATTCCCTCATCTTTCCGTTCAGGCCGGCGCGGGTCTCGGGTTGGGCGCCTGCCCGGGGCGCTCGTTGCCGGAGTTGGGCGATCCGCTGCGTGTCGGCACCTTAGGCACCGACGGGGCGCTGGGCTCGGCCACACGAGGCGGAACGCCCGGCACATTCGCGAAAAAGGCCTCGAATTCCTCGGCGTCCAACGTCTCCACCTGGATCAGCTTGCGCGCGATGGTCCGCTGCAGGTCGCCGTAGCGGATCAGAATATCGTGTGCCCGATCATGCGCTTCAGCAACTATCCGCCGCACTTCCTTGTCGATCTCGCGCGCGACCAACTCGCTGTAGTTACGCTGCTCGCCGATGGTCCGGCCCAGGAAGATCATTTCCTGGCGCTGGCCGAAGACCATTGGGCCCATCTTCTCGCTCATGCCGTACTGGGTGACCATCGCGCGCGCCAGTTTGGTGACTTTGTCCAGGTCATCGACGGCGCCGTTGGTCACATCGCCAAAGACCAGCTCCTCGGCCACGCGTCCGCCCAGCGTCGCGCTGAGATCGTGTTCGAATTTGCCCTTGCTGATCAGGACCCGGTCATCCTCCGGTAAGGACATGGTATAGCCAAGCGCCATGCCGCGGCTGATGATGCTGATCTTGTGGACCGGGTCGCACTTCTCGAGCATGCGCCGGACCATGGCGTGGCCCACCTCGTGAAAGGCGATGATCTCCTTTTCCTTGTCGCCGATGATGCGGCTTTTGCGCTCGGGGCCGGCGATCACCCGCTCGACGGCTTCCTGGAACTCGGCCATGCCAATGCTGCGTTTGTTGCGCCGGGCCGCCAGGATCGCCGCCTCGTTGACCAGGTTCTCGATGTCCGCCCCCACGAAGCCCGGCGTGCCGCGCGCGATCGTCTCCAGGCTGATGTTCGGCTCCAGCGGCTTGCCGCGCACGTGCACCTTCAGGATCTCCTCGCGCCCCTTCTTGTCCGGCCGGTCCATCACCACCTGCCGGTCGAAACGCCCCGGACGCAACAGCGCCGGATCCAGGATGTCCGGCCGGTTGGTGGCGGCGATGAGGATCACGTTGGTATCGGTGTCGAAACCGTCCATTTCCACCAGGATCTGGTTCAGCGTCTGCTCGCGCTCGTCGTGGCTGCCGCCCAGCCCGGCCCCGCGCTGCCGGCCCACCGCATCGATCTCGTCGATGAAGATGATGCACGGCGAGTTGCGCTTGGCCTGCTCGAACAGGTCGCGCACCCGGCTGGCGCCGACGCCGACGAACATCTCCACGAACTCCGAGCCGGAGACGGAGAAGAACGGCACACCGGCCTCCCCGGAGATGGCCTTGGCCATCAGCGTCTTGCCGGTGCCCGGCGGGCCGACCAGCAGCACGCCCTTGGGGATGCGCGCCCCCAGCGAGGCGAACTTCTGCGGCTCCTTGAGGAACTCCACCACCTCTTGCAGCTCTTGCTTCGATTC
>JADGQF010000193.1 GCA_017882045.1 Anaerolineales bacterium
GATTTTCGCGGCGGACGATCTCGGGCCGAGCTTGCTGGATGGGCCGCTGCTCGCGCGACTGGCCATCAAGAGGAGGCTGGCGCGGCGGCGCTGAACCAGGTCCGACGCCGCTATTGCTGGGCGGCGCCCAGGTTCGGCGTCAACGCGAGGCCTGAAACAGCAGGCGCGATGCTGGTGGCAAGCTGAGCGGCAGTCCCGGCTCCGAGGGCCGGGCTGGCTGCTTTAAGGCGGAAGTCGCCGGCCTGAGGATCCACGAAAAGGGGATCGCCGAGACGCTCGCCTGCGCCCAGGGCATAGTTGAGATCCATCCCCGGGTTCATCAGGTGGTAAAGGTTGTGGTCGTGAGTGAAGGGCGATTCGCCCTGCATAGCCAGGCTGTAGTTCCTTACCGAGAAGATGTTGTTGCGCACGACAAAGGCGCCCGGCCCCGACGCCTGGCCGCTGATAAAGAACAGGCTGAAGGCCCCGGCGTCAGATGCATCGTAGACCGTGTTGTTGACAAACTGGAAGTTGTCAACCGTGGTGGCATAAGGGCCGGTCAGGTGAATGACCTCCAACTGGCCGCTTTGCACGAGGATATTCTGCGCGACGACCACGTTGCGCGCAGAACCACCGCCCACCTCGTTGAAGCTGGGAGTGTTGAAGGCGTAGTTGTGGTGTACCAGGGTGTTGTCGACGTTGCCGAAGAACTCGACCGCCGAGCCGTCTCTGCCATATTCGTGGCTGGGAGCCGAGCAGTTGATCAGGCGATTGTAGGCGACCTCGTTGTTGGGACCCTGCACGACGATGCCCTGCGCGCCGTAGCTGACGTTGCCGCCCGATGCGTCGACCACCATGTGCAGGTCGTGCACGTGATTGTTGATAATCAGGGTCCATTGGGCGTCCACACGGATGCCGAAGCCAGTGTTTGTCACCTCCACGTTCCGGACGGTGGAGTGATCCGCGCTCTGGCCGATCAACAAGCCGGCCTCGTGCGCGTCACGCAACAGCAGCCCCTGCACGAGTGTGTAAGGGGCACGAATGATCAGGATGCGTGAAAAGTTATGGTCGTCCGGGTTGCGTATGACCGGGGCGGGACCTGTGCCGTAAGCCTGCAGCGTGATTGGGTTGCCGGGTGCGCCGGCGCCTTTCAAGACGAGGGCGGCCGTAATGCCGCCGTTGCCGGTCCAGGTCGAGCCACGCGCCAGGTTAATGATGTCGCCGGCCGCGAAGGTGCGGGCGTTGACCGGTCCCAGGCTGCGCCAGGCCGCGGCAGGCGAGGCGCCTGAGTTGGAGTCCGAGCCGGTCACACTATCCACGTAGTACGCATGGCCGCGCACGGGCGGCGTGGTGGGTCTGGGCTTCGGCGCGGCAGGCGTGGCGGTAGGCTTTGGCCTGGTGGGGGTGGCGGACGCCGGCGCGGCCTGGTGTGTAGCCGTTGCGGTCGCGCTGGGAGCGGCTCTGGTTGGAGCCTGGGTGGTCGTAGGCGCGAGTGTCGGAGCCTCAACGGTCGGAGCGACGACCGTAGGAAGCTCGGCGACAAGCGGCGCGGTGGGTGTCTCGGTGAGAAGAGGACCGGCTGTCGGGGCCTCGACGGTGGTTGGCATGGCGGTCGGAGGCTGGGCGCCCGGGGTCGCCTTGAACCCGGTGGTGGCGGCCTGGTGTGCAGGTCGTTCGTTTGCCTGCAGGACGATCGCGACGATCAACAGCAGGGCCAGCACCGCCCCCAGCCAGATATATCGGTGAAGTGAGCGCATTGAGGTCTCTCTTGAAGGTGATCAGCGCTCATATTAAACCAGCCTTTGCCCGGAAGATAAGTACTCCTTAATACAGGTTTGGGGAGAGACGCCCGCGGCCGGCATGCGCAGGCGTCTCTCCCCGATGATGTGGACCGCCGTCCCAGCCGGCACCCACCGGCTCCTACGGGGGTGAGGGGCAGGGGCCTAGTTGTGTTTTTGTTCGATCACGGGTAGGTAGACGTGTCGAGTCAGCGCCGCGTTGGGTGCGGGGTGCATGGACACGCCGTCGATCCACACCGTCGCGCCGCTGCCTGCCAGGTTGAAGCCGGCGAAGACCGTGTCGGCTTGTCCGGGCGTGAAGGTGTAGCTGAAGCGCTGCCAGGTGGTGGTGAGATTGACAGTCGCTTCGCCATCCAGAGTGTAGGGGCTGTCCTGCTTTTGAACGACCGCCTGCAAGGTCCGGTTGGCATCGGACTGCGCCCAGAAGACCAGCTCGTACTTCTTGCCGCCGGACAGATTGACGTTGTCCTGGCGGAACTGGATGTTGTGGACGTTGTTAGCGTCAACGCCGGCAATGTTGCTGAGCCGGACCGAGTTGCTGCCGACCGCCCTGGTCGAGCCATCGAGGGCCACGCTGGCGTTGCCGGATGAGTTGAGCTTGAGAATCCAGGGATCTGTGCTGCTCTCAAACGAGCCATTCTGCAGCATTTCGGCCGAGGGGGGCGGCGGCGGGGGGGGGGGTGGCAGCGGAGTGGGCGTGGGCCCGGGTGGTGGAGCCGAGCCGCCATATTCGAAGGCGCCCATGTCGATGTTATTGCCGGACGGCACTGCCTTGCCTTCGTAGTCCGTGCCATACGGGGCAGGGTTCAGGCCGGTGTCGATGGCCGCACTGCCGGCCTTCAGGTGGAAGTCGCCGCTGTTCACGTTGACGAACCCCGCATCCACGAGCCTCTCGCCACTGCTCAGGTTGAAGCCCAACTGAGTGGACCCGTCGAGCAGGGTGTAGATATTGTGGTCGTGCGCGAAGGGCACACTATTTTGCATGATTAAGCGGTAGTTGCGGATGTAGAATATGTTGTTGCGCACCAGGAAGATGTTGGGGTCCGAGGGGGTAGCGCTCATGTAGAAGGCGCTGTAGGCCCCGACGTTGCTGGTGTCGACGATGGTGTTGTTGACCAGGCGGAAGTTCGAGACGGTGCTGCCATAAGTGCCGTCGATATGGATCACCTCGATCTGCCCGCTCTGGATGATCAGGTTGTCGGCGATGAGGACGTTGCGCGCCGAGCCGCCGCCGCCGCTGCCGACCTCGTTGAATGCCGTGACATTGTACGAGTAGTTGTGGTGGACGCTGCTGTTGTCGACGTTGCCGAAGAACTCGACTGCGCTACCGTCCATGCCGTGGTCATAGCTGGGCACATTGCAGTTGGTCATCCGGTTGTAGGAGACTTCGTTGTTGGGGCCTTCCAGGAGGACCGCCTGGGCGCCGTAATCGTCGTCGCCGCCCTGGGTGTTCACAATCATCTTCAGGTCGTGGATGTTGTTGCCCGTGATCAGGTTGTACTGGCTGTCGACGCGGATACCGAAGCCGGTGTTGACGATCTCGTTGCTGCGGATGACCAGGTGATCGATGCCGCCACCGGCGTAAATGCCCGTCTCGTGGACGTCACGCACGGTCAGGTTCTGGACGACGGTCCAGGGGGCCTGGATGACGATACCGCGCGACAAGTTGGAGCCGTTATTGATGATGGTCGGGTTGCTGCCACTGCCGTAGGCCTGGACGGTGATCGGACTGCCGGAGGCGCCACTGCCCTTGATGGTCAAGGTTGCCGAGTTGCCGCCGCCACCCGTCCAACTTGAGCCGCGTGCGAGATTGATCACATCGCCGGGGCCGAAGGTGCGGTTGTTGACAGGACCAAGGGAACGCCAGGGTGAACTGGAAGAAGTGCCGGAGCTGCCGTCATTGCCGCTAGAGCTATTGACGTAGTAATTGATGCCGGCGGCGGAGGCGTGGCCCGGTGCGAAACTGAAGGGCGCCAACACCATCGCCAGCACGATTAGCAGAGCCAGCCAGAAATCGCGCTGCTGACCAGACAGATGCGTTTGTTCCATGAGATAGATCTCCTTTGCGTTTTTGCATCAGGGGCTAATTCTTCCTCAAGAGGTCGCTCGCCGGACGAGCGGGCGATTATTCGGCGAAACATAGAGTTGGATGGGGTGGCTCCTCGCTTTGCGTAGCGGATGCCTGCCGGTTTGCCCGGACGATCCCGGGGGCCGGTTGAGTGCCGGCTGTGGGCGTCGCGCGGGCTACCTGCAGGTTAGAGGTTGGAGACGGTCCGCCTCCTGACGGGGGCAGTTCCGGCGCGAGGCGCTCGGAAGCGAGGCGCTTCAGAAGCGCACGCTCGGAAGCGGGACGCGGGGTTGCCAAGCGGTCGAAATGGCGCAAGACCATGCGCGGGCGCAACAATGCGACAGGAGGCCAACGACGATGTGGCCGCCAACTGTAGGTCGAGACGTACCTGGGATCCGGGACTTGGTGAACCGTTCAGTAAAAGCTGTGTCTGAACGGCGGCGTAGGGATTACCGCCCGGCGAAACAGCGCACCCTCGGGAACGAGGCTGTGCGTTGGATAACGTTGACGAACAAAATGCCTTGCCGCGCTGTTATCCGCTGCTGATGTGAGATGAAGCGAAAGTCAGGCTCACTTGATGGGGGAGCATAGCACTCGTGAGTAAATCTTGCAAGCTGTCTCTAATGGCGTGTGCCCGTAATGCAGGGCGCGTTGAATCACAAGAACGCATAAGACGTATTTGTATTAGTTATAAGTGGCTTCGAGCCGGGCATCCAGGGCGGCCCAGTAGGGCCTGTCTTGCTGCGTGAGCTCGTCGTTAGCCCGCAAGAGATCGAGGACCTGCTCTTTCGGCCGGAGCGTGCCGGCAATCGGCAGGACGCCAAAGCCAAGGCCGGCTTCCACGGTCCACTGCATGATCGCGTAATCGGAGTTACTTTTGCCGATTCATATACCATTTGGCGGTCGCTCTGTGAAGCGTAGAAGCATGCATATATTAGCGTGGCTTATGCGTGTCTATTACGCGATTGAGGGTAAGCAGTTAGTACGTAGGCGGCAGGCGCCTGCGGGGGCGGCAATCAGGTCTTGTATGATATTTGTGGTTTGCTTCGTTCTGTGGTAGGCTATGACAGTCGATGATATTCCGTGGGCCGATAGTAACCAGGTAGCACTCCATCCCTCTAAGGCGCTTGCCTCCTGCTCCTTCTCGTGCAAACGGATCTCTTCAATCAATCACAATTCTATAGGAGTTAGCATGAACAGTATGCAGGACAAGACGCTGGTATGCAGCGATTGCGGCCAGGAATTCACCTTCAGCGCGAGCGAGCAGGAGTTCTTCACCCAGAAGGGTTTCAGCCAGCCGAGCCGGTGCCGTCTGTGCCGGGCGGCACGCAAGGCCGCGCGTGGCGGCAGCTCGTCGTACAGCGAGAGCAGCGGTGGCGGCTATAGCGGTGGCTACAGCAGCAGCGAGCGGCAGATGTACCCGGCCGTGTGCGCGCAGTGTGGCAAAGACACGCAGGTGCCGTTCCAACCGCGCGGCGACCGCCCGGTCTATTGCTCGGACTGCTACCGAGCCCAGCAGGGCTCGAGCAGCGGGAGCGGAGGGAGCAGCTACGGTGGCGGTTCCGGCGGGCGCCGGCGCTACTAGACTCGATCCAGTCAGCCGATAATTGAAGGAGACCAGGTTGCGGGCGCGGACCTTTCCGCTCATAACCTGGTCTCTGCGCGTCCCAGGGCGATTGACTTCTGTTTGTGGCTGTGCTAACCTCACGGGCAGGCGGACGCCGCGCGCGATCGTCAGGTGGGCATTTGGATTGCGAGGGTGGCTGTGGCTGAGATCAGAAGCGGTGTGCTGGGCGACCCGGCCGCGCGGGCGGACTACAGAGCCGAGTGGCTGGGCGATGTGCTGATCGAGCGTGTAATCTGGGGCGCGGTGGCCGAGCCGCTAAGATTGGCGGGCGCTGTCATCGCCGGGGAAGGCTACGTCTGGTTCCGTTTCTGGCTGAGGCTCGTCGGCGCGGTGACCGAGCGCTACTATGCGGCAGACGGCACGCCGGCCGGAACGCGCATGAGCGTCTGCACGCTGCCGGTATGCGACCAGGCCGGCTGCCGCGCAGAGGATCTTCTGCTTTTTCTCTGGCGGGCCCCAGACGGACGGGTGACGGTCTATAATGAGGATGCTTTCGAGCGTGCGTCGCGCGAGGGCCTGCTGTCCGGCGAGCACGTGCGGCTCGCCGAGACGCAGGTGCGCGAGCTGACGGCGGGCATCGCGCGCGGCAGGTTTCCACCTTCCCTGGTCCGCAATTGGCGGATCGATCCCCGGCGGATTGACGACGACAATCATTAATTCTGATCGAGAGGCGGGCTGTGGGCGCATTCCGTGACATCTTTGTGATGCAGGTGCCCGGCTGGACGGTCGCCCTGCGGACAGTGCTGGTCTACGTGTGTCTCTTGACCGGGCTGCGGCTGGCCGGCAAGCGCGAGATCGGCCAGTTAACCGTATTTGACCTGGTCGTGCTGTTGCTAATCTCCAATGCCGTCCAGAACGCGATGGTAGGGAGCGACTCGTCGCTGACGGGCGGGCTGATCGCGGCGGTGGTGCTGCTGGTCGGGAACATGCTGGTGGCGCAGTTGCGTCTGCGCTCGACCCGGCTGCGGCGCCTGGTGGAAGGGACGCCGACGTTGCTCGTGCTCCATGGCCAGGTCATTCCGGAGCATCTGCGCCGGGAGAGCCTGGACGAGGACATGCTGGAGGCGGCGCTGCGCGAGCATGGGGTGGCGAACATCCGTGACGTGGAAATGGCGGTGCTGGAGACCGACGGATCGATCAGCGTGGTGCCAGGGGGCGGGGAGACGAAACGCGTGAGACGTCCGCTCAAATTCCTCAAACGCGGCTGATTCGTGTAGTCAATGCACTATACGGACAAGGTATCTCAGGCGAACCCAGCAGGGGACAGGACGTCGGCTATCGCAACCACCGACAGGGCGAGGAAACCGAGCAGGTTCGCCCAGAAGCCCCAGCCGAGCGGGAGCGGGTGATTGTACACGGCAGCGATGGCCGGCCGGACCAGCAGAAAGCTGTTGACCGGCGCCAGTGCGGCGGCGAGCCCCAAAAGAGCGATCACGACCAGCACGAGGCGCCGCGGCAGATGGCGGGTGAGGAAAATGCCCGGTAACATCAGCAGGCAGACGGCGATGGCCAGCACCTGCAGGCGATATTCGGGCGTGCGCAGGCTGGTAGGGCTCCAAGCGGGGGGCAACATGGCCAATGCGAGCGGAATGGCGGCGAGGGCCAGCAAAGCTCGCCCAAGGACCGGCAGGGTGCGCCGCCCGGCCAGCAGGCCGGCGCTCAGGCTCGCGGCGAACAGCGGGACGTAGAATAACTCGCGGGTCAGCGCGATCTGCCCGGAGATGACCTCCGGCAGGAACTTGACGTACTCCGCCAGATCCAGGCCGATGATGACCAGGCCGGCCGCGCGATGAGGCACCCAGGGTGCAAAATAGCCGGCGACGCCGATCAGTCCGGCCAACACGAGCAGAAGCCAATGCGGACGGCCGACACGCGGCAGACGGTTGGGGAAGCGGGCAACGGATGGCGGCATGGCCGGATTATAGCATGGCCTGCCGGTAGGCCGCCAGAAGACCGGCGGCTGCGTCGGACCAGGTGAAACGGCCGGCGCGTGCGAGACCCGCAGTCACCAGACGGGCGCGCAAGGCGCCATCCCCCAGCAGGCCCAGCAAGCCGCCGGCCAGGCCGCCGACGTCGGTGGCGTCGACCAGCAAGGCCGCATCGCCGACCGCCTCCGGCAGGCTGGAATTATTGGCGCAGATCACCGGGGTGCCGCAGGCCATGGCCTCGAGCGGCGGTATCCCAAAGCCCTCATAGAGCGACGGGAAAGCGAAGGCGTCCGCGAGGGTATACAGGGCGGGCAGATCCTCATCGGCCACGAACCCGGGGAAGCAGATGCGCTCTGGCGCTGCCTGGCGCCGGGCCTCTGCATAGATGCCCTCATAAAGCCAACCTGGCCCCCCGGCAATGACCAGGTTCTGGGGAAGCGGCGCCCGGCGCTGCAGCTCGGCGTAGGCCTGGATCAGGCGCACGAAGTTCTTGCGCGGCTCGAGGGTGCCCAGGCCAAGGATGAAGCGTTCCGGGAGGCGGTAACGGGCGCGCACGCGTGCCAGGCAGGCGGGATCGCGCACCGGTTCAAAGCGCGGCTCGATGCCTGCCGGGACGACGCTGATCTTCTCAGCGGGCACGCCCAGGAGGCGGTTGAGATCGTTGGCGGTACTGGCGGAGTCGGCCAGGACCCGGCGCGCGCGCCGGACTGCGCCGGGCACGGCGCGCTCCAGGAAGGCGCGCAGGCGCGGGTCGGCGCATTCGGGCACGGTGAGGAAAGACAGGTCGTGGACGGTGACGACCCCGCGCGCGCGGGCCAGCGGCGGGAGCGTGAAGTCGGGCGAATGGAAAAGGTCCGTGGGACCGGCCAGCCACTCGGCGGGCAGCGGCAGCTGCAAGCGGTGCCAGGCGATGCCCAGGTGGCGCGCCTGCCAGGGGACCACCCGGACGCGGAAATTGGGCGGCCAGCTGGCCCCGTCAGTCGGGCCCGCGCCCGGAGCCTGTCCGGCGCAGAAAAGGGTGTACTGGTTCTGGCGATCGAGCGCGGCCAGGGCGCCGATCAGGCCGCGTGTGTAACGGCCGATACCGGCGCTCTGGCGCAAGGCCGGGGTATAGTCGATAGTGATGCGCACGGGCTTATTGGATGCCTTTGTAGGTCCAAAGTCGGTTAACGAAGAAGTTCCAGAACAGCACGACGCCAATGGCGAAGGCTTTGGCCAGGTTGTAGCTCCAGGGCTCGGCAATGAAGCCTGAGAGCAGCTTATCGAGACCCAGCAGGAGGGCGGTGTTGATCGCCAGCCCAATGACGTTGACCAGGGCGAACTGGCCGAGCTGCTTGCCGAGGCGCCGTTGGCGGCTCTCGGGGAAAGTCCAGAGCCGGTTCCAGGTGAAGTTGCTCAGGACGGCGGTGCTGAAGGAGATCGCGTTGGCCCATTCCAACCTGAGGCCAAACCTCAGGTGCATCAGGTTGAGAACGCTGAAGTCGATCACCATGCCGATCACGCCGACGGTGGCGAACTTCAGGAAGCGCTCAAACTCCTTCGGGCGGCGGGCCAGGGGTGTGCCTTTGATGATGGGCAGACCGAGCAGAAACAGCACGAAGGGTGCGGCGGCG
>JADGQF010000194.1 GCA_017882045.1 Anaerolineales bacterium
CCCTGGTTATCGGCGCAGCCCTCGAAGCCGAAAAAGCCGCCGTCCGCCGTGCGGAAGCAGGTCTGCGTGCGCAGGATCGAGGCGTTGTTGAGGGCCGCCTCCTTGACCGCCTGCGGCAGGTTGCCGGCCAGGAAGAGGCGGGTGAAAGCCAGGCTGTCGGCCTCGAGCTGCGGGAGCTGAGGGGCGACGCGCTCGACGACGTCCCAGGCATCTGTGTAGAGGGTGGCGTAGTAGTTGCCGACCCAGCCGCCCTGCGGATCGACGGTTTCCCAGCCGCAGCCCTGGGCCGTCCGGTGCGGAAAATGCCAGGTGATCAGGAAGGTCAGCGCGACCTCGCCGCCCGCCGGGACGGTGCACGACGTCGCCAGCGAGGCGAACTGGCCGTAGCCTTCGGGGCTTGGCGCCGGGTCCGCCGTGTCGTCCAGCCGCCCATCGGCGCTGAAGTCGTCCCACAGGGTGAGCAGGTGGCGGTTCCAGCGCGTGTCGCCCCAGGAACGCTTGACGGTCACGTCAGCGGCGAGCACGGCCAGGGCCAGGGTGCCGTCCTGCGGCGAGCGGGCCTTGACGTTCTCGGAGCGCAGCAGCAGGCCGCGCAGGGGCAGGCCGGCGACCTCGGCCGCGCGCGGGTCGTTGACGTTGCCGCCCAGCAGCTGGCCCAGGCTGCGGAAGCCGTAGGAGATCAGGGGGCCGCCGCCCGCCTCGTGGCCGATGAAGTTGTAGAGGTTGCCAACCAGCGAGGCCTCGACCGGCGCCGGGCCGGGGTTTTTCAGCACGTAGCGCAGCACCGCCAGCGGCAGGCTCGAGCGATCGACGTCGAGCGGGATGAACGGGTTGAAGGCCTCGAGGCGCACCGCCAGCGGGCAGTCACGGTCGGTCATTGTATAGGCCGCGAAGGGGTAGGCCGCGTCTAGCGCGATGTCCCGCATGCGCGGCAAGCCGGCGCCCGGCGGTGTGGCGCCGAAAGCGCCGCTGTAGGGCGGGCCCTGCACACCCTCGAGCACGCGCGTTGACGCCGGCTGCCCTTCGACCTGCGTGCGCAGCGCGAAGAAGCAATAGGGCGGGTCGAGGCCCTTGTCGGGCTTGTTGAAGAGCTCGAAGTCCTTCAACTCGGCACGCCCGCCGAGCGCGATGCCGCCGGTGCCGATGCCGGAGAGTGGGAAGGCGATATCGCGCAGGTTCTCGCCCGTGTAGTGGTTGAGGATCGGCCAGTTGCCGGATGAAGTTTGCTGCATGATCAATGCCTTTCGTTATCCAGGTAGGAAGTCGCAGTGCCGACCCTCCGGCTGGACGCAGCTCTATTTTACTCCAGAATCGTCCCGAAAAACGCCTGGCCCATGTGCATCCTGGCTTACGCGCCCGGCGGGGGAGCCGGGCGATAATGCAGCCAATACTGACGAGGAGGAGCCAAAATGCGCATCGGCATCATCGGTTCGGGGCATATCGGCGGGACGCTGGCCAGGTCCTGGGCGCGCGCCGGGCATGAGGTGGCGCTCGCCAACTCGCGCGGGCCCGAGTCACTGGCCGGCCTGGTCGGCGAGATCGGGCCCAACGCCCACGCGGCGACGCCCGCCGAGGCGGCGGATTTCGGCGAGGTGGTGCTGCTGGCGATCCCGTTCGGCGGCTACGAGGCGCTGCCCTTCGACCACATGGCCGGCAAGATCGTGATCGACGCGATGAACTACTACCCGGAGCGCGACGGCCAGATCGATACCCAAACCTTTACCTCCAGCGAGCAGCTGGCCCTGCGCCTGCCGGCTGCGCGCCTGGTGAAAGCCTTCAATACCATCTACTATGAGACGCTGGCGTCAAAGGGGCGGCCGGACGCCCCGCTCGACGACCGCCTGGTGATCTTCGTCGCCGGCGATGCCCCGGACGATAAGGCCCTTGTGGCGGGCCTGATCCAGGAGATCGGTTTTGCCCCGGTCGACACCGGCTCGCTGCACGAGGGCAGCCGCAAGCAACGGCCCGGCTCGCCGATCTATAACCGCCCCATGCACTCCGAGCAGGCCAAGGAGCTGCTGCCCGGAGCATAGGGTAAGTGCTTCTTTATCCCTGGCTCGCCAGGTCGAGCGCGCGGTATTCCTCGGCGCTCAGCCGCAGGCGGGCCGCCTGCGCGTTCTCTTCGAGGTGCGGGACGCGGGCCGTGCCGGGGATCGGCAGGGTGACGGGCGCGCGCTGCAGGTGCCAGGCGATAGCGATCTGTTGCGGCGTGGCGCCGTGGGCGGCGGCCACCCGGGCGACGGCGCCGCCGGGCCGGCCCAGGTCGCCGAGCGAGAGCGGGTTCCACGGGAAGAAGGCGATGCCCTGGCGCGCGCAGATATCGATCATCTCCTCGGACTGTTGGTGCGTCATGCGCTCCGACTGGCGCCGGCCCAGGTTGTATTGGTTCTCCACGCTGACGATGGGCACGATCCGCTGGGCGCGCGCCAGCTCGTCGACGGTGACGTTCGACAGCCCGACGTGGCGGATCTTGCCCTCGGAGCGCAGTTTGGCCAGCGCGCCGACCGAGTCCTCGAAGGGCACTTTGGGGTCCGGGCGGTGGAACTGGTAGAGGTCGATGCGCGCCAGGCGCAGGCGGCGCAGGCTGCCCTCCAGCGCGGCCCGCAGGTGCTCGGGACGCCCGTTGAGCGGCCACTCGCCGGGCCCGGTCCGCTCCAGCCCGCCCTTGGTCGCGATCACCAGGTCCTTGGGATAGGGGTAGAGCGCCTCGGCGATCAGCGTCTCGCTGACGTCCGGCCCGTACGAGTCGGCCGTGTCGATCAGGTTGATGCCCAGCTCGACTGCGCGCCGCAGGACGGCCCGCGCTTGCTCCCGGTCGGCCGGCGGTCCCCAGATGCCCTCGCCGGTGATGCGCATCGCGCCGAAGCCCAGGCGGTAGACCGGCAGGTCGTCGCCGATGGTGAGCAGCCCGGCGGCCTCCGCCGGCCGGGCGCCTGCGCCGCCCCTGGTCTGAGCGTCTTGTGTGTTCTGAGTGTTTTGCATGTTCCTCCTTTTTACTCGTTTTTACTCGTCGCCGGCCAGCCTGGCCAGCACCTCAAACAGCGCCACGAAATCTTCCTGGCCCAGCAGCACGCCTTCGCTGAAGGCGAGCGTCTGGCCTGTCCGTGCTGCATTATACCCCCTCGCGCCCGGCCCGCCCGTATGCGACCAGACAATCAGATCGCTTCCTGAATTACTGTGCCGGGCCGGGCAGGCGGAGTATCATAGGCCGGTGACGGCGGCCGGTCTCGGCGGCCGTTAGCGGCTGGGGCGAAAAACGGCAAGAGGAGGTTTGGACACTATGTCTTACGCGATGCCAGAAATGCCAGAAAGTTATCGGATCGAACGGGATTCGCTGGGCGAGGTGCGGGTGCCGGCGGACGCGCTCTACGCGGCGCAGACGCAGCGGGCGGTGGAGAACTTCCCGATCAGCGGCATGCGCCCGTACCCGGCTTTCGTGTGGTCGATGGCGGTGATCAAGCGCGCGGCCGCGGAGGTCAACCGTGACCTGGGCCTGCTGGACCCGAAGCTGGCGGACGCGATCGTCCAGGCGGCGCAGGAGGTGATCGAGGGGCAGCACCGCGACCAGTTCGTGGTCGACCCCTTCCAGGCGGGCGCGGGCACCAGCCACAACATGAATGTCAACGAAGTGCTCGCCAACCGGGCCAACCAGATCCTCGGCCTGCCCCTGGACGCGCCCAAGAAGCCGGTCAACCCAAATGACCACGTCAACATGGCGCAAAGCACTAACGACACCATCCCGACCGCCATCCGCCTGGGCGTGCTGTGGCGGCTGGACGAGCTATTGGCCGCCATCGACGGCCTGGCGGATGCGCTGGAGGCCAAGGCCCTGGAGTTCGACGACGTGCTGAAGTCGGGGCGCACGCATCTGCAAGATGCCGTGCCGGTGCGGCTGGGGCAGGAGTTTGGCGGCTATGCGCAGGCCGTGCGCAACGACCGGGAGCGCGTGGCGACGGCGGCGGACCGCTTGCGGCGGCTAGGCATCGGCGGCACGGCGACCGGGACCGGGCTGAACGCCCATCCCGAATACCACGCGCGCATGCTGGCGCGGCTGAGCGCGCTCACCGGCCAGCCGCTGCGCTCGAGCGGCAACCTGTTCGAGTCGATGCAGAGCCAGGCCGATGCGGCCGACTTTTCGGGCAGCCTGCGCACGCTCTGCGTCACGCTGGTGCGCATCGCCAACGACTTCCGCCTGCTGTCCAGCGGGCCGGCGACGGGGCTGGACGAGATCCGTCTGCCTGCGTTGCAGCCCGGCTCGAGCATCATGCCCGGCAAGGTTAACCCGGTGCTGGCCGAGATGCTGGACATGGCCTGTTTCCACGTTCAGGGCTGCGACCTGGCGATCTCGCTGGCCGCGCAGGCCGGGCAACTCGAGCTAAACGTCATGATGCCGATCATCGCGCACAACCTGTTCGAGGAAATGCACGTCCTGATCGGAGCGATCAACGCGTTCACGACCCGCTGCGTGGCCGGGATCAGCGCCAACCGGGAGAAGGCGCGCGGCTGGCTGGCGCGCAATGCGATCCTCGTCACGGCGCTCAACCCCGTCATCGGCTACCTCAACGGCGCCGCGGTCGCCAAGGAAGCCATGGCCACCGGAAAAACGATCAAGGAAGTGGTAGTCGAGAAGGGCCTCCTCCCGCCCGAGCAGGTGGACGCCCTGTTGGACGTGTATTCGTTGACAGAAGGCGGCATCAAAGGCGGGGGAGGTGGGGGCTGAGCGAGGCGGCGTCCGGAGCGACTGAAGTCGCGACTACGCAGGGGGTGTGCTAGGTTTCGGCCAGCAGCCGGTAGGCGATGGGCAGGAGCACGAGCAGGGCGATGGTGCCGGTGAGGGCGCTGGGCGTGTGCAGGAAGAGCGTGGCGCCGAGGGCGGCCAGCGGGACGAGGCAACACAGGAATATGAGTAAGCTGCGGCCGCTCGGAACGCCGTGCGTTTGCATCCCTTAGACTCCCAGGCAGATAGAGTGGGTTCAGCTTAGCACGGCGGGCGCGCGGGCGGAAGGGCCGGATGGTGCGGAGGGGATGCGCCATTTGGCGCGTCGAGACGTTAAATAGAAGGGCCCCAAGCAACCTTCGGGCGGCTCTGTCTCATCAATGGCTCGCTTTGATGGTTATGCTCTGGATCTCCACCTTCAGTGAAGTGCACTTACCAGGCCTACCAGCGAGTCCCCTCTTTTGAGGGCCATTTCGAGTTTAGAGCGCCTTCCGATCTCTCGGGGCTCCTTCACCGCAGGTCCATCAACCTTGTTAGTAGCTTGGCTGATTTCTCATTGGCAAAGAGAACATACCACTTCCAGCGGGCTTTGTCAAGGGTTTGCGCTGATTTTTAAGCATGAGTATGCCGCGACTGTAACTATGCCCACGCTGGCCTTATGTATCATAAATTACCTTAGGCTCGCCAAAGCAAGCTTGTCAGAGCAAGCTCGTCAAACCACCTGATCTTCGACCTGTCAGTTTAGGAAGGAGTGAGCAGCATGCCGCGCCATTATCCAGCTATCCGAGCGACCCTCAACCGCCCATCTGGGGCCATCCAACTGAACGTGATGGATCTGAAACAACTGGTCATCGATCAGTTCGAGGCTTTCAACGACCACGATCTGGACGCCTGGATCGGCTTCCTGAGCGACGATTTTGCGGGCGAGGCGCCGGGCGCGCCCGCGCCGATGAACCAGGAGCAAACGCGCGCCTATCAGCAGAGCTTTATCACCGCCTTCCCTGACCTGACTTTCGACTTTGAGCGCTTCATTGCCGAGGGTGATTTCGTGGTGGTGGATTGGAAGGCGACCGGCACGCACGATGGCCCGCTGGCCACCCCGAACGGGCAGACGATCCCGCCGACCAAGAAGCAGGCGACGGTCTACGGCAGCACGACTTACAAGGTCGGAGGCGGCCGGATCATGCGCGCCTGGGTGCATTGGGACATGATGACGCTGCTCGCGCAACTGGGCTTGATGCCGGAGGCCAGCGCTGCCGCAGCGGGCGCCCAGGCGGCTGGCCAGGCCCCCAAGGCGGCCTCCACTGCGCGCCGCGAGATCGTGCACATGGAGATCCCGGCCGCGGACCGGGAGGCGGCCGCGCACTTTTACAACGAGCTGTTCGGCTGGGAGTTCGAGCACATGGGCCCGCCGATGAACTACACCACGTTCGCCACGGGGAACATCGGCGGCGGCTTCCCCGACCTGGGCGAGATGTACGAGCCGGGAGACGTGCTGGTGTACCTGTACAGCGACGACATCGACGCCGACCTGCGCCGCATCGAGAGCCGGGGCGGCCAGACAGTCATGCCGTCGACGGAGATCCCGGGTTTCGGCTGGTTCGCCGTTTTCAGCGACCCGACCGGGAACCGGCTGGCCTTGTACACGGCGCGGCCGGAGTAACGGGGGCGGGGCGTGCCTGGCGACCGAGGTCGCGGCCACCCTCGCAAAGCCTGCCTCCGCAGGCTGGCGGCACCGACTTCGCCCGTTCGGGCGACGCAGGGTTGCAGAAACGGCGTCGTCCGTTCCCGCCAGACGGCGCAGGCCGTCTTTGCAAGGGTTGCTGCGGTTTCTAACCGCCGGTTCCGGTTTCCAACCGCCCGTTCCGGTTTCTAACCGCCCGTTCTGTCGAGCACGCCGCGCTCCTGTAGCAGCGCGCGCAACTGGTCGTAGCTGACGCCGTAGCGCAGCGCGATCTCGCGCGCGTAGCTGCGGCCGAGCGGCGGCCCGAACACCACTTTGAAGCTGCGCGCGCCCGGCTCCTGGGCCACCGACGAGGCGACCATGCTGACGATGCGGCTGTCGCCCGGCTCGGCCCGGTTGAGCTCCTCGATGCCGGCGGCCAGCTCGTGCAGGTGGGTTGAGAAGATGGCGCGCACGCCGAGCAGGCGCAGGGCGCGCAGGATGTCTTGCCCGACATAGAAGCTTTCGCCGGCGCTTGTGCTCGAGAGCGATTCGTTCAGCAGCACGAGGCTGTGGCGGGTGACGCGCGCGAAGATCTCGTGCAGGCGCTTTGCCTCATCGCCGAAGCGCCCGGTCGCGCCGGCCAGATTTTCCTCGACCGGGAAGTGGCTGAAAATGCCGTCGACCGGGCAGATGCGCGCCTCGCGCCCGGGCACGTACAGCCCGGCCTGCGCCAGCACCTGCAGCAGGCCGATCGCCTGGATGTAGGTCGTCTTGCCGCCCTGGTTGGGCCCGGTCAGGATGATGATCCGCCCTTCGGGACCGAAGGCGATGTCGTTGGTGACCACGCCGCTGCCGGCGCTGGTCGCGCCGGCCGTGCCCGTGTCGGCGCCTGCCGGGCCGGCGCGACCCCCCAGGTAGAGGGCCAGGTCGACGTTGTAGCTCTCCCGGACGTAGCAGACGCGTTCATCGGCCGGCGCCAGCTCGGGCCGGCAGACCGGCAGGCCGCGCGCCCGCAGCCAGCCGATCAGGCGCACCGCGCCGAGGTAGAACGGCAGCTCCTGGCGCAGGCCGGCCAGGAAATCGCCGTTGATGCCGGCGTAGTGCTTGAGCGTCTGGGCGACCGGCAGAGCGGCTTTCTCGAGCACCAGGGCCAGATCGCGGAACAGCGGCACCAGCATCGGATCGTTGGGTACGCCCGGGTAGGGCGCGCCGGCGGCGCCCGACTGCGGGACACCGTGCAGCGGGGCGATGCCCTGCCACTCGTCTATGTCAGCGCCGAACAGGCGGCGCAGCAGCGACTGGCCACGGAACTTCTGGTCGTTGACCGCGAGCAAGGTGGCCTCGACCGGCTGGAGTCGCTCGTTGAGGTTAACGCCGATGGTGACGCTGGCGGTGGCGCGCAACTGCGCCAGCAGCCCGGGCAGCTCGCGCACCAGGCTCCCGAAAGCCGGGTCCTGCGCGATGGCGGCCACTTTCAGGCTCAGGGCGCGCAGCGCCTCCGAGCCCAGCGGTCCCGGGCCGCCCTGCGGCGGGCCATCCGGCTCCTGGACGCCCGCCTGCGAGTCGGTCGTCTGCGAGCCGCTGGTCAGTGGGCCGGCGTCTGCAAACGCCGCCGCCAGTTGTTGCACGATCTCTACGAACGTTTCGAGCTCGCCCAGCCGCCAGGCCACCTCGGCCAGCACGTTGCGCTCTTTGATCCAGCGCCGGTCGTAACCGGCCAGGGTCTTGATGGCGGGCAGGAGCGCGCCCAGGCGCGCTGCCAGGCCAGGCCGGTTCAGCAGGTCTTCGAGCACTGCCTGGCGGTAGCGGATGACCTCGGGGTCGCTGCACAGCTTGAGGAGGACCTGCTCGACGGCCGGGCGGTCGGCGGCCTCCGGCGCCAGGGCGTCGACCAGCGCGGCGAGGCCGATGTCGCGCACACAGCGGGCGTCCAACTCGGCGCCGCAAGCGGCTTCGCCCGCGCGGTAGGCGGGCGGCCATAGCAGACTGGTCCGGTCATCCATGCGCCAGAATTCTCCCTTGCCCGGCATTGTAACATCCGGCGCGGGGAGCGTCAACGACGTGCGCTGCTGCGCCGCGGCCGTGCCACAGCCGGGCTGTCTGGCCTCAGACCGCTACAAAAACAGATCCCGCTGCCAAACCAGCGGGATCCCAGGCTCAACTTCACAAGGGCCAAGCCCCTCGGCGGGGCCGAAAAGGGCTGCCGGCGGCGCTCAGCGCCCGAACAGGCCGCCGAGGCCCTTGGCGGCATCGCCCAGGTTGGGCGCGGAGCCGCTCAGCACGGCGTCCACCTGCCCGGCCATCTGGGGCGGTAACCTCTCCATGAGAAAGCCGGCCACGGTCTGAATGGCCGTCCGCGCCTGATCGTCCGAGATGTGGGTGCGTTCGGTGACTTGCTTGATCAGTTCGTCCATCAGTGATCCTCTCCTTGTGAAAGGCTGGGCAGGCGGCACTGCCCGCAGTCTGCGAGCATGTTAAGCCCCTTACGAAGCCGGTTTTTGTGTGCCAGAATCCGATGTGGCCTTTCCGACCGGCAATGGGGCGGGATCGGTAATTGGCCACGAGTTGCGG
>JADGQF010000033.1 GCA_017882045.1 Anaerolineales bacterium
GACCGGCGACCAGGAGGACCGACGAGTTGTGCAGAACGGCTTCCTCGCGCTGGTAGAGATCGGGGCGGATGATCAGATTGGCCAGGCCGGTTTCGTCCTCCAGGGTGATGAAAAGATGGCCTTTGGCGGTGGGCGGCGCCTGGCGCACGACGGCCAACCCCGCCACCTGGACGATGCGCCCGGCCGGCTGATCCGCCAGCTCGGCGGCGGTGAGCACGCCGCGCGCCGCCAGGCGCGCGCGCCAGAGGCGCAGGGGATGATCGTCGGGCGACAGGCCCAGCAGCTCGTAGTCCCAGCTCAACACCTCGCCCTCCTCCAGGGGGGGCAGATCCACAGGGGTGGCGGGCTCTTCCAACAAGGCCTCTTCCTCATAGCGCAAGTCGCCCAGCGCCCAGAGCATCTGGCGGCGCGCGGGGGGCGAGGGCCGGTCAACGGGCGCCTCGCCGGCCAGGCTGTCCAGCGCGCCGGCGCGGATGAGATCCCTGATCAACGGCCTGGGCAGGCGCGTGCGGCGGCAGAAAGCGGCCAGGTCGAGGAAGGGTTTGGCGCCACGGGCAGCCAGGAGACGGGCGCGGCCGGCCTCGCCGAGACCATGCAGATAGCGCAGGCCGAGACGGAGGGCCGGGGACGAGGGCGAAGGGGACGGGCTGCTGGGCAGCCTAGTGCTCTCCAGCGTACACTCATCCAGGCTCCCATTCACGTCCGGGCGCAAGATGGTCAAGCCGTGATGGCGAGCGTCGTTGACGACGACCTCGGGTGAGTAGAAACCCATCGGCTGCTGGTTGAGCAGGGCGCAATAGAACTCGGCGGGATAATGGGCCTTGAGCCAGAGGGTCTGGTAGGCGACCAGGGCAAAGGCGGCCGCGTGGGACTTGCAAAAGCCGTAGGTCGCGAAGCCCTGCAGTTGCGAGAAGGCTTCCTCGGCCACTTGCAGCTCGACGGCGTTGGCCAGCGCCCCGGCGATGAAGCGTTCGCGCAGCGCGTCCATCGCCTCGGCCGAACGGCTGCGGCTCATGGCCCGGCGCAGCATGTCGGCTTCGCCGGGTGTGAAGCCGGCCAGCGCGACCGCCACGCGGATCACCTGCTCCTGGAAAATGATCACTCCGAGCGTCTCCTTGAGGATCGGCTCCAGGCGAGGGTGGAGATAGGTCACCGGCTCCAGGCCGGCGCGGCGGCGCAAGTAAGGGTGGACCATGCCACCCATGATGGGGCCGGGGCGCACGATCGAGACCTGGATGATGATATCCGGAAAACAGGTGGGCTTCAGACGGGGCAGCATCTGGGATTGGGCCCGGCTCTCAACCTGAAAACAGCCGATAGTGTCGGCCTCGAGCAGCAAGCGATAGACGGCGGGATCGTCCAGGGGCAGCGCGTCCAGGTCAATCTCGCCCTCCGCATTGCGCGGCGGCTCGGCCCAACGCTCGGCCCAGCGGTCAGCCCCAGCCAGTTTCCCGTCCGAAGGTCCCGCGGGGCCTCCCGGCTGCGCCGATGAGAAGGGCTGCTTATCGATGAGTTGGCACACCTCGGTAACCATACCCAGGGTGCGCAAAGCCAACAGGTCGATCTTGATCAGGCCGGCATCCTCGACGGAGTCCTTGTTCCACTGCGCCACCACGATCCCCGGTTTGGCGGCAGGCTGCAGCGGCACAACCTCGACCAGCGGTTGGGCAGTGATGAGAATGCCGCCGACGTGGACGGAGATATGGCGCGGGAGGCCGATCAAGGAGGAAGCAGAAAGGGTGGAGGATGAAGGGACGGTATTGTGTGAAGCGTGGTGCGTGAAGGAAGCCTGAGACGTAGCCCGAGACGTGGCCTCGATCTTTGGGCTTTCTACCTTCTCCCCGAACGCCCGTTCCCAATCGATGGCTGCCAGGCGTTCGCGGTAGGTGACGACGTTGCACACCATGGCGGCGTGGTCGACGCCGTAACGCTCGTAAACGTAGGTGATCACCTCGTCGCGCCGGTCGGCGGCGAAGTCGATGTCAATATCGGGCATCGTATCGGTGCGATCGCTCAGGAAACGCTCGAAGAGCAGGTCATAGCGCAAGGGATCGACGGGGGTGATACCCAACAGGTAGGCCACCAGCGAGTTGGCGGCCGAGCCACGACCCTGGCAACGGATGCCCTGGGAGCGGGAAAAGCGCACAATATCCCAGACGATCAGGAAGTAATCGGCCAGGCCGGTCGCCTCGATGACGCTCAGCTCGTGGGCAAGCTGGCGCACGGCCTGGGGCGTCACGGGATGGTATTTGACACGCAGTCCCTGGTGACACAGTCCGTGGAGGACGCTGAAGGCGGTCTCGCCGGGCGGAATCCCGTAGGGAAAATCGCCGGTACGGGCCGGGAAGGCAGGCAGCCGGCGCGGGGACAGGGAGCCATCGCGCCGGGAGAAGTCCAATGAGACACTACATCTCTCTGCAATGGCCTGCGTCGCGGCGAGCGCATCCGGGCGCTCGGCGAAGAGGGCCGCCATCTCACGCTCCCCTTTCAGATAATACTCGCTGTTCGGTCGCTGCAAGGTGCCCAGCTCGGCCAACCGCAGGTTATGTCGAGTGGCAGTCAGCACGTCGTGCAGGCGATGATCTTCGCTGGCGACGTAGTGGACGTCGTTGGTGGCAACGACGTCCAGCCCGGCCCAGGCGGCGACTGCCAGGAGACCGGCGTTCAGAAGGGCGTCGTCGGGCAGCCAGTGGTGCTGCAGCTCAATCCACAGACGGTCGCGCCCGAAGATAGCGCGCAATCTGAGGGCGGCCCGCCGGGCGCGTTCTTCATCCCCCGCCAGGATGGCCTGGGCCACGGCGCCCTGGCGGCAGCCGGAAAGGCAGAGCAGGCCGGCCGAATGGGCGGCGAGATCCTCGATGCTGAGCGGCAGCGGGATATCCCGGCCGCGCGCGGGTGAGGGAGGCGGCGGAAGCGGGGAGGCGGAAGCGGTGGGGAGGCCGGGAAAGGTTTCGCCCCGGCGGCGCAGGTGGCCGAGGCTGATCAGGCGGCTGAGATTGGCATAGCCCGCCTGGGTCTCGGCTAACAGGGTCAGGTGCGAGCCATGGGCCAAAGATAACTCGGCGCCGATCACCGGGCGGATACCGAGGGCGCGGGCCGCCCGCCAAAAAGATACGACGCCGTACAGACCGTCGTGATCGGTGATGGCCAGGGCGGGCATGCCCAGGGCGACGGCGCGCTCGAGCAGCGTCTCAGGGGAGGAGACCCCGTCGAGGAAGGAATAGTAGGTGTGGCAGTGCAGTTCGCAATACATCTCGCATCACTTGTTATACGTTATACGTTCGCCAACTCACGCGACGCTCGGGCAGCGGGTTATCCGGGTCGGTCAGGGAGGCGAACCGGAAGGCGTCGGGGCCGAAGCGGGCAGCCAACTGATCGAGGGTGGCCTGCAGGCGGGCCCGGCTATCCGGGTTCAGGTCGAAAAGGGTGAGTTGCCGGCCCGGCAGATCGGTGATGCCGGCCAGCGTAAGGGTGATCTCGCTGGCAGGCTGGCCGTCCCAGGTGACGCGGTCGAGGGCGGTCGCGAGCGCGAAACGGACGGGGCCGGGTGCGGCAGCCGGCAGGGCAAAGGTGTAGCCGGCCGGCACGACCCGACCGTCGGCCCGGGTGACCGACAATGCCACCCGGCTGATGACCTGGAACCGCTCACGGAGGGGCACGAGGAGCCTTTCGGCATGGCGCCCCAGGATGGCAAGCAAGCGCTCCCGGTCGGCCAGGGGTGAATCGAATTCGGCGCGGGCCGAAACTTCCGGCGCCTCCCAGGGCGGGACGACCGGCCGGTCGTCCAATCCCTGCGCCCAACGCTGCGCGGTGCGTCCCGGTGCACCGAAGCGCGCCAGCACACCGGCAGGCGGCAGACGGGCGAACTGGCCCAGGGTGCGGATGCCCAGGTGGCTCAACTGGGTCAGCGCATCCACATCCAACGGCAGGGTGCCTACCGGTTGGGTGGCCAGAAAAGTGCGTTGGGTGACCGGCATCATCAGGAGAGCGGCGTTGCCCCCGGCTACCTGGCCGGCTACGGAGGCGCCGAACTTGCTGCCGGTCGTGCCCAGGGCCGGCTGCCAGCCCAGCTCGCGCACTGCCAGGGCGACGGCCTGGCACCAGCCGAGCAAGTCACCATTCATGCGCGTGATATCCAGGTAGACACACCCCAGGCCGTCGGGCTGCCAACGATCGGCGTAGCGCTTGATCCGCGCCCAGAACGCCTCCTGGGCCTCCCAGATCGGGTAACGCGCGGCCGGGAGCAACGCGGCCGGCGGGCAGCGCAAGGCGGCCGCGCGCTCCGCCATCCCCGCGGCCACCCCGGCGCCGGCCGCGCGCGCGTCGGCGGCCAGCACCCGGCCCTGATCGTCGATCAAAGCCAGGGGGCGCCCGTCCAGGGCAGGATCAACCTGACGGGCGACGGCCGCACCGAAGTACGGGACCCACAGGTAAGCGATTTGTTGATTAAAGCCCATACCCACTCACGGTGCCGTTGAAGGCAATACGGATGAGCACCTCGGCGCCGGCGCGGCCCAGCTTGTGCTTGACGATCTTGACCTGTCCCTCGTAGCCGCGCACGTCGGGTCCGAGCTCGATCCAGCGCTCGAAACGCAGCTCGAGGCGCACGGTCGCCAGGTGAGCCAGGGTGCGGAACTGAATCCCGGGATCGCTGAGAAAAATGACCGCGGTCTGCGTCTGGGTTACGATGGTCGCCAGGCGTTCCAGGGCGCCGGCCAGGCGTGATTCATCTCCCTGGCGCAGATCAGACAGGCTGTCGAAGACCAGGAGGGCCAGGGTGTTGCTTTCGACCAGGTGCAGCAGGATGGTCAGGGCGTCGGCGGAATCTTCGGGGCGCACTACCAGCAGGCGCTCCAGGTCGACGCCGCAGCGGTAAAGGTAATCGGGATCGCAAGTGCGGCCGAGATCCAGCCAGGCCACCAGCGCGTCGGGCTCGCGCTGGGCCGCCGACAGTATCTTGGCCGCCAGGGTGAGCTTGCCGGAGGTAACCCGGCCGCTGATCTCGCTGATACGTCCGCGGGGCAGGCCGCCGATCCCGAGCGCAGCATCCAGCGCGGGGAAGGTTGTGGAAACATGCGGGATGGGAGCCGGCGCCCGGGGCGGGGGGTCACGGTGGATGGCGCGCGGGCCATACTGCGCCTGTAGGCGCGTGACCAGGGAATCCAGCTTACGTTGACGATGAAAAGGCATGCAAGCTCCTGATGCAGAGAGATAGAACCTTTGTTCTATCATAGCATAAGGGGAGCGGTTCCGGCAAAGAAAGGCGAGATCCGGTAATTTTGGGGGATTGACAAGCGCTCGCTTCTATGATATTTTGCCATCGAAACGCTTCGACTATGCGCTTCGATGAAGCGTTGCACCCTCTTGTAGCTCTCGTCAAGTCGCGCCGAGGAGAGTGACCCTTCGATGGCAACGATGCTGGATGTGGCCAGGCGAGCCGGCGTATCCGTTAGCACTGTCTCATATGCCCTGAGCGGCACACGGCCGATCTCGGATGAGACCAGGCAGCGGATCCGCACCGCCATGGAAGAACTGGGTTACCAGCCGCATGCCCTCGCGCGCGGCCTGGCCAGCAAGCGCAGCAAGATCATCGCCCTCGTTTACCCCCCTGTCAACCGCACGATGGCCGCCGGTGAACTGACATTCGTAACCAGCGTGGCGGATGCCGCCCGGTCTGTGGGCTACTCCCTGGTTCTCTCAACTTTTGCGAGCGACAACCTGCTAGAATTGCGCCAACTTGCGCAGCAAGGGCTGGTGGACGGCGTAATCCTCATGGAAGTCCACCTGGAAGACCCGCGCGTCGCCCTGCTGCAGGAGCTGGCATTCCCCTTCAGCATGATCGGGCATTGCCGGGATAACGACGGGATCAGCTTCGTGGACGTCGATTTTCACCAGGCGGCGCGCGACGCCGTCGAGTACCTGGCCGGCCTGGGCCACCAGCGCCTGGGTCTCGTCAATTTTGGGCCAGAGGTCGTGGCGGCAGGTTACGGGCCGGCGGTGCGTACGCAAGACGCTTTTGAAGAAGCCCTGCGCCGGCATCAGTTACAGGGCGCGGCGCACGCCTGTGAACCCACCCCGCGGGCCGGCTATGAGTTGGCGGTGAAACTTCTGGCGGGCAAACGCCCCTGCACGGGCCTGCTGACCTTCAACGAACGCTCCGTGCCGGGCATCATGCAAGCCGCACAAGACCGTGGCCTGCACATCCCAGACGACCTTTCGCTGATCGCCATTTCATCCCCAGCTGTGGCGCTGATCTTCACGCCCGCCCTGACAACTTACGATCTGCCCATCGCCGAGATGGGACGGATCGGGACCGAAATCCTCGTGCGCCAACTGGAAGGCGCAAACCAGGAACCAACCCAGCTGCTCTTGCCGTGCCGGCTTGTAGTACGCGAGAGTTCGGGCCCCTATCGGCCGCGCATGCCGGCGCCCAAGGAAACAGGCGCGGCCAGGGAGCAATCGCCGGTCGCGCATAGCGCGGCTGAAGGAGGACGGAGGTGACGCCAGTGCGCTAACCAGCAGGCAGTTTCGCGGTCCATCGTTTCCAATCGGGTCACAAAGTTACGTGTCCATCTGCAATGTCAGCACAGGAAAGGATCCACACCATGAGCGAGAAGTTCGGTCTCAATCGTCGCGAGTTCATGCGCCTGCTGGGCACCGCCGGCGTTTCGGCGGGCCTCGCCACCGCAGCCAGCGCGTGCGCCACCAACTCCCAGCCGGCTCCGGCGGCTGCAACGCAAGCAGCCGCCCCGGCTGCACCGACCGCCGCCCAACAGGCCGCGCCCGCTGCCCAGGCGGGCAACAAGTGGGCCAGCAGCATCAAGATCCGCTTCTTTGCCGGTGGTGATGCCGGCGACGCCTTCGCCTCCATCGTTTACAAGGGCGCGCAGGCCGTGACGGCGGACATCGGCGCGGCAGTCGAATACGTGTTCTCCGGCTGGCAGCCCGAGAAGATGACCTCGCAATTGCGCGACGCCATCGCCGCCAAGCCCGACGGCATCGCCATGATGGGCCATGCGGGCGACGACGCGATCATGCCGCTGGCCGAAGCGGCTGCCAAGGCCGGCATCCTGATGATGTACCAGAATGTGGATGTGCCCAAAGTGCGCGCCAAGTTCGGCGGCGGCTATGTGGGTTCTGACCTGACCCCGCAAGGCCGCGCGCTGGGCGCGGAGGCCATACGCCAGTTCGGCCTGAAGAAGGGCGACAAAGCGATCGTGTTCGGCGCCTGGGACCAGCCGGGCCGTTACCTGCGTGAGGAAGGCACGGCCAAGTACCTCGAAGAGCAAGGCCTGGTCGTGAACCGCATCACCGGCAAGCCCGAGTGGGCCTCTGACCCCAACCTGTTGATCCCCAGCCTTTCGGCCGCCGTCCTCAAGGATCCCGAGACCAAGATGGTCGTCTACTCCGGTGGGCAACAACTCGGCGCCGTGCCGGCCTACATGGACGCCATCAAGAAGAAAGCGGGCGAGATCATCAACATCGGCTTCGACACCAGCCCGGCCGTCATCGACGGCTTCAAGAAGGGCTTCGTACAGCTCACCTCCGACCAGCAGCCGTTCCTGCAAGGCTACATGCCGATCCTGAACCTGGCTTTGAGCAAGATGTACGGTCTCGGCGCCTTGAACATAGACACCGGCGCCGGCTTCGTGGACGCCAAGAACTACCAGAGCGTGGCCGACTGGGCGACTAAGGGCTACAGGTAAGCACAAGGCCCTCACCCTATCTGAGACTTGAAAGCGCTCCCTCTCTCCTCTACCGGTCTGGGTAGAGGAGAGGGGGTGGCAGGGTGACGTGGGGCCAGAGGTGGGTGGGTGCACAATCCGCTCAGGCGAAGGAGTTCCGGATGAGCGAAAACCTGATTGAGCTGCGTCACGTGTCGAAGTCTTACGGCAAGGTGCGCGCTCTGAACGACGTTTCGATCCACGTCGGGCCGTCCGAGGTGGTGGCGCTGTTGGGCGACAACGGCGCCGGCAAGTCGACGATGATCAAGGTGATGTCGGGCGTGCACGGCGTGGATAGCGGGGAGATCATCGTCCACGGCAAGCCGGTTGAGGAATGGACGGTGGCCGCGGCCCGGTCGGCCGGCATCGAGACCGTCTATCAGGACCGGGCGCTGTGCGAGCAGCAGACGATCACGCGCAACATCTTCATGGGCCGCCATTTGACGGGCTTCATGGGCCTGATCGACGAACAGCAGGAAAAGGCCGAAGCGGAGCGCTTGATGCGCAGCATCGGCTTCACGTCCAAGGTGTTCTCGCCCGATACTCCCGTTGGTTTGCTTTCGGGTGGCGAGCGCCAGGGGGTGGCCATTGCCCGCTCGCTCTATTTCGAGGCCCGGCTGCTGATCCTGGACGAGCCGACTACGGCGCTGTCGTTGACTGAATCCGAGAAGGTATTCAACATCGTGCGCCTGACCAAGGAGCGCAACTGCTCGGTCCTGTTCATCAGCCACAACATCTACCATGCTTACGACGTATCCGATCGTTTTGTGATCCTGGATCGCGGGCAGGTAGTGATGGAGACGGTCCGTTCGCAGTTGCCTTCGGTCGACATGCTGGTGCAGCAGATGCAAGACATCGCCCGTGTCGGCAAGGAAACGGCCGCGCACGGAAATTGACGCCGTCCGGCGGTCACCACCGCCCGGCGGTTCCTACCGCCACGTTCCCCGGTTCGCTTCGCTTAGGGAGGAAGCACGCGCATGTCTGCAACAACCGCCTTATCCAGCTCGAAAAAACCGCGCTTTTTGCTGAGCGCGTTTATCAGCCGCAACCGCCGCGCCGCCAGCGCCCTGGTGGTGTTTGTGACGCTGATTCTGATTTTCATCGCCGCGGCGCCGAAAGTCTTTTTGAACCCAAATGCCTACACGGCGATTTTCGTCTCCCTGCCGATCTCGATGGTGCTGGCGGTTTCATTGGTTTTCGTGGTGTCATCCGGCGAGATTGACCTGGCCTTCCCCGCGGTGTTCGGTATCGCCGCCTGGACCTTTTCGCTGACCTCAGTGCGCTTCGGCCTGGGACCCTGGGCGGGCCTGATCGTTGCGCTGGCGACGGGCGCGCTTGCCGGCTGGATCAACGGTATGCTGGTGACGCGCGCGAAGCTCTCATCGCTGGTAGCGACCCTGGGCATGAACTTCATGCTGCGCGGCCTGATCAATATCGGCACACAGGGGCTGGGTATCCCGTTGAGCTCGTTGCGCGACACACGCTTCTTTCAGGTGTTCGTCGGGGACCTGGCAGGCATCCCGGTGCAAATGTTCTGGGGCATCCTGCTGGCCATCGTCGGCGTGATCTTGTTCAATCGCCATCGCTTCGGCGCCGACGTCTGTTCCATCGGCGATAACCAGGAAAGCGCGCGAGAGATGGGCATCAACGTCGCGCGCACGAAAACGTACGCCTATATCTACGTCGGGCTCAGCGCGGCCTTTGCCGGGGTGCTCTCCAGCATGGTCAACTCGACCTTCTGGCCCGCCGCGGGCGACGGCTACTTGCTGACTACGTTGGCGGCCGTCTTTGTGGGTGGCACGCCCACCTGGGGCGGCGTGGGCACGGTCACCGGCGCGGCCATCGGCACGTTCACCGTTGGGTTTATCGAAACCGGCATCATCGCCGCCGGCCTGACCGCCTTCTTCACGCAATTCTTCTATGGCCTGATCATCGTCCTGTCGCTGTTGGGCCACCGGTTCAACTCACCGCGCTATCGCTAACTCTGAAAGGACACTGGTCGTGCTCAAGACGCCCCTGGTACCCTATGTTGCCTTTGCTGCCCATCCCCCCGAATTGCCGCTGCGCGGGCCGGGCGATGACGGACTGCCGTCGTACGTGGTGCGTGCCGCCCTCGTCGCCGAGATCGGGCAGGGGGTCGTGCTCTCTGGAACCACTCAGGATGGGGCCACCGTCCGGGTCACCCTGGAGATCGTGGCGCCCGGCATCCTGCGCGTGTTAGTCCAGGCGGAAGAGGCCGATGCGCGCCGGGTGACCCTGGCGCGTCCCGAAGCACGGCAAGCCGTCGACGTGAAGGTGCAGGCGGGCGAGGATTGCATCAACCTCCTGTCAGACCAGGTCTCGCTTGAAGCCCGGCTGGAGCCATTCCACCTGGCCTTCCGCGGGCCCGACGGTTGCATCTTCCTCGAACAGGATAACGGCACCACCCTTGTGACGGACGTGCTTGGCGTGCTGCCGTGCGGCTTCAGCATTGTCGATGGCCAACGTGCGGCCTACCATGACACCTTTGTCTGCGAGCCGGACGAGCACTTTTATGGGTTCGGTGAGAAGTTCACCGATTTTGACAAGCGCGGCCAGCGCATCGAGATGTGGAACTGTGACGCTTACGGCGTGCACAACGAGCGTGCCTACAAGAACGTACCCTTCTTCGTCAGCAGCCGCGGCTATGGCGTCTTCGTGGACAGCGTCCGGCGCGTCAATTTCGACATGGGGCAGAACAACAGCGCGGCCTTCAGCCTGATCGTGCCCGATAGCGCGCTCGACTACTACGTGATCGCCGGGCCGGAACCCAAGACGGTGATCGCTCGCTACGCCGGCCTCGTCAGCCGGCCGGTGACGCCGCCCAAGTGGGCATTCGGCCTCTGGATGTCGTCGGGCTTCAAGGACGACAGCGCGCGCGAAGTATTGGCGCGTGCGCAGGAACTGCGGGCCCACGGCGTGCCCTGCGATGTGCTGCATCTCGATTGCTATTGGCAGAAGTTCGGACGCTGGTCGGAGAACCTGTGGGATAAGGATATGTTCCCGGACCCTGAGGAACTGATCCGCCAGGTACACGCGCTGGGCTTCAAAGTCTGCCTGTGGATCAACTCCTACATCGGCGTCGAGAGCGAGCGCTTCAGCGAGGGCAAGGAGAAGGGCTATTTCCTGAAGACCGCGACGGGCGAAACCTATGTCGCGCCGCTCTGGAACACCTACCACCCACCGGTCGCCGTAGTGGACTTCACCAATCCCGAGGCGGCTGCCTGGTATCGCGAGACGCTGCGTCCCTTGCTGCGCATGGGCGCGGACGTGTTCAAGACCGATTTCGGCGAGGGCGTGCCTGCTGACGCGGTGGCCTTCAACGGCATGACGGGCGACGAGCTGCACAACCTGTACACGCTTCTGTATAACGACCTGGTCGCTGGGCTGACCGCAGAGGAAACCGGCAGCCAGCTCGTCTGGGGCCGTTCGACGTACGCCGGCGGACAGCGCCACGCCGCGCAGTGGGGTGGCGATCCCAATTGCAGTTACCCCGCCCTGGCCTCGACCCTGCGCGGTGGGTTGAGCATGGGCATGTGCGGCCACGCCTTCTGGAGCCACGATATCGGCGGCTTTCATCGCCAGCCCACCCCTGACCTGTTCGTGCGCTGGGCACAGTTCGGGCTCTTCTCGCCGCTCTCAAGGGCGCATGGCATGACCACCCGCCTGCCCTGGGAATATGGCGAGCAGGCGCTGCAGATCTTCCGCGACTACGTGCGACTGCGCTATCAGTTGCTGCCGTACATCTACAGCTACGCGACGCTGGCGGCTGAGACCGGCCTGCCGTTGCTGCGGCCAATGGTCCTGCAGTTCCCCGACGATCCGTTGGCGCGGGCCATCGACCTCCAGTATATGTTCGGCGACGAACTCCTGGTGGCGCCGGTGTACAACGCCGCGGGCAAGCGCCCGGTGTATCTGCCGGCCGGAGCATGGGTCGACTACTGGACACACGAAGTGATGCACGGCCCACAGGCGGTGGCGGTGACTGCGCCGTTGGACGTGCTGCCGCTTTACGTGCGCGGGGACAGTTTGATCCCGACCACCGAGCCGGTCGAGCACATCGTCGACGGCCCGTTCCCCTCTGTGACGTTCGACGCTTATTTGCTGCCCGGCGGCCAGGCGTCCTTTGAACTGCGCGACACGGATGGAGCCACCGAGGTACAGGCAACCCTGGACGGCGGCCGGTTGGACGTGCAGGTCAGCGGCGCCAGGAACCGCTTAGGCCTGCGACTCTTCCGGCTGGCGGGCACGCCGGAGATCACAGAAGTGCGCGCCAACGGGCGAGCCCTTCCGC
Organism: Anaerolineales bacterium; assembly: GCA_017882045.1. Lineage (GTDB taxonomy): Bacteria > Chloroflexota > Anaerolineae > CG2-30-64-16 > CG2-30-64-16 > JADGQF01. Next base: position 12,037 of record JADGQF010000033.1, read on the forward strand.
GGGTCGCCCGGCCCGAGCAGGGAGCGGATTGGACCGTTTTGGCGGACGGGAGCACGGTCGTGAACCTTATCCTGTGAGGGGCCAGTCGATGCTACAAATGACGTCGCGCGAGCGGCTGCGCGCCGCACTGCGCGGGGAGGAAGTGGACCACGTCCCGTGGAGCCCGTTCCTCGCCTACTGGTGGGAACACCAGACACAAGACTGGCAGGACCGGGGGCAACTGTGGTTCATGCGCGAGCTGGGCGCGGATGCCCTGTTGCGCGGCTTCAGCACGCCCTTCGTCTGCTCTGACATTCCGGGCATCCGCTCGTACGACGCTTTCAACCTGGAGACGCCCGGCTGCGAGCTGACCTGGCATGAGAAAGGCGATGACCTGCGGGTGGAGCAGGTCACGCCGGTGGGCACGCTGACGCTCCTGGCGCGGCAGAGCCGGACGGGCAACACACGCTTCGTGGTCGAGCATCCGGTGAAATGCCGCGAGGATTACAAGATACTGCGCTACTTAGCCGAGCACATGTTGATCCGGCCCGATGCGGAACCTGTGCGCCGGGAGATCGCCGAAGCCGGCGAGGATGGGCTGGTCGTCCCTTTGATCTCCCCCTTCCTGAAAACGCCCTTCCAGTCGCTCGTCGAGCACTTCGTCGGCACGCAACAACTGATCTATGACCTGATGGACTACCCCGAGGAAGTGGAGGCGACGCTGGCGGAGATGGCGGAGCGGGCACGCGAGGCGGTGCGCATTGCGGCGGATTCGCCGGCCGAGGCGTTCATCACCTGGGAGGATAGCTCTACCACCAACGTTTCCCCCGCGCTGTTCCGGCGCTACATTCTGCCGGAGCTGAACTTTTGGGGCGAGACCGTCCATGCGGCAGGGAAACTGCTGCTGCACCATGCGTGCGGCCACGTGCGCGCGCTGCTGCCGGACATGGCCGGGGAAAACGTGGACGCGATCGAATCGCTGAGCCCGCCGCCGACGGGAAACATCGAAATCTGGGAGGCCCAGGCGGCGCTGGGCACGCGCATCGGCCTGATCGGCGGGATCGAGCCCGTGCATTTCCTGGAGCTTGACCCGGCCGGCCTGCGGGCGTACGTCGAAGAGCTACTGGAGCGCATGCAGCCGGCGCATTACGTGCTCGCCAACAGCGACAGTTGCCCGCCGGGTGTCACGGTCGAAAAGTTCCGCTTGGTCACGCAGATCGTCCACGAACGTGCTGGACGCTGAACCGAACACCGATCAAAGGAGATGGCAACGTGGAAGGTTTTCGTCAAGAGGGCCAGGCCCTGATCTTTGAACAGAACCACGAGACGGTCCGCCTCGAACCGTGGGGTGGTGACAGCCTGCGGGTGCGCGCCAGCGCGGCGGCCACCCTACGGGATGACCTGCCCGGCGCCCTGCTGGCGCCCGCCGCGACGAGCGCGCAGATCACCATCGAGGCAACGGGAGCCAGCATTCGGAACGGCGCCCTCTTCGCCCTGGTTTCGCCAACCGGACGCATCCGCTTCCTCAACGCTCTGAGCGGCCTGGAGTTGCTGGCCGAAGAGGAGCACATCCAACCCCACGGCTGGCCGGGGCCGCGCTCCTACCAGCAAGCGCTGGGCGGGCTATACCACCTGGAAGTGCGCTTCCAGCCGAATGAGCACGAGCATTTCTACGGCCTGGGCCAGCAGACCCACGGCCTGCTCGATCATAAGGGTTGTGTGATCGAGCTATTGCACCGCAACACGCAGTGTACCATCCCGTTCGTGATCTCCAGCCGGGGCTACGGTTTCCTCTGGCACAACCCGGCGGTCGGCCGCGTGCAACTGGGCTATGACCGGACGCTTTGGGTGGCGGAGGCCGCCGCGCAGGTGGACTACTGGATAACGGTGGGCGAAACGACCGCGCAGATCGTGGAGAACTACGTGGACGCCACGGGTCATGCGCCTATGCTTCCGGACTGGGCGGCAGGCTTCTGGCAGTGCAAACTGCGCTACAGCAGCCAGGAAGAGTTGCTGTCCGTGGCGCGCGAGTACAAGCAGCGCGGGTTACCGCTGTCGGTGATTGTCATCGACTATTACCATTGGTCACTACAAGGCGATTGGCACTTCGATTATGAGAAATGGCCTGACCCGGCGGGCATGATACGCGAGCTGGAAGAGATGGGCGTGAAGGTCATGGTCTCCATCTGGCCCACTGTCAACCCGCTCAGCCAGAACTACGCCATCATGCAGCGGCGCGGGCTGCTGGTCGGCGCGGAGCACGGCGGCCATGCCGTGCACATGCGTTACGTGGACAACCGCCCGGAAGGCCCAGTATCGCTGACCTACTACGACGCGACGAACCCCGAAGCGCGCCAGTTCCACTGGGACCGGGTGCGTGAGGGCTACTACCAGCACGGGGTTCGCATCTTCTGGTTAGACGAGGCCGAACCCGACATGTGGCCGTCGGACCCGAGCAACTTGCGCTATCACCTGGGAAACGGGTTGGCAGTGACCAACCTCTACCCACTCATGCATGCAAAGGCTTACTACGAGGGCATGCGGGCGGCCGGCCAGGAGGATATCTGCAACCTGGCGCGCTCGGCGTGGGCAGGCAGCCAGCGCTATGGGGTGGCCCTTTGGTCGGGCGACATCCAGTCCACCTGGGAGTCGCTGCGGTTACAGGTACCGGCCGGGCTGAACATGGGTCTGAGCGGCATCCCCTGGTGGACGACGGACATCGGCGGCTTTTTCAACGGCGACCCGGAGGACCCTGGGTTCCGCGAGCTGATCGTGCGCTGGTTCCAGTATGGCGTCTTCTGCCCGATCTTCCGCCTGCATGGCTACCGCGCACCTGCCATCCACGATCCCGTCCCGCTGGGCGGCCCGAACGAAGCCTGGTCCTTCGGCGAGCCGGCCTACACCATCATCCGGGAGCTGCTGTTCCTGCGTGAGCGGCTGCGGCCCTACATCATGGAACAGATGCGGCGCGCCAGCGAACACGGCACGCCTCCCATGCGCCCGCTGCTTTACGATTTCCCGGCCGATCCCGTCTGTCAGATGGTGGACGACGAGTTCATGTTCGGGCCTGATCTGCTGGTGGCGCCCGTACTGCACGAGGGCGCACGCGAGCGGATAGTCTATCTGCCGGCAGATACGGCCTGGACCGATGCCTGGACCGGGGAGAAAATAGAGGGCGGGCAGACCATCACGGCAGCCGCGCCGCTCGAGCGCATCCCCCTGTACCTGCGGGCAGGGACAAAGCTGCCGATCCGGGTGGACGGCAACTAGCAAACCGCGGCTACTGATTATGGGCCTCGTCGACCATAGCCAGGTAGTTTTCGAGCGGGACGTAGCTGGGGACAGAGTTGCCGGAGCCGACGGCGTAGCGACCGCGCGCGCCGCAGGTATCGATGAGATAACGCGTGTGTTGGCGAACAGTCTCAGGCGTGCCGGCAGCCAGGCGATCGACGTCCAGGCCGCCGAGGACGGCGATGCGCCTGGCACACTGGCCACCAGATCGTTCGACGGTCCGGCCACCGTAACGCGCCTGGAAGCGCTCAACGGGCAGGATCGCATCCTCATAGGAGTGCTTACCATCGATGCCGACGTCGCAAATCAGGTCCTCCATGATCCCGGCCAGGTTGCCACAGGAATGCAGGAAATAGGGCAATCCCCGGTCATGCGTCAGGGCGGCGAAGCGCTTATGCCAGGGCAGGACATAGCGGCGAAGATCGGCCGGGGAGATGAGGGTGCCCGTGCGAAAGCCCATATCGTCGCCGGGGAAGATGGCGATGACATGCTTCAGGTCAAGCAGATGCCGGTAGAAGCCCGTCATCAGCTCGCCAATGCGCTGGCTCATGGCCTGGATCAGGTCCGGGGCGTCATGCAGGGCCAGGCACAGCCCCTCGTACGACATGATCTGCGAGATGTGCTCGTAGACCCCCGCCGCGTGGCAGACCATCAGCCCCATACCCTCGGGCAAGTGGCTGTCCAGGTACTCGTACGGAAAAAAGTCCACGTCCTCGAGGCGCGGCCACGGGTAGCGCTCGAAGTCCTCCCAGCTTGAGATGAGGCCGGAGTGCTCGTCCGCCCAGGCGCGGTGCTTATCCGAGCCGGCGGCGGTGTCGGCGATGGCGAGGGTGGGCGTGATGAAGCCCATACTGCGCTCAAAGCGGACGAAGTCGTAACCCATGCGATACCAGAACTGCGTGAAGTTGTCGAGGTAGGCGGCCTGTGTGGCGCGGTCCGGCCCCGGGATCACCCAGGGACGATCAAGCAGATCCGTGACGATGGGACGCATCAGGACATCGTCGACGAGATACTCGACGAGGGGCGTCTTGCCGGCAGTGGTCCGGCCCATCAGCCAATCAATGAAACGTATGCCGTCAGGTTGAGGACGGGCGAGGGGAAGATGATGCAACATGTTGGCTCTCCTGAGGCGACGCAAGTTGATGATAGAGAGAACGGTTGAGACCGGCTGATTTTACAGCCCAGAGCGTGATTTTACAAGTGGCTTGACGACTGGTTTGACAAAGCCGGGCGCGAGTAATATCCTGCTCGTGTGTTATCGGACCTGTGCGTGGCATCCATCGAGACGTGATTATCTGCCAGGAGGAACTGCATGTTGACATCGCGGGAACGTGTGGCAAAGGCGCTTAACCATCAGGAGGCGGACCGCGTGCCGCTCGACCTGGGAGGCAGTGCGGTAACGGGTATGCACGCCAGCTCGGTGTACCTGCTACGCCAGGCACACCGCCTCGATCCAGCGGGGACGCCGGTGAAGGTCGTGGAGCCGTACCAGATGTTGGGCGAGATCCAGCCCGACCTGCTGGAGGCGCTGGGGGTGGACGTGGTCGGGCTGCCCGCGCCGAAGGGCACCTTTGGCTTCAAGAACGAGAATTGGAAGCCGTGGACCTTCTTCGACGGCACGCCGCTCCTGGTGCCCGAAGCCTTCAACACCGACCCCGAGCCGAACGGCGACATCCTGATGTATCCCGAGGGGGACCGGTCGGCCCCGCCCAGCGCGCGCATACCGAACGACGGTTTTTACTTCGACACGCTCATCCGCCAGCCGCCTATCGACGAAGAGAAGCTGGACCCGGCCGACAACCTCGAGGAATTCGGGCCGGTGTCGGCCGAGGACCTGGCGTATTTCGCCGCTGAGGCGGAGCGGCTCTACTCGCAGACCGACAAGGCCATCCTGGCGAACTTCGGCAACACCAGCTTCGGAGATATCGCGCTGGTGCCCGCACCGTGGCTCAAGCACCCGAAGGGCATCCGCGATGTGGCCGAATGGTACATGAGCACGGTCAGCCGGCGGGATTACGTCTTGAAAGTCTTCGAGGGCCAGTGCGAGATCGCGCTGGAGAATCTGCCCAGGCTATATGCGGCCGTCGGCGACCGGGCAAGCGTGATCTTCATGAGCGGAACGGACTTCGGCCAGCAGACCGGGACGTTGATCTCCAGGAAGGCTTATCGCCAGCTATTCCAGCCGTTCCAGCGACAACTGAACGACTGGGTACACAAACACACACCCTGGAAGACCTTCATCCACTCCTGCGGCTCGATCAGGGCGTTGATCCCGGATTTCATCGAAGCGGGCTTCGACATCATGAACCCGGTCCAGACGTCGGCCAGGGACATGGACCCGCAAGCCTTGAAGGCGGAGTTCGGCAAAGATATCGTTTTCTGGGGCGGTGGCGTGGATACGCAACGCACGCTGCCATTCGGCACGCCGGATGAGGTGCGCGCCGAGGTCAAGGAACGCATGCGCATCTTCGGACCGGGTGGCGGCTTCGTGTTCAACAGCATCCACAATGTCCAGGCACGTGTGCCGGTTGAGAACCTGCTGGCGCTGTACCGGGCCGTGAAGGATGAAGGCTGCTATCCACTGTAGGCATTGAGCGCAGGGAATATGAACAACTACATCTGTGTAACATGCGGGGTGCAGTACGCGGAAAGCGAAGAGCCGCCCGAGCATTGCCTGATATGCGAGGACGAGCGGCAGTATATCGGTCCCAATGGGCAGCAATGGACGACCCTGGCTGAGCTGAGGCAAGGGCATCGCAACCTCATCCAGCCCCAGGAACCCGGGCTGATTGGGATCGGCAGTGACCCGGCGATCGCCATCGGACAGCGGGCGCTGCTCGTGCAACAAGCCGCAGGCAATGTGTTGTGGGACTGTATCAGCCTGCTGGACGAGGCAACCATCCGGGCCGTCAAGGGACTGGGCGGCATCGCGGCCATTGCCATCTCACACCCTCACTTTTACTCTTCGATGGTCGAATGGGCGCGCGCCTTCGGGGCGCCCATCTACCTGCACGCGGACGACCGGCAATGGGTGATGCGCCCCGACCCGGCGATCGTGTTCTGGCAAGGCGAACAGCGAACGCTCGCCGGCGGGCTGACGTTGGCGCGCTGTGGCGGGCACTTCGCGGGCGGGACAGTGCTTCACTGGGCAGGAGGCGCCGGGGGCCGCGGTGCGTTGTTATCCGGCGACACCATTCAGGTCGTGTCCGACCGGCGCTACGTTAGCTTTATGTAGAGTTATCCCGACCTGATCCCCCTTCCCGCGGCAAAGGTGCGTCACATCGTGGAGAGCGTGGGACCATTCGCTTTCGAACGGGTCTACGGCGGATGGTGGGACCGGGTGGTCACCGAAGATGGCAAGGCAGCCGTGGCGCGTTCGGCGGAGCGTTACATCAAGGCGATCGGCGGCGGATGACAGACCTGTAGGAGAGGAGCGGCGATGTTGATCCCCATGGAAATCACATTCCCAAAGATGGCCCTGGTAGAGCAGCGCATCCCCAGCCCACGCGTTGAGGACGTACCGGCCGCCATCCGGGCGGAGATGGAAGGGCTGGGCGTGGCGGCCAAGGTCCGGCCGGGGATGCCGATCGCGCTGACCGCCGGCAGCCGCGGCATCAGCGGCATCCCACTGATTCTGCGCAGCGTTGCCGCGCGGCTCAGGGAATGGGGCGCCGAGCCGTTCCTGGCGCCGGCCATGGGCAGCCACGGCGGGGCAACCGCCGAGGGCCAGGTCGCAGTGCTGGAATCATTGGGCATCAGCGAGGCGACAGTCGGTTGCCCCGTCCGTGCCTCGATGGACACCGTGCGCATCGGCTCGACCGCCGAGGGCATCCCGGTGCTTATCGACCGCCTCGCCTACGAGGCCGGCGGGATCGTCGTCATCAACCGCGTCAAGGCGCATACCGACTATTTCGGGCCGCCCGAGAGCGGGCTGCTCAAAATGCTGACCATCGGCCTGGGGAAGCACCAGGGAGCATTGGCGGCGCACCGTAACGCGGTCCAGATGGGTCATGCGCAGGCGATCCGGTCGGTGGCGCGCGCGATGATCGCCAACGCAAAGCTGTTGTTCGGCCTGGGGATCGTGGAAAATGCTTACGACCAGACGGCCGCAGTGGCTGCCTGCTGGCCGGAAGACTTCGAGGAGACCGATAACCGGCTACTGGAGCAAGCCAAACAATTGATGGCCCGTTTGCCGTTCGACCAGTTGGACATCCTGATCGTCGACGAGCTGGGCAAGGAGATCAGCGGGTCCGGCATGGACCCGAACGTCATCGGGCGGCGCATGATCTTCGGCGAGCCGGGAGTGAGCACGCCAGTCATCACCCGGATCGTTGTGCGCGACCTGAGTCCCAAGACTTATGGCAGCGGGGTCGGGGTAGGCATGGCCGATTTTGTGACGCAACGGCTGGTCGACAAGCTGGATCACCGACCGACTTACATCAACTGTCTCACCGCGCAGGCGCCGGAGAACGCGCGCATCCCGATGACGGCCGGTCACGACCGGGAAGCGGTTGAGTGGGCCTTCATGACGGCGGGAGCGGTCGAGGCTCGCCAGGCCCGCGTGGTGCGTATCCAGAACACGCTGCACCTCGAGCACTTCTACGCCTCCGAAGCGCTGCAGGCAGAGATCGAGGCGAACCCCAGGCTGAAGATCTGCAGCGAGTGGGCGCCGTTGGCCTTCAGGGAAGACGGGGCGATCATCCCCGGCGAAATTGCAGTCACCGCCTGAGCGCCGGAGAATTGCGAATGGCAAGCAGGGGCGAACGGTACACACTCAGGGATTGGACGATTGAGTCGGCGGGAGCAGCCTTCAGACGCGCTGAGTTGTCGCCGCTGGCGTTGACGGAAATGACGCTGGCGGCCATCGAAGAGCTCAACCCGCAGTTGAACGCCTACCTGACGGTGACGGCCGAGAGCGCGCTGGCGGAGGCCCGGGCCGCCGAAGCCGCGTTCAAGCGCGGCGAGGACCGGGGTCCCCTGCAGGGCATTCCTATCGGACTAAAGGACCTCTACGACGTGGCCGGCGTGCGCACCACGGCAGGCTCGATCATCCTGGCAGATAATATCGCCGCGGCGGATTCGGCGGTGACGGAGCGCCTGCGGGCCGGCGGCGCGGTGCTGCTGGGCAAGCTGCACCTGCACGAGTGGGCGACCGGCGTGACCAGCATCAACCCGCACTTCGGGCCATGCCGCAATCCGTGGGACCCAGGACGCATCCCCGGCGGGTCCTCCGGTGGGTCGGCGGCCGCGCTGGCCGCGGGGCTGTGCCTGGGCTCTTACGGCACGGACACCGGCGGCTCCATCCGTATCCCGGCCGCGCTGTGCGGCGTTGTTGGGCTCAAGCCGACGCGCGGGCGGGTCAGCCTGCGCGGGGTGGTCCCGCTAAGTTGGTCGCTGGACCACGCGGGCCCGTTGGCGCGCAGTGTGCGTGACGCGGCCATCCTGCTGCAAGCTGTGGCCGGCTACGATCCGGACGACCCGGGCTCGATCGATTGGCCGGTGGACGATTATGTCAGGGCCGGCGCTCGCGAGCAGGGTCTCGCAGGGCTGCGCGTGGTCGTGCCGGACAACTACTTCTTTGAGACCGGCGAGGCCGGCGTGATTGGGCTGGCCGCCGAGGCGATCCGGGTGCTGGCGCGCCTGGGCGCGCGGGTCGAGCACGTGCGCTTGCCGGGGATCGAGGAACTGAGCACGCTCAGCACGACCATGAACCTCTCGGACGCGGCGACGTACCACGCCGAGCACCTGCGCGCCAGGCCGGATGACATCGGCACGGACGTGCTGGCCCGCTACCGCATCGGACAGGCCAAGAGCGGGACTGATTACGCCGAGGCACGCCAGCAGCAGCGTATCTGGCGCAGGCGGTTGGAGCGCTTGCTCGAGGGAGGGACGGTGTTGGCAACGCCGGCGACGCCGCTCGCAGCGCTGCCCATCGAGAACAGCGAGGCGCTGGAAGCGGCGCGCCGCCTGACGAGTTTCAGCGCGCCCTTCAACCTGACAGGCTTGCCCGCCATCTCCGTGCCCTGCGGCTTCACCGGGGATGGACTGCCTGCCGGGCTGCAACTGGTGGGACGGCCCTGGGCCGAGGCTTTGGTGCTCCAGGTGGCCGACCAGTACGAGCGCGCGACGGAGTGGCGCCAGGCACGACCGCGCTTAGCGAGATAAGGGAAAGCCGGGGGCACAGTTGTAGCTGAAGGCGTTAAACACAACTGGCCTGACGAGTGGCAGTGTGCTACAATATACGGACGGCGCTGCCAGACGCCAGACTTGCGCGCTGAGGCAGTGGAGTGGATCAGTTGACAACCATCGCCGTCGTGACCATCATCATCCAGCTTGTCTTCCTCGAGGGCATCCTCTCGATCGACAACGCCGCGGTGCTTGGCGCCCTCGTGGTCGTGCTCCCCGAAGACAAGCCGGTTCCCTATCCTCGGGTCCTATATTTCCTGCAACGCATCACCGACCGCCTGCTCGGAATGCAACAAGCCGCCGCGTTGAAGGTCGGCCTGCTCGGCGCCTACCTCGGGCGAGGGTTAATGCTGGCGGCCGCGGCGTGGGTTATCCGCAACCCAGCGCTGCAGATCCTCGGCGCCCTTTACCTGGTCAAGCTGGCTTTCGAACACCTCTCTGCGGCCGAACAGCCGGGCGAAGAAGAGTACATGGAAGAGCGGCGCCGATTGGAACGCGGCTTCTGGCTGGTGGTGCTGAACGTGGAACTGGCGGACCTGGCCTTCAGCGTCGACAACGTGGTCGCGGCGGTGGCGCTCTCCAACCACTTTTGGGTAGTCATGATCGGCGTGGCCATCGGCATCCTGGTGATGCGCTTCGCGGCCGGGATCTTCACCTGGCTGATCAAGCGCGAGCCGATCCTGGAGACCGCGGCCTATATCGTGGTGCTGAACATCGGCGTGCAGTTGCTGCTCTCTGAATTCGCCGGCCTGCACCTTGAGCCGTGGCAGAAGTTCCTGATCTCGCTCGCCACCCTGGTTCTGTGCGTGGTCTACGCCCGGGTGCGTTTCCTGCACTTCCTGCGGCCCGCGTTCATCTGGCTCGCCCAGGGCATGGGCAACCTGAACGAGCTGGCCGATTGGCTGCTGCGGCCGCTGACGGCACTGATCAAGCTGCTGTTCACGGGGCTGCGGCGAGCCAACGCCCTCCTGCCAGGCAGGACGGCGGACGCGGGCCAGACGCACGGGGGGTAAGGTCGGCCGGCGGCGATGGCCGCCGGGTGGTAGTGGTTGACGCCGGGCGGCTGCGGAATGATGCCAGCGGCACGGCGCTCGCCTTACGTTAGCTTACCCGCCTCCCCGCTCCCGTGCCATCGCCTCTGCCGCCGCCCGGATCGTGACCAGCTTGTATTCGCGACTCCAGCGGTTAACCGGGATCAGGTCCCAGATGCGCGCCCGGACGTGGCCAATCCAACGCTCCAGGTTGAGCAGGCAACTGATCATCCCCCCGCCGGTGCCGCCGGCTGCCGCCACCATAATGACAGGTTTAGCCAGGAGCAAGCTCTCATCCCCACGCGTGGCCTCGCAGCGACGGAGCCGGTCGGTGAAAGCCTTCGCCGACTCGCTCAAATCGCCCCAGTAGACGGGGGTCACCAGCACCAACGCATCCGCCTGGACCACGCGCGCGTGCAGCGCCTGGAAGTCGTCCTCGACCTGGCAGCGGTGTTCGTTCAGGCAGGTGCCCCAGCCATTGTCGCAGGCCCGGCAATGTTCGATCTTCAGGTCGTTGAGACACACTTCCTCGGCCAGCCCGCCGGCCGCGCAGATGCCCTCGACGGCAGCCGCCGCGCAGGCGGCGGTGAGACCGTCCTTGTTGGGACTGGAGCTGATTACGGTTGCATGCATTGCAAACCACCTTCCCCTTTGAAATGAACTTACACTGGCAGCATTTTACCTCTGGACTGGTTCCAGTGCATAATAGACGCGGATGCTTCTCCGGTCCCCTTGAGCATCTATTCCCGGCCGCCTGGAGTGAAGACCGAGTGCCCGAATTCATCGCCGGAGCAAAACTGAGCGAGCTGTTTTTCTTCGAAGCCGTGCGCCCGCTGATTGCCGCGCGTTTCCCCGACCTGGCCTGCAGCGCGGGACTGATCGGCGCCGGTTCGGAGGTGCTCGGGTTTGACACCGAGATGTCACGCGATCACGGCTGGGGACCGCGGGTGATGCTCTTTCTGGGCGAAGATGATCACGCACGCCGGGCAGCGGCGATTGACGAGCTACTGCGCAACGAGCTACCGCACACCTTTCGGGGCTACCCGACTAGCTTCACGCCACCCGACCCGGCGGATAACGGCACTCAGCTTCTGCAGG
>JADGQF010000195.1 GCA_017882045.1 Anaerolineales bacterium
TCCTCATCAGTAATATCTTTTTCGGTACTAATGATTATAGGGATGTGCTTTGTTTCTCTGTTGGTTTTTAGTTTATTGGTAAGCGTAATCCCATCTACCTTGGGCATTATTAGATCAATTATAATAAGATCAGGTTGAGTTTCCAGTATTCTGCTGAAGGCTAGTTCACTTTCTTTTATATAATCTATTCTTATATCTTCATATTTAAATTCGTTTTTGAAGTTCTCAAATTCAAGCTCATTGTCATCTACAACTGTTATTTTTTTGATTCTTTTCTTTGCCATATTTTCAAGTTTTGTAATCGTCGTAAACAGCAATTCAGAGTTGAATGGTTTTACTAAATACTCGAATGCTCCAGGATCATAGCCAATATTATTATCCCCTAAAATTGAAACTACGATTATTGGAATATTTATTGTAGCATTAGTGCTCTTTAGCTCTTTTAATATTTCCCATCCGTCTTTTTGAGTGAGCATAACATTTAGGATAATTACAAGAGGTTGTTTGTTGATTGCTTCACTTATCCCCCTTTCACTATTCTCAGCATAAATCACTTCATAGCCGCGAGAAATCAAATATTGCCCAATAGTCTCTCTAGGTTCTGGATTATCATCAATGACTAAGATCGGATTTTTTCTGTTCCCCAATAATTTTTCAACATTTAACTTCGATTTCCCTTCCTGTTTGGCTTTTAAAGCCTCATCGATGGTAACCCTGATAGCGTGGTTGGTCTCCGGCGCGGGGATGAAGCCTTCGGCTACTTCTTTAGCCTACGGAGCGTGCCCGATATATTCCGAGGCACCCTGGCGCTGCGAGAGCCCCATCCCATTGCCAGCTACTTGCTCGAAAAGCTCTGGATCGCGTGCGCCGGCTACAGCGAATTTGCCCTGCGCTTTCTCAGCGTCTGGTTCGGTGTCGCAGCAGTCGCGCTCCTGTATCGATTGGCCCGGCGCCTGGGTTTATCCTCGCCCTCCGCGATCCTGGCCGCAGCCCTGCTGTCCGCCAGCCCATACGCTGTCTGGCACAGTCAGGACGCCCGCATGTACAGCATCAGTCTGGCGCTGACCCTTGCGAGCACGTGCCTGGCCCTCGAGGCCGTCGCCCGTCCGCGCCTCTCCCGCTGGTTGGCCTATGCAGGTGTGAGTTGGCTGGCCCTCAATACACATTACTTTGTCGCCTTTGTGCTCCTGGCCCAGAACGCCTGGTTCCTGGGCCAGGCCGTCTTACGCCGGCAGCCCTATCGCCGGCTCGTGCCCTCCTGGCTGGCTGCTCAGCTCTTGCTGGCGCTGCTCTACACCCCCTGGCTGCTTGTCGCCGGCAGCATCATCGCCGGTTATGGTGGCAACGGTGACTCGCCCGGATTTGGCGAAATGCTTCGTCGTTCCCTCGGCGTGTTCGCTATCGGAGAAACGCTGCCCGACGCGCTCCGCACGTTGGCCGCTTTGGCGGCGGGGGCGTTGTTGATATGCGGTGGGGTCCGCCTGGCCCGCTCGGGCCAGTCCGGCCGGTCCACGCTCGCCCTATTGCTGCTCTACCTGTTCCTCCCCCTGCTCGCCATCTGGGTCGGCGCCCGCAGCCGGCCGATCTTCAACGAGCGCTACCTGATTGCCGCCGCGCCGCCCTTCTATCTGCTTTTGGCCGTTTCCTGCGCAGGCGTTTGGCACAGGTGGGCCAACTGGCCTGCCCGGCTTCCGACGCCGGATCCCGCACATGGCAGGGCGTCTGCTCAGCTTGCCGGTGCCAGGGCGCTTCTCGCCATTGCTCCCGGCATCCTCCTGGTGGCGCTGTTTGTGGGCGCAGGACTGTCACTTTTCCACTTCTACGCCGACCCCACTTTCAGCAAGAGTCGGGGGTGGCGCGATCTGGCTTCCACCCTGCGGAGCGCTGCGGCCGGCCTGCCTGCCGATCAGGTGCGCGTCGTGCAGAACTACCCGGATCCCACGCTGTGGTACTACTACTCGGAAGCAGCGCTGCGGCTGACCCTGCCCCCTGCGCCTCACGACGAGTCGGCGGCCCAGCGCATGGTCGCGGAGTGGGCTGCCGGCGGCGTGCGCCGGGTGATACTCCCGCTGCAGCCCGCGTCTTCGTGGGATGAGCATATGATCGCCGCGAACGCTCTGCAGGCCCATTACCGGCTCGCCGCGCACATTCAGGTGGCGGGCTGGCCTGTCCAGATCTACGTCCGGCCGCCCGAACGGCTGCCCAAGCGCGCCGAAACGTTCGCAGGCGGCCTGAAACTAGCAGGTGCGGCCGTTGAGCCTGAAGTCATCGTGCCGGGCGGTGTGCTGGCAGTCTACCTGCGCTGGGATGGCTCGGAGGCGGCCCTCCCCGAGGGAGAGAAGGTCACTGTGCAAGTGCTGGATGCCGGCGGCCAGGTAGTCGCTCAAACAGACCGGCCGTTTGCACCAGTTGAGAACGGAGCAACCATCTCCACCTACGGTATTGCGCTCCCGCATGAATTGCCCCGGAGCGCCTACCGGCTGATCGTCGCCTTGTACGATCCCGATCGCGCAGGCGCCCGGCTGCCCACGGCTGACGGCACGGATTTTGTGGAACTTGCGCCCCTGACGTGGCCCTTGCCCCCGGATTGATACCGTCTATGTATGCATCGCGATACACCCGGCCACAAAGGATGTCAAGTTCGAGTTGCTTGCGCTTCGGCTTTATTGTATACTCGCTTGTTGAAGAATTGCTGGCTTTGAAAGATAATTGGCGATTGTATGAGAGGCAGACACGATGCCCGTTAACCCATTGAACCCGTTGGTGGTGCAGAGCGACAAGTCCGTGCTGTTGGAAGTGGACAACCCGCAGTACGCCGAGGCGCGCGATGCGCTGGCGCGCTTCGCCGAGCTCGAGAAAAGCCCGGAGCACATCCACACCTACCGGCTCTCGCCGCTCTCGTTGTGGAACGCCGCCGCGAGCGGCCTGACGTCAGACTCGATCCTGGGTACTCTGACGCGCTATAGCAAGTATGACGTGCCCAGCAATATCCAGGCCGACGTGAAGGACTACGTCAGCCGCTTCGGCCGCCTCAAGCTGCGTCGCGACGACCGGGGCGGGCTGATCCTGACCGCCGAAGACCCCCTGCTAATGCTCGAAGTGAGCCGCCAGCGCAAGCTCAAGCAGTTCATCATCGAGGAAGTGGACGCGCGCACCGTGCGGGTCAACCCGGCCATGCGCGGCCACGTCAAGAAGGCGCTGGTAGATATCGGCTATCCGGCCGAGGACCTGGCCGGCTACGTGGACGGCGCGCCGCTGACCTTCCGGCTCCTGCCGGCCATGCGCCGGAGCGGCGAAGTCTGGCACCTGCGCGATTACCAGAACGAAGCCGTGGCGATCTACCACGCGGGCGGCGCAGCCGAGGGTGGGTCGGGGGTGATCGTGCTGCCCTGCGGCGCCGGCAAAACCATGGTGGGGATGGGGGCGATGGACGCGCTCCAGACCAACACTTTGATCCTGACAACCAACACTGTCGCCGTGCGCCAGTGGATGGACGAGCTGGCGGATAAGACCAGCCTGCTGCCGGACGAAATCGGCGAATACACCGGCGACGTCAAAGAAATCCGGCCGGTCACGGTCACCACCTACCAGATCCTGACTTATCGCAAGCGGCGCGCCAGGCTGCGGCGGTTCGAGGGGAGCGCAGGGGAGGCTGACGGCGGAGATACCGAGAACGAGGAAGAGAGCGGCGCACAGAGCGCCGACGCACAGAGCGCTGACGCGCAAGACGGCGCGGGAAAAAACGCCGGCCTGCCGGGCGAGAGCGGGACGGTCGGCGTCATCTCGGGTATGCCTGATCCCAAGACGGGAGCGCATCTCGATTGGGTGGTGAGCAAGGGGCCGGCCGAGGACGGCGGGCGGGCCGAGGATGGCGGGCGTGCCGAAGACGGCACGCGAGACGAGGAAGCCGGTTCACTCGAGGAATACCCGCATTTCAAGGTATTCAACGAGCGCGACTGGGGCCTGATCGTGTATGACGAGGTCCACCTGCTGCCCGCGCCCGTGTTCCGCATGACGGCCGAGTTGCAGGGCCGGCGCCGCCTGGGGCTGACGGCCACACTGGTGCGCGAGGATGGGCGTGAAGAAGATGTGTTCGCGCTGATCGGGCCGAAACGCTTCGACGTACCCTGGAAGGACCTGGAGCGCCAGGGCTGGATCGCCACCGCCCACTGCCACGAGCTAAGGCTGAACATGACGCCGGAGCGACGCCTGGACTATGCCCTGGCCGACAGCAACCTGCAGTATGCGGTCGCCGCGCAGGACCCGGCCAAAATGGACGCGGTGGAGCAATTGATCGCCCGGCACCCGGACGACCAGATCCTGGTGATCGGCATGTACCTGAAACAATTGAGCGATATGGCCCTGCGCCTGAACGCGCCGCTGCTTACCGGCAAGACGCCGGTGCGCGAGCGGCGGAAACTGTATCAGCAACTGCGCGAGGGCAAGCTGCGGCTGCTCGTGGTGTCGAAGGTGGCGAACTTCGCCATCGACCTGCCCGACGTCAGCGTGGCGATTGAGATCAGCGGCACCTTCGGCTCACGCCAGGAGGAAGCGCAACGCCTGGGCCGCATCCTGCGCCCCAAGAGCGACAACCGCCCCGCCCATTTCTACGCGATCGTGATGCGCGACACGCGCGACCAGTTGTTCGGCAGCAAGCGCCAAATGTTCCTTACCGAACAAGGCTACAAGTACGAGATCCTCTACGAGGAGGACCTGCCCGGCTACGGCCCAGAGCACGACCTCGCTACATGGTGACCTATGCCCAGAACTTTCACGGCTGAACAACGCGCGAACTTGCGCGAGGAGTTGCGTGAGACCCTGGAGTCCGTGCGCGTCCAAGACTTGCGCGAGCTCGCGCACACCTGGGGCTGGCCGCTCAAAGGCACGGCCAAAGCGGACCTGACCGAGCAGATGATCGGTTACCTGGGCGACGCGGCGCGCATGGCGGCCGGTTTCGCCAGGCTACCGGCCGTCGAACAGGAAGCGCTGATCTGGGTAACGGTCATGGAAAACGGGCAGGTTGAGGAACGCTTGCGGGAAGTGCTGCGCCTCGCGGGAGGGCAAAGCCTGCCGGTCGAGGAAGTCAGCGCCATGTTGCAGGACCTCCTCGCCCACGGGCTGCTTTTCCCCACTCCCACCGGCGCCTGGCACATGCCGGTCGCCTACCTGGAGTGGCTGCCCGAGACGGCTTCACCGAGCCTGGCCCACAGCGGCGCGCTGCAGGCCATTCCGGTGGCGAGCATGGAAGACGTCAGCCGCGAGGTCGAGCGGCTGCTGGAGAAAATCGAAAAGGACCGGCCCGAGGTAGTCGCGCAGGACGAGGATGGGCCGGCCGGGCGGCTCAAGCCACAGGACAGCACCATTCAGCCGCGGGAGGGCCTGCTGGCGCGCAGCGTGTGGGCCCATTGGAGGTATGGTTCGGGCGAGGATTACGACCGGGCGCGCTTCATACTGGAGCTGATGGTCAGCCAGGGATTATGCCGGGTGGTGGATGTGCCGAAGGGCAGGTTAGTGCCCTGGCCGGCCTCGCTGGCGACCTGGCAGGACCTGTCACCGGTCGAGCAGCGGGCGGGCATGGCCAATGCCTGGGTGCTGCACTACCAGAAGCTTTCCTCGGCCGGCGGTCAACCCCTGGGCTTTAACGAGCTGGATATGGCCCTGCGGGGCGCGTCCCGAGTCAGTTTGCACTCGCGTGCGGGTTGGGGCGCGCGGCGCATGCTGCTGGAGCTGATTGAATCTGAGGCGCGCGCCTGGTTGCTGAGCGCGGTCAACCTGCTCAAGCGCGACAGGTGGTACGACTTTACCCACTTTTGCGAGCTCATCTTCACCATGCAACGCGACTTGCTGCTGTCTCGCTATCCGGGGCAGAGCTGGGAATGGCATCGCGGCGGCGAAGCGATTTTCGCCCGCGCAATGGATTTCGACACCTGGATGCTCACCTACGGCAGCCTGGTCCAGGCCTGGTTCGCCGGGCCGGCCCGCTGGTTCGGCCTGGTGCAGATCGCCAGCGAGCGCGGCCGGCTGGTCGCTTTTCAGCGGCCGAGCACGTTGCCCTCCCGCGAATCGGGCGTCCTGCCCGCGAATGTGCTGCAGTTCCAGCCCGACGGCGAAATCCGGCTGCGCAATCTGTGGCAAGCCAGCCCATTACGTCCGTTGATCCGGCGCATGGCAGTGGAAGAAAGACGCGATCGGGAGACGACTACCTATCGTCTCGATGCGGCTACCTTCCGCGCGACGCTGCAGTCGGGCACGAATGCCGAACAGGTCATAGAAGCGTTCGCGAAAGCCGGCACGCCTTTGCCGAAGGAAACGGGCGAGCGGTTGAGGCGCTGGCAGACCAACGCGGGACGCTACCTCATCTACGACGACCTGGCAGTGATCGAGTTCGCCGACGACATCGCCGTCGCGGAGATCCTCGCCACGACCAGTCTCCGCCATGGGAACGCCTACGCGATCTCCGAACGCTGCCTGGTGGTGCTCGATGCCGGCAAAGTGCCTGGGCTGATCGCGGAGCTGCGGCGCAAGGGCTATTCGCCACGTGTGCTGAGCGAGCCTGCCGGCGCCGGGCAGGAAGCGAACGCGCCGGCAACGGTGGAGGGGAGCGGCCGATGACCATCCCAACACTGCGTGACGCCGTCGAACAGATCCGGGCCAATGTCATCACCACCATGCTGCAGGCAGCCGGGGTTACCGACGTGCCCAAGACGAAAGAGGGCAAGACGGCGCTCTGGGCGGCCACGCTGGTGAACGAGCAGCGCATCAAGCAGGCGTACGCCCGGCTGACGCCGCGCTGCCGGAACGCGCTGCTGGTGTTGCTGGCGCGCGGTCCCGGCGTGGAGCTGCGCACGGCCCGCTACCGCGCCCTGCTGCAACAAGCCGGGCTGTTGGAAAAGGAGAGCCACCTGCGCGGGACCGGCTGGTACGCGCCGTCGTCCGAAGAGGCGCGCGATCCGGTGACCTTTGAAGAAGTGTTGGCTGCGCTCTTCAAGCATGGGCTGGTAGTGTCCCACACCGTGCCCGGCAATAGTAATGCCAAGTTAGGTTTTGACGGAGGCCTGTTCGTCTACGTGCCGGCGGAGATCGCCGCGCATCTGCCGGCGGTCTCGCCGCCCGCACACACACAGCCGGAGGTGACCCAGCAGATCAGCGCCTCAGCGCGCACGGGCCAGCGCGACCTGTACCTGTATTGGAGCGCGGCGCGCGAGAAGCCGTTGGACGTGACCAATGCCGGGCTGCTGCGGGCCGGCGACTTGAAACGGGTCGCGGCGCAATTGCTGGTGCCGGAGGTGGTGGGGACGGGCGTGAAAGAGGGCGACCTGCGGCGGCTGTTCTTCCTGCGCCGGCTGCTGTCGGCCCTCAAGGCTCTGCACACGGACGACGGCGGATCGCTGACGGGGGTCGCCAATCCACTTTTCCTGCAGGTCGAAGCCACCGCGCGCGTGCGCACGTGCTACGAGGTCTGGCGCGACGGCACCTGGTGGAACGAGCTATGGGCCGGCGAGACGCCGGGCCGGACGCGCGCCGGCGCTAACATCATGGACTTCGCGCCGCCGGCAGTGGCTCGCGCGCGCCGCAAAGTGTTGGACCGAATCATCGAACAGGCGCGCCGGGGTGATGAGTGGATTGAGATCCAAGAGATCGGCAACCAGTTGCGCGACCATCACGAGAATTTCCTGATCGACCGGGATACGTCGGCCCGCATCGGTCAGGCCAACTACCACTATTATGGGCTGGCGATCTCACCCTACCTGTATAACGACCTGGGCTGGCAGTGGGAGGCGTACGGCATGGATGAGGAAGCCGGCTGGCAGGGTGTCGAGGTGGCCTTCGTACGTGCCGTGCTGACCGAGGCGCCCTACTGGCTGGGCCTGCTCGACCTGGGCTACTCGTCGCCCGTCCAGCCGGCCGGTGGAGAGGCGCCGGCCGGGGCCGTAGCGGTGCGCCTGACCGACATGGGTCGCTGGCTGCTGCTCGGTGAGGCGGCCCCGGTTATTCCCGCCGAGACCGGGCGGGTGGTGGTCCAACCCAGCTTTCATATCTTCGCCTTCGACCCGATTGCGGATAGCACGCTCGCGCACCTGGACGGTTTCGCGACACGCTTGAAGGCGGAGCGGGCCATCGAATACGAGCTCACGCGCGAGTCAGTCTACCGGGCGCAATCGGCTGGGACCGAGGCGCCCGCAATCAAGGCCTGGCTCGAAGAAGTGACGGGCGCTCAGCTGCCACAGAACGTATCCCGCAGCCTGGACGAATGGCAGGCGGCCTTCGAACGCATAACGGTGCGTCCGCAGGTTGCCTGGCTGCAGGCCACCAGCCCCGAGTTGATGGACACGTTGCTGGCCGACCCCAAGTTGAGCCAGGGGATCATCAAGCGCATAAACGGCACCTCCGCCCTCGTGCAAGCGGGCATGGCCGGCAAGCTCGAAAAGGCGCTGCTGAGAGCCGGTGAGCTGCCGGCACGGGTGAGTGACGCCGAGGCCGACCGGCGCAACAGCGTGACGATCAGCCCGAGCGGGCAGATCCACTTCGCGCGCGCCGTGCCGAGCCTGTACACGTGCGCCGTCCTGCAGCCGTTCGCCGAGGACTGCGGGGGTAACTGGTGCATCACGGCGAGCAGCGTGCGCCGGGCCACCCGCCTGGGCGCGGATGCCGCCCATATCCTGGCCGACCTGGAGCAGGTGGCACAGGGGGGTGTGCCGCCGGGGCTGGCCGGGCACATCAAAACCTGGGCGGGCCACTACGGAGAGGCGCGGCTGCGCACCGTCACCTTGCTGCAGTTCCGAAACTACGCCGTGCTCGAAGAACTGCTGGCCGACCGCGAGCTGGGGCGGTACATGCGGGCGTTCGAACCGAAGGCTAAGCTGGGCCTGGCGGTCGTCGCGCCGGAGCACGTGGAGCACGTGC
>JADGQF010000034.1 GCA_017882045.1 Anaerolineales bacterium
GGTCCTGCAAAGCACCTCTATCGGGGCTCAGTACTTCGGCGAAGGGATCGCGGCCGCCGGCGGCCGCCTATACGCGCTCACCTGGACGACCCACGTTGGGTTCGTCTACGACCAGGCCACCTTCAAGCCGCTGGCCCGCTTCACCTACCCCACCGAAGGCTGGGGCCTGACCTACGACGGTCAGAGCCTGATCATGAGCGATGGCAGCAACGTCCTGCATTTCATGGACCCCACCACCTTCACCCAGACCGCCCAAATCTCCGTCACCGACAGGGGACAACCCGTCACGCGCCTCAATGAGCTCGAGTACATCAAAGGCCAGATCTACGCCAACGTCTGGCAGACCGACCACATCGCCATAATCTCACCACAGACCGGCGCCGTGCTGGCCTGGATCGACTGCGCCGGGCTCCGTCCCCCCCAGGCCCTCGCCAACCCGGATGCCGTGCTCAATGGCATCGCCTACGACCCCACCACCGATCGTCTCTTCATTACCGGCAAGCTCTGGCCGAACCTCTATGAGATACGCCTGCTCCCCCGCTAAAACCGCCCGCCACTCCGGCCTGGCCACCGCGGCCGCCTTTGCGACCCTCGCGCCGGCCTTGCGCCGCGGCCCCCCTTTGCGACAGGACTTTATCTCGGCGTGCTCGTGATGTAGTGCTCCAGGTCGTCGATCAGCATCCGCTGGTCGGTTATCATCGCCTTCAGGATATCACCGATGCTCACCAGCCCGATCAGCCGGCCATCCTCCAGCACAGGCAGGTGACGGATGCGCCGGTTCGTCATCGTGACCATGCACGTCTCGATGGTCTCCGCCGGACCCACCCAGTAAACCGGGTGGCTCATCAATTCCCCCACCGTCGTCGTCTGCGACGACCTACCTTGCAGGACGACCTTCCGGGCGTAATCGCGCTCCGAGAACATCCCGATCAACTGGCCTCCCTCCACCACCGGCAGCGCGCCGATATCCCGGTCCGCCATCATCTGCAGCGCCTCGTACACGGTTGATTGCGGCCCAATCCTCCACACTTGCCCCGGTTTGCCCCGTAATATATCCCTCACCAGCATCATCTCACTCTCCTTCCCGCCGCGGTCAGAGATTCGTGGCAGTGCCTCAGTTAGTGTGGATATTGTACCTTATTTGTACGATACTGTCAACCGTCCTTGACGCCTTGAGTGCGATTCAAAATGAGGGCAGGAATTGCGTAGCTAATTGCCCGGCTTCGTGCGCGCGGCGCCTGACTGCTCCCGCATTGCCCCGATCAACGCCTCCACGTTCTCCAGCGGTATGTCCGTCATCATACGGTGCGACGGCGCCATGAGAAGCCCTGTGCCATCCGGCGCCAGCTCGCGCACGCAGGCCGCGACTGCCGCCGAGACGTCCGCCGGCGTCCCGTGCGGCAGCACCGTCTGCGTCGAGATGCCGCCGTAAAACGCCAGCCTGCCGCCATAGTTCAGCCGCAGCCAACCGTGGTCGAGCACCTCCGGCTGCACCGGGTTCAACGCCGTCAGCCCGATCTCCATCAGGTCCGGCAGGATCTGCTGGATCTGCCCGTCCGAATGCATCAGCACCGGCAGCCCCCGCTCGCGGAACGGCCTAAACAGGCGGGCCAACCGCGGCTTGATCAGTCTCCGCCACGTGCGCGGCGAGAACAGCGGCCCCTTCTGCGCGCCGTAGTCATCGCCAAAATAGCCCCCGTCCACTCCCAACGCCAGGAAGCGGCGGATCAACGCGAGCTGGATCTCGGTGATCCTGTCCAGCAGCTCGCCGGCGAACTGGCCGTCCAGCGCCATATCCATGAAGAACTGCTCGAAGCCACGCAGAGCCCACGCCCGCTCAAACAACGCGAACCCCAGGTTGGGCACAATGAAGTGCTCGGCCCCATAAGCCGCGATCGTGCGCTCGGCCTCCGCCAGCAACCCCGGCGCCTCGGGGTCCGGCCAGGCGAAAGCATCCAGGTCCCTGGACGCCGCCAGCGGGCTAACGCGGATGTAATAGCCTTCTTCGAGCGTATCGTGCCCCGCGCCCCACCAGTCAAAACGCACCGTCCCGTCCGCGCTGAACCGTTCGGGGAAGCTCAAGTCCACCCGCAGCAGATGATTATCCAGCCAGGCCGGCAATTCGGCCGCCGGCACCCCGAAATGCGCACCCAGCGCGCGTCCCATGCTCGCGGTGTAGTTGACCTGCGTCGGCAGCCGATCAACCGGTTGGTAACGCAGTGCGCGCAACACACGTTCCTTGTGGGTCAGGTTCACGATCCTAGCCTCCTCGAGTCCAACTAATGAGAGTTTCACAAGTACACCGGACCCGGTTGATTGTCAAACCGGGCTGCGGCCCGCCGCACGCCGCCCACATTACGTAGAAGAACCAATTGTTGCTATGCATAAGGTTATGTGATAATCTGACGCCAGCATGGATTGGGTAAGGTTGCGCTGCCAGACTGCCATGCAGCTTTCCCAAACGACCTGCCGGCCTGGATGTAAATCATCCTCTCCACCCCCGTATCGCAAGGCGTGTCTTCGACATCAATTAAATGTGACACGAGCGGTGGCAATGGAGGTAGGCTATGACCAGGCAGCTTACCATCGCAGCTCTCAAGGCGGAACTCGCCGGACGTGACCAGGCCCTGCTTAACCTGCAGGCACAGGTGCGCGCGCTGGAAAAACTCAATGCCGCGCTGCGCGCTGAGATTGACGTGCGCGAGAATGTGGAAGAGGCGTACCGCAGCCAGGCAATCCGTTTGCGCGAACAAGCCGACCTGCTCGATCTGGCTCCCGACGCCATTCTGGTCCGCGACTGGGGAAGCAGGATTCGCTTCTGGAATGCAGGCGCGGCCGAGATTTACGGCTGGACTGCCGCTGAAGTCGTAGGCCGCGATGTCCAGGCGATTCTGCAAACCCGCTTCCCCGTGCCCCTGGTGCAGATCGAAGCCGAGCTCGAGGCCAAAGGCCGCTGGGAGGGCGAACTGGTCCACACCTGCCGGGACGGCTCGCAGATCACGACGATGTCTCGCTGGGCGCTCCAGCGTGACGAACGCGGCCGCCCGACAGGGGTCCTTGAGATCAACAGTAACATCAGCGCTCAGAAACAGGCCCAGGCGCAGATTGCCTATCAAGCGCACCTTCTGGCCCATATCAGCGACATGATCGGCGCCACCGATCTGCAGGGGCGTATCACTGCCTGGAACCAGGCGGCCGAGCAGGCGCTTGGCTTAAAGGCCGATGACGTCCTCGGCAAACCCTACAACCAGGTGTTGCGCGCCGGGAGCACCGGTTGCACGCTCGAAGAGGCCCTGTTCGAGTTGCTACGCGACGGTTCCTGGCGCGGCGACGCGTTCCTGTACCGGCCCGACGGCAGCGAGCTGCCCGTCGAAGTGCGTATCATGACCCTGCCGGGCGGGGAAGGTGAACCCGCCGGCTACGTGGCCGTTGTGAGCGACTTGACGGCCCGCAAGCAAGCCGAACAGGCCATCACGGAGCACGCCCGCCGCCTGCAGCTTCTGCACGACATCGATCGGGCGATCCTCGCCGCCCGTTCGCCGCAAGAGATCGCCGCAACCGCCCTACAGCGGGTGCGCGAAGTGACCGGCGTCCGGCGCGCCAGCATCATGCTCTTCGATGCCCAGGCCCAGGATATGAACCTGCTGGCCGTCGACGGCGCGGCAGGGCTCCAGATCCCACCCAGCACTCACATTCCGATGGAATGGCCCTGGCTCAGCGAGTGCCGGCGAGGGCAGATCGCGATCGTTGAGGACTTTGCCGCTCTCCCTCAGACCTGGCCGGAGACGGATACGCTCCTGGCACACGGCGTGCGCTCCAGCATTGCCTTCCCGCTCACGGTTGGCCAGCAAGTGATCGGCGCGCTGACCGTCGCCCGCGCTGAGAGCGGTCCGCCGCCCCAGGACTTGCTGGCCTTCGGCCGCCAGGTGGCGGACTCGTTGGCGGTCACGCTGGAAAATGCGCGCTTGTTCGCCCAGGTACAGACCGGGCAACAGCAGACGCAGTCCTTCTCCCGCCGGCTGGTTGAGGCGCTCGAAGACGAGCGGCGGACACTCGCGCGTGAGCTGCACGACGAGGCCGGTCAGGCGCTGACCACGCTGAATCTCGGGCTGGGCCAACTTAAACGAGAGACCGCGACGCACGATTTGCTCCAGGCGCGTATCGCCGAGCTGCAGCAGATCACCTCCGGCGCGATGGAGGACCTGCACCGGCTGGCGGTCAACCTGCGCCCGGTCACCCTCGATCGCTACGGTCTGCTGCCCGCGCTCGAGCAATACGTCGAAGCCTTCGGGCGCCGCGGCGGCCTGAAAGTGGAGTTCGCCGTCGTCGACCTGGGCGAAGAGCGTTTTGCGCCGGAAATCGAGACCGCGCTGTACCGGGTGGTGCAGGAAGCGCTGACCAACATCGCACGCCACGCCCAGGCCACACGTGTCGGCGTGGTGGTCGAGCGGCGCTCCGACACACTGGTCGTGATCGTCGAGGATAACGGGCACGGCTTCGACGTGGACCTGGCCCTCGATTCCGGCCGTTTGGGCCTGCTTGGGATGCGCGAGCGCGCTGAGATGCTGGGAGGGTCGCTGGCGATCGAAAGCTCGCCGGGCGCCGGCTGCAGCGTCTACGCCACAGTTCCGCTCGCCTGACCCACCCAACTCAGCCAATGGGGATGCCCAATTCCTGGATCTTCGCGCTCAGATTGCGCTTGGCGAGCGGGATCAAGCTCACCGGCAGATGCTCGATGATCACATACCCGCCGGGCCGGGTCTGATGGGCGCGCCGCAGGACGGTCGCGAAGTCCATGATCCCGGTGCCAATGACAGTCTCGGCCACGTGGAAAACAAAACGGTCTTCCAGGTAGTAATCCTTGACATGCACGGTGGCGATGTATTGGCCCAGCACGTCGAATAACTCGTTGATCATCGGCGCCGGGTTGAATGCGGTGCGCAGGTCGCCGACGAAGTTGCAGGGATCCAGGTTGACGCTCACGCGCCTGGAGCCGGTGCGTTCGATCACGCGCCGGATCGCTTCGGCCGAGCTGAGCGTCGTCGTCTGGTGGGTTTCCAGCACGATCTCGACGCCACAGTCCTCCGCCGTTTCCAGGATCTCTCCCAGGCTCCTCACCAGCCGGTCTTCGGTCTCCGGCAGAAAGTTGTCGGGGTGCGGCCACCATTCGCCGCGCGGGTTGAGGCTGGTCGGGCGCACTCCTGCCCCCGGCACGCCCAGGCGCGCCGCCAGCCTGACAATCTCGCGCGCCCCTGCGACCCCTCTCCGGCGCGCCTCCTCATCGCGGGCAATGATGCACGGGTACGGACCCCAGAGTTGCAAGAAGTCGAGGCTCTGCTGCGCAAATGTCGCCCGCACGCGCTCCGCCAGCGCCTCGTCAATGCTCCCCGCCGGCACGGTCAGGTGCGCTCCCACCCCGTGGAAGCCGAGCTCGCTGGCCCAGCGCAGTTTCTCATAGGTCACGTCCGTCAGGTCGCTGGCGATCAGCCCCAATACCCCGATCTTCACGTCAGTCCATCTCCATTCCGCCGTCGGCGTTGATCGACTGGCCGGTCACATAGCCCGCATCGTCTGAGAGCAGGAAGGATACCACGTCGGCCACGTCTTTGGCTGTTTGCACGCGCTGCAACGGGATGCGCGCGGCCATCCGGCGCAGCGATTCCTCGGCGGTAATGCCGCTGGTGTTCGCGCGCGCGGCGTGGATCAGGCGGGTCATTTCAGTGTCGACCACGCCGGGACATACGGCATTGACGGTGATGTTGTGCGACGCCAGGGCCAACGCCGCCGAGCGCACCACGCTGATCACACCCGCCTTACTGGCCGCATAGTCCGCGCTGTCCGGCCGCCCACCCCGTCCGGAGACCGACGAGATGGCCACCAGGCGCCCGCTCTCCCCACCCTTCACCAACCGCCGCGCCACTTCCTGGAAAACCAGGAAAGTCCCCGTCAGGTTGACCGTCAGCGTGCGGTCCCAGTGCTCGCGCGTCACGTCCAGGAATGGACTGATGTAGATGATCCCCGCCGAGGTCACCGCCATCGTCACCCCGCCGGCCTGCCCCTCCACCTCGTCCAGCACGCGTGCCACATCCGGGCCGCTGGTCACGTCCAGCCGGTGCGACGACGCCCGCAGCCCGCCGGCCCTCAGTCCTTCAGCCACATTCTCCGCCCCGGCCAGCGACAGGTCCGCCAGCGCCACATGTGCGCCCTCACCGGCCAGCCGCTGCGCGACCGCCGTCCCGATCCCCCCGGCGGCCCCGCTGATCAACACCGTCCGCCCGGCAAACCGCCCTTCCATGCTCACTCCTGCTCCCTGCCCGCCACGCGATCCACAAATTCGCCCGCCAGCCCAACGTAGGCCTCCGGGCGCAGTAGCTCGTCCAGCTCGCCGGCCGGCAGATGCCGCGCCACGCGTTCGTCCTCCAGCAACAGCTCGCGCAGCGGGCGCCGCTGCTCGAAGGCCGCCATCGCCGCCTCGTACACCAGGTCATGCGCCGTCTGGCGTCCGACGAACTCAGCCAGCCTGAGCATCACCGCCTCCGACAGGATCAGCCCCTGCAGCGCATCCACATTCGCCCGCATCCTGTCACGGTAGACGATCAGCCCACGGACCACCTCCAGCGTTTGCGCGACCGCCGCGCCGCCCAGCAGGCAAATCTCCGGCAGCGCCGCCCATTCCGTGTGCACCACCGACCAGTCGCGCTCATGCTCCGCCGTGCCCATCGCTTCCAACAGCGGCCCCACCAACCCGCGCGCCAGCCGGGCCTGGGCCATGATCGCCTCGCAAGCCATCGGGTTACGCTTGTGCGGCATGGTGCTGGAGCCGATCTTGCCAGCATGGTAGGGCTCTTCCAGCTCCATCACCTCGCTCTTCTGCAACAGAACCACCTCGTGCGCGATCTTGCCCATGCTGGCCGCGATCAGCGCGACCAGGGCGCCGAACTCGGCCGGCCGGTCGCGGCTCGCGTGCCAGCCTATAGCTGGCGCGGCCAGGCCCAGGTCCGCCATGATCAGGCGCTGGATCTCCAGGCCAGCCGCGCCGACCGAAGCCAGGGTCGCCGACGCCCCGGCAAACTCGCCTACCAGCAGCCGGGGCGCAATTTGCTGCAGCCGCTCGATGTGGCGCTCCACCTCGTCCAGCCAGACCGCCAGCTTGAACCCGAACGTGATCGGCGTGGCGTGCTGCCCGTGGGTGCGCCCCGCCATCAAGGTGTCCCTTTCGCGGCGCGCCCGCGCGCGCAGCGCCCCCGCCAGCGCCTTCAGGTCGCGCGAGATGAGCGCGTGTGCCCCCTTGAGCTGCAGCATCAGGCCGGTATCGGTGACATCCTGCGTGGTCGCGCCCCAATGCACGTAGCGCCCGGCCTCGCCTTCGCAAGACTCGGCCAGTTGGCGCACCAGCGAGATCAGCGGGTGCCCGGTGAAGTTCACCCCTTCGTGCAGCGCGGCCAGGTCGATCAGCTCGACTCGCGCTTTCCGGGTGATCTCGGCCGCGGCCTCCGTCGGGATCAACCCGACCTCCCCCTCAGCCCGCGCCAGCGCGGCCTCGAAGTCCAGCCAGCAGCGCAGCCGGTAGTCGTCGGCGAAAACCGCGTGCATCTCTTCCGTCCCGTACAGGTCCCGCAGATAGGCCGAATCCACTACGTGAGCATTCATCCCCTGGCCTGTCATCCCACTGCCGCCCGGAGCGCGGCCAGGATCTGCGCCTTGCCGGGCAGCACCGCGTCTTCCAACGGCTTGCTGGCCGGGATCGGCACGTCTAGCGCCGCCACTCGCAGAATCGGCCCGTCCAGGTAATCGAACGCCTGCTCCTGCACGGACGCCGCGATCTCGGCGCCGAGCCCCAGCCGCCGGTGCGCCTCGTGCGCGATCACCAGCCGCCCCGTCTTCTGCACGGAGGCCAGGATGCAGTTCACGTCCAACGGCGACGTGCAACGCAGGTCGATCACCTCGGTCTCGATCCCCTCCTGCGCCGCCTCCTGCGCGGCTTCCAGCGCCAGCAGGACGGTGCGCGAGTAACTGACCAGTGTCACATCGCGGCCCGCGCGCTTCACGTCGGCCACCCCCAGCGGCACGGTGTACTCCTCCGCCGGCACAGCGCCTTTGGTGCCGTAAAGCAGCTTGTGCTCGATGAAGATCACCGGGTTTTCGTCGCGCAGCGCCGACTTCAGCAGCCCCTTCGCGTCATAGGGCGTGGCGGGCAACACGACCTTAAGCCCTGGGATGTGGGTGAAGACCGTCTCCAGGCTCTGCGAGTGCTGCGCGCCATTGCCGCGCCCGCCGCCCTGCTGCGTGCGCACCACCAGCGGCACCTTCACCCGCCCCCCTGTCATGTAGCGCATCTTCGCCGCCTGGTTGAATATCTGGTCGGAGGCGACCCAGGCGAAGTCCATGAACATCAGCTCGGTGACCGGGTGCTTGCCGGTCATGGCCAGGCCCACCGCTGCGCCGATGAAGCCGGCTTCGGAGATCGGCGTCTCGCGCACGCGCTCGGGGCCAAACTTCGCCAGTAGCCCCTCTGTCACCTTGAACACCCCGCCGTAGACCCCGATATCTTCTCCCAGCAAGAGAATCCTCGGGTCGCGGCTCATTTCCTCGCTCAGCGCCTCGCGCAGCGCCTGGGTATAAGTGATCTCACGCATCAACGGCACTCTTTCTTCGCTCAGGCAAACACATCTTCCGTTGCCTCGCTGGGGTCCGGCCAGGGGCTCCCCTGGGCGAAGCGCACGATCTCGGCCATCTGCTCGGCCACCTCGCCCTCGACCCGCGCGATCTCCTCACGGCTGACGACGGCTTCCCGCACCAGGCGCTCTGGGAACACGGTCAGCGGGTCGCGCTTGCGCCACTCGCCCACCTCTTCCCTTGTCCGGTAGACCTCGCTGTCACCGATCATGTGCCCCACCAGGCGGTAGGTCATCGCTTCGATGAAGGTCGGTCCCTCGCCACTGCGCGCTCTCTCGACGGCTTCGCGCGTCGTCTCGTAGACCGCCACCGGGTCGTACCCGTCCACCGTCACACCCCGCACACCGTAGCCCGCCGCCCGCTCGGTGAGATGGTCTATCGCCACCATGTCGCGGATCGGCGTCATCTCGGAATACAGGTTGTTCTCACAGAACAGCACCAGCGGCAGCTTCCAGATCGCCGCCAAATTGAGCGCCTCCGCGAACGTGCCCTGGTTGATCGTGCCGTCGCCGAAGAACGTCAGCGTCACCCGGTCCGTGTGGTCGAGCTGGGCGCTCAGCGCGGCCCCCGCTGCAATTGCCACCCCGGCCCCCACGATCGCGTTCTCGCCCAGTAGCCCGACGCGCGGGTCGGTGAAGTGCATCGAGCCGCCCTTGCCCTTGCTGCACCCCGTCCGCCGTCCCAAAAGCTCGGCCATGCCCTCGCGCGGGTCCAGGCCCTTGGCGATGGCCTGTCCGTGCCCGCGGTACGTGCAAGTCATGCTGTCGTCGCGGCGCAGCGCATAGCACGCGCCCACCGCCGTCGCCTCCTGGCCGATGCAGGGGTGAAACGAGCCCCGGATCTGCCCAGCCAGGAAAAACTCGGTTGCTTTCTCCTCAAAACGCCGGATCAGGAGCATCGTCCGGTACATCTGGAGCAAGTCGCCGGCCTGTAAGGACATAGGATCACCTGTCGTTCGTGAAAAAGCAGAGCAACTCGACCGCCTCGCTCCCGACGTTAACCAGCGAATGCGCTGTGCCCGCCGGAATAGGCACGATGTGCCCGCTATTGAAGGCCACCTCGTTCTCGCCTAACGTCAGCCGGCTCCGCCCGGACAGCACGTATACGGTTTCTACCTGGGATGCGTGGAGGTGCCGGCCGATGCTCTCACCCACCGGCACTCGCACCCGGCTGACGGCTGCCGGGCCGCCGTTCTCGGCGCTCAGCAGCTGCTTCATCAAGATCGTCGCAAACCTGGGGTGCGCCGCCCAATTCTGCGCTGCCTCGTCGACCGTACGCACCTCTCTGGGTGGCTCTTGGATCACGACCTGCTCCTTTCAGAATAGCCTGTAGACTTCGATGGCATTGCCCCCGAACATCCGGGCCTCATCCTCTGCGCTCAACGGCCCCAGCGCGCGGCGCAGCGCCCCTATCACCCGCTCGTAGCTCCCTGCGATCAGGCACACCGGCCAATCACTGCCGAACATGAGCCGCTCGTAGCCAAAAGCTTCGACCGCGACCTTGACGTACGGCGCCAGATCCGCGTCTACCCAACCTGCCCCCGCCTCGGTCGCCATTCCCGAAAGCTTGCAGTAAACGTTGGGCCACAACGCCGCCTGCCGCAGGTCCGTCGCCCACGGTTCCAGGCGGCCCTGCGCGATCGGCGGCTTGGCCAGGTGATCGATCACCAGCCGCAAATCAGGGTGTTGCTCCGCGACCTGGGGCACCAGCGGAAGGTGCCGCGGGTGCAGTAGTAGATCGTAGGGCAAGTTCCGGCGGGCCAACTCGCCCAGCCCGCGCTGGACGTCGCCGCGCAGGATCCAGGCGTCGTCGGGCTCGTCCTGCACCTGGTGGCGCAGGCCCTTGAAACGCGGGTTCAGCATCAGCCGGTCGAGGGTCTGCCCGAGGCCCGGCGCCGTCAGATCGGCCCAGCCCACCACCCCGGCGATGAAGTCAAATTGCGCGGCCAGCTCCAGCAGCCAGTCTGTCTCCGCCGGCGATGAGAGCGCCTGCACGACGACGGTCTTGTGGACGCCGTTACGCTCCAGTAGCGGTCTGAGGTCGGGGGGCAGATAATCTCGCAGCAGAATGCCCAGGTCCGGGGACATCCAGGGGTAGGTAAAAAGCGCCCGATCCCAGTAGTGCTGGTGTGCGTCGACGATGGGTAAGGTCATCCGTCTTCTCCCCGCTATCGCCATCAACAGCCTTTGAGTTTACCACAAACGCCTTACAAGCTGCAAACAGGGAGGGAAATGAGAGCGTCATATTATGCGACTACGGTCTTACGGGGATCGGGACACTGACCAGAGGGTGTACAGTTGCCCGTTCAGGGTGGTAGTGAACTGGGCGAGAGGCACGAAAGTGACGGGGCCATGGGTCTGCTGCTCAAGATGGTCGAGGTAGGGGTATTTGGCCTTGGCAAACGGGTTATCGACCGGGTAGAGGACGTACTGCACGCCCAGGTCGAGCAGGTACTGCTCGGGGTGATCTGGAGGAATGAAGCGGAAGAAGTTGAAGACGAGATCCAGATGGCGTTGGCGCGCAAAGAAATCCAGTGGACCGGCGAAGCCGGCATAGATGGTGATCCGGGTGGGTTGGTCCGGTAGGATGAAACGCAGAAGATGATCCACCACTTCGCTCTGTGAGGCGTGATTGTTGTAGAGCCATTGCATGCCCGCGTCGGCGCGCCGGTAGCACTGCACGAGGATGACGGCCAGCACAGTGACGAGGGCCAGACCGGCGAGTGCCGAACGGGGCCAGGAAGTTGGTAATCTT
Organism: Anaerolineales bacterium; assembly: GCA_017882045.1. Classification (GTDB taxonomy): domain Bacteria; phylum Chloroflexota; class Anaerolineae; order CG2-30-64-16; family CG2-30-64-16; genus JADGQF01. The sequence continues at coordinate 11,431 of JADGQF010000034.1, forward strand.
CGCAGCGCAGATCTTTCCTGCCCGGGCATGGGGCGGGCCGGGTAGGCTGGCGGTGCGGTCTCTGCTGGCGACTCGGGCCGCAGGCTCTTGGCGGCAGTTGGGATGCGGCGCGGGGTAGGTGGGGCGGCGTGCGCAAGGAAGCGCCAGGCATCGGCAAGACCGGCCGCGCCAAAGATCAGGAACGGCAAAGCCGAGTATATCAGGAATCGCTCCTCAAGGGTGGTCAGGTCGAACCACACCAGCGTTTCGTAGAAAACGACATAGAGCGCGGAGGCTAACAGTAACATGCCCGTTGCGCGTTGGCGATGCCAGATGACGACGATAAGGGCGCCCGCTAGCGCGATCCAGACCAGCAGGTCGGGCAATAAGCGGGGGTAGCCGGTGAGGAAGAATAGGGCGCGCCTGGAAAACTCGGCGGGGGCAAGGGTGCGCAGCCAGACCGTGGCCATCGAGTTGGCCGCGATGGCTCCGAGCGGGTTGCCGGAAGTCAGCACGCCTACCAGGATGAGGGTCAGCGGAAAGGCGCCGGCCAGAGCGAGAGTGACAAGCCAGTCGCGCTGGTGGAGACGGCGCTGCTTCAGGTCTCGGTGAAGCAGCAACAGGCACACCAGGGCCACGAGGACGGCGCCTTCATAACGTGTGATAGCAGCCAAGAAAGCCAGCAGCGCGGCCAGCCGGTAGCGCCCTTTGAGAAGGGCAAGGAGCACTGCAACGTACAGGGCCAGGAAGAGCGTCGAGCTGAGAATGCTGATGCCCTCATACAGAGCGGTGGGCACGAACATGAGCAGTAACACAGCCAGCCAGGCTGCTAACTCGTCAAAGGCGCGGCGGCTGAGCTCGAAGATCAGGATGGCGACCGCGCACGCGCTGATCACCGAGACGAGGCGGGCGGCCAGGAAAAAATCAGCCGACGATGGCGTGAGAATCCGCAACGCGCTGAGCAGCAGCATGTAGAGCGGGTGGAGCAGGAAGCGGTCGATGAGGTCCAGTGGTACGGCAGCGAGTCCCTGTTCCTGAATGACGCGGAGCGTGCTGACGGCGCTATAGCCATCTTCGGAGAGCTCTACGTTGTAATGCGCCAACAGAGCAAGGCGTGGCGCCAGGGTAGCAAGCGCCAACAATGACCAGCGCAAGAGCCTGGAGTGCCAGGCAAAGGCAAGCGCGGGAACTGATGTGACTTGCACGGTTGATCTCCTGACTGGCGCAGTGGTTGGCGAGGCGGTGGTGGTTGACGGCCTGGTAGGCGGCCTGCCGGCCGCGCGAGGCAACTGAGCGGTCGCCATTGGCCTCCAAACCCAGCCGACGGACCCAGCCGACGGACCCAGCCGACGGACCCAGCCGACGGGAATTGTAGCGAGGATAGGTGGATTGTCAAGATTTTTGTGATACGACCTACTTGACGCCTCCCAGCCCGCGTGTAATATGTCTTGCACACAGTTGGGCCGGCTTCTTTTCCCTGCGCAACTGGTCAATTGGCGCTTTCGCGACCGGTCCTGCAGCGAAGGAGAGCATTTCCATGCAAGATCCCCTCCTGGATCTGGACTACAAGCCTCACCTGCCGCCCAAGATCGACTATGGCATCGCCATTGTCGGCACCGGCGGCATCGTCAACTACGCGGTCCTGCCAACCTATACCAAGCATGGCTTGAACGTGGTGGGCTGCTTCGACGCCAACTCGGAGAGCGCCGCCAAAACGGCAAGCCACTTCAACATCCCCAGGGTATACCGCGACCTGGACGAGATTCTCGAAGACCCGCAGGTCGACATCGTCGAGATCTCGGTGCCGCCCTGGCGCCAGTTAGAGATCGTGCGCAAAGTAGCCGCCGCGGGCAAGCACATGCTCTGCCAGAAACCGCTTTCGGATACCTTCGCCGAAGCCAAGGAGATCGTGCGTGTGGCCAAAGAGGCCAAAGTGAAACTGGCGGTGAACCAGCAGATGCGCTGGGACCAGGGCATCCGCGCCGCGCGCACCCTCATGTGCAAGGGCTGGATAGGCGAGGTCACCGACGGCCAGATCCAGGTCAGCGTCAGCACCCCCTGGCACATGTGGGGCTGGCTCGCCGTGCAGGCGCGCCTCGAAGTCATGTACCACAGCATCCACTATATCGACAGCATGCGCTACCTGTTCGGCGACCCGATCTGGATCACCAGCCGTCACAGCCGCTATCCTTTGCAGGGCAACCTGGCGGGCGAAACCAAGACGGTCACGATCATGGACTACGATACCCCATCGCATCTGCAGGTGCTCATCGCCGATAATCACTACAACCTGAGCGACGACTACTTCGCCATATTTCGCTTCATCGGCACCGAAGGCTCCATCAACGGCACGCTGGGGCTGATGTACAACTACCCCACCGGCCGCCCCGACACTATCGAGTGGAGCAGCCGCCACTACTATGCCGACAAGCGTTTTGAGGCCAAGCTGGAGGGCATGTGGATCCCGGATGCCTTCATCGGCCCCATCGCCTCGCTGATGCGTGCCATCCAGGAAGACGGCCTACCCGAAACCGATGGCGAGGATAACCTGAACACCCTTCGGGTGGTCGAGGCAGCCTATCTTTCCGCCCGCGAAAACCGTTCCGTCAGGCTGGACGAGATCCGCTGAGCAGCCTGACCCTTGCATTAACTATGCGAAAAGGGGAGGAAGCAACTTATGGCAGAGCCACTGAACGTCCTGTACCGCACTTTCGACGGTTTCGAGCGTGCCCTGGCCACCCAGGTCGCGCACTTCCAGGGTCTGCATCCCGGCGTCACGGTCCATCTCGAGCATTGCGGCCCCGAAGAGCTATATGAGCGGATGATCGGCCAGGACGGCGCCCACGCCGGGCAGTATGACGTCATGCTGAGCCTCACCGACTGGCTGCCCCAATTGATGAAACGCGGCGGACTGGTGCGCTTGAACGGCTATCTGGCCGCCGACCCACCTGAAGACTGGCCGGACGGCTGGAGCGAGTCCATGAAAGCGCTGCAGCACGATGCCTCCGGCAATGTCTTTGGTATGGCCTACCACGACGGTCCAGAGATGTTCCACTATCGCAGCGACCTCTTCGGCAACGCGCGGGAACAGGCCGCCTTTCGGCGGGCCTACGGCTACGACCTGCACGTTCCGCTTACGTGGGACGAATTCCTGGATGTCGCGCGCTTCTTCACCCGGCCCGGCGAAGGTCTCTGGGGCGCGGTCGTGGCCGGCCAGCCCGATGGCCACAACAATGTTTACGACTTCCTGATCCACCTGTGGAGCCGGGGCGGCCGGTTGCTTGACGAGAAGCTGCGCCCGGCCTTTGACAGCCCCGAGGGAGTGGCCGCGCTGCGTTTCTACACCGACCTGCTGACCATCCACCAGGTGACGCCGCCCGACGCCATGGCCTGGGACAGCGTGCTTTCCGGCATAGCCTATGCGGACGGCAAGGGGGCGATGATGTGGAACTGGAGCGGGTTTGCGGCCACGGCAGAGCTTCCGCCCAGCAGGATCATCGGTATGAACCGCTGCACTACGATCCCGCGCGGCGCTGGCCCCAAGGGGCGCCACATGTCTCTCAATGTCTACTGGGTGCTCGGCATCCTGGCCGGCAGCCCGCGGCCTGATCTGGCCTGGCAGTTCATCAAGGAAACCGCCTCCCGGGAGATGGACAAGGTAACTTCCCTCTCCGGCGGCACCGGCACGCGCCTGTCTACCTGGCGTGATCCGCAAATCCAGGCCCAGTTCCGCTACTATGAGGCGATTGAGGAGGTGCACCGCAACGTGGAGAGCCCTCCCGGCTTGCCCGAGTACCCGGCCATGAACGAAGTCCTCAGTGACATGACGAAGTCTACCGTCAGCGGGGCTAAGGGTGTCGAGGAGGCCCTGCGCGACGCGTCGCAGGCCTGCGCACAGATCCTGGCCGAAGCCGGCTACCTGGGCTGAAGCCAGATCAACTAAAAAAAAGGCCATCGCATGATGAAACGGTTGTCGGAATCCGTTCCCCAGCGCACGTCCGGGGCGAGCATCGCCAGGACCTCGGGCCCGGACACCGCTGGTGCCGGAGCAGGCGCGCCGCGTGCCGGAGCGAGCACGCGACTTGCCACGGCAGGTGGGCCGCTCGCCACGGCCTGCCAGCCGCGCTCGGTTGGCCGCGCGGACCTGGCGGCCGCCTTCGCGCCGCTCCTCCTGGCCGAGATCGCGCTGGGGCCACTCTGGCGCTCCGGCATACCCGCCGCCGACGACCTGCTGGCCAGCATCTACCGTGTGTTCGCCCTGCACGAAGGCTGGAAAGCCGGCAACTTTTACCCGGCGTTGTCCGCCGATCTCTCCTTCGGCTATTCGGCGCCCCTATTCCTCTACTACCCGCCCCTGGCTTCGTATGTGGCGGAACTGTTTCACTTCGCCGGGCTCGGCTTTATCGGTGCACTCAAGGCCTCATACCTGCTGGCGCTCTGCCTCTCGGGCTGGGGCATGTACGCCTACGGGCGCGTGATCATCCACACCCGGCGCGCCGCCTTCCTGGCAGCCGTCGCCTATCTGCTGGCGCCCTATCAGTTGCTCAACATCTTCAAGCGCGCCGCCCTGGCCGAGATCGTGGCCCTGGCCCTCCTGCCCTGGGTGCTCTGGACCCTGCACACCCTCTACCTGCGGGGCGGCCGGGCGCGCGCTTCGTGCTCGCCAGACTTTCGCTGGCCGGTCTCTTGATCGCCAACAACAGTATCGCCCTTTTCCTCTTACCTGCTATCCTGGTTTACCTGACCGCGCTCTTCCTGACCCAGCGCAACTGGCCCCGGCTGTTGCTGGGCGGCGGCGCGCTCGCCCTGGGATTGGGCCTCAGCGTCTTCTTCTGGCTGCCGGCCATCGCCGAGCGCGGTGCGGTCAACATCCTCCCGCTGATGGAAAGCTTCGCCCATCCCACCCAGCACCTGCTGACCCTGCGCGATCTGGTCCAGCACGGCCTGGCTGCCGAATACTGGAACGGGCAGACGCCGCGCTGGGCTCTCATCCCGGCCCTGCTGGCGTTCTGCGCCGTCCTCACGCTGCGCTGGCAGCCGCGCGGCACGCGCCGCTGGTTGGCTATACTACACGGTGCTGATCGCCATCTGCTTGCTGCTGCAACTGCGCGTCGCCTGGGGTTTCTGGACCCAGATACCCCAGGTGCGTTTTATCCAGTTGCCCTGGCGGCTGCTCGGCTTCGTGTCCCTGGGCGGCGCTCTACTGATCGGCTCGCTGGCTAACCTGCCCCTCCAGCGGCTGAACAAGTTCGCGCCCTCCCGGCCGGCTGGCTTGCCCGGCGCGCTTCCCGGCCAACCGGACCTGCCCGCCTCGGCGCCGCCTCTGGCCGGCGCCGGGCATTCCGCGCCGCGCCTTTCCCGGCTGGAGGTGCGCTCGGCCGCCTTTGTGGCCGCCTATATGGCCTTCATCGTCGCTCTTCTGGCCTTCTCCTCCCTGGCGAGGCTCTGGCCCGGCTACATCGCCGCCTGGACGCAGGGCCACTACGACGAGAGCGCTATCAACCGCAGCGACATGTATGAGCGCGGCCGCACCGTCTTCGAGCTCTTCAGTGACTACCAGCCGGCTGCGGTGCAGCTTAGCATGGCCCAGGTGGCGGCAGGCCGCTCGGAATCGGTCACGGCGCCGACGCCGTCGCCCGCGCTTTCGCCCCAGGTCCAGGTGATCGGCTCCCGGCCTCTCGGCGCCACCCTGCTGGTCCAGACGCCCGATCCGCTCGAGTTGTCCTTTCACTACTTCTACCTGCCCGGCTGGCGGATCAGCATCGATCGCCGCCCGGTGATACCACATGCCCTGGGCCAGTTGGGCCTCCTGGCTGTCACCGTTCCCGGTGGCAGGCATTATAGTCAACCTCAACTTCGCGAACACCCCCCTGCGCCAGCTCTGCTCGACGCTCTCCATGCTCTGCCTGTTGCTCTGGATCGGGATCATCCTGCGGCTGTCCCGCTACAGACACGGCCTGGCCCTGGCGATGGTGCTTGTCGTGCTGCTCAGCACTCCCCCCGGCTATGGTCATTCGCTGGCCGGCGTGGGCGAGCACGGCGACACCCAGGCGAATTTTGCCGATGACCTGCAACTGGTCGGCTACCGCTTCGACCGGCCCGCCTACCATCCCGGCGACACGCTGGAAGTCACCCTTTTCTGGCTCGGCTTGCGCCCCGCCGACCGCGACTACAAAGTCTTCGTGCACCTGCGCGACGCCGGCGATACCCGCACGGTTGCCCAGCATGACGGCCAGCCGGTTTACGGCTTTACCCCGACCACCCGCATCGAGGCCGGCGAGATCCTGGCGGATACGCACGTCCTGCCCCTGGCCAAAGACCTCGCACCCGGCGCCTATCAACTGGTCACCGGCCTCTACGATCAGCAGACCATGCTCAACCTGCCCATCAGCGGCTCGTCTCAGGTCCTACCCACCAACCGCCTGTCGCTGGCGCCCGTCGAGATCCTGCCCGGCTCCGCCAACTAGGGCGTAGCAGCCGCCTCGGCTCTGAAGATGCACAGGTATTTTTGACAGCCGGCGCCGATTGCATAGAATACTTGATTGACCAATCAATCAACCATCAGGAGCAACACCTTATGGGCTCTCGCGATGACGAGGAACGCGAGCGGCGGCGCCAGCAGATCATTGACGGCGCCCTCGCCGTGTTCTCGGCCAGAGGCTTTGATAAGGCCACTAACCAGGACATCGCCGAGGCTGCCGGCATCGGCTCCCCCGGCTTGATCTATCACTACTTCGAGAGCAAGGCCGATCTGCTCCGCCACGTTGTCGCCGCCCGCTCACCCTCCCTGCAGAGCGTCCTGGCCGTAGACGGACTGATGGCCCTGCCGCCGCGCGACGCACTGACCCTGATCGGCTCAACTTTCCTCAACGCCATGATTGACCCCGTCAACTTGCGCCTCTTCCGCGTGATCATCGGCGAGGCTCTGCGCAACCCGGCAATGGCCGAGGCCTGGCACCGCTCCAGCTCGGCGCCGGTCAGGACTGCCCTGGTGCGCTACCTTGACTCGCGCGTGCGCTCAGGCGAGCTGCGCCAGGTAGACCCGGTCGCGGCGGCGGATTGTTTCCTCGGCCCGTTCGTGATCTACGTCCTGTCGACGGAGGTCTTCGGCCGGCCCAATCCTCTGCGCCTGGACGCACACACCATGGTCGCCACCACTGTCGCGATCTTTCTGCAGGGCTTGGAGGCCGCGTGAGCATCACCCGTCTGCTGGCATTGATCCGCAAAGAGTTCATCCAGACCTTCCGCGACCCGCGCTCGCTGACCATCACCTTCATCATGCCTTTGATCCAGCTCTTCCTGCTGGGCTACGCCGCCACCAGCGACGTGCGCAACGTACCACTGGCAGTGCTCGATCGCGATCGCTCCGCCGCCTCGCGTGATCTCTTGTCGGCCTACCGCGCGGCCGACTACTACCGCATCGACTTCGACGTGACCGGCGAGGCGGAGCTGAAACAGCTCATCGACTCGGGCCAGGCCGGGGCCGGCCTCATCATCCCGCCCGGCTACGGCGACAAGGTGGCCGCCGGTCAGACCGCCCAGGTCGCCTTCGTGGTCGACGGCTCCGATCCGACCATCGCCGGCACCGGTCTGTCCGCCGCACAGTTCATCGCCCAGGCCAAGGCGACCTCCCTGCTGGTGCAGCGAGCGGCCCAGCTCGGGCAGGGCAACGTCGCCCGCTCCCCCATCGAGATCCGCACGCAGGTCTGGTATAACCCCGACCTGGTGAGCGCCTACAATATGGTTCCGGCCATGATCGGCATGATCTTGCAGTTCCTCACGCTCCAACTGACCGCCAGCGCCATCGTGCGCGAGCGGGAGCGCGGCACCATGGAACAGCTCGCCGTCACCCCATTGAGCGCGGTGGAGCTGATGATCGGCAAGCTCACCCCCTTCGTGCTGATCGCGATGATCGACGCGGTCGAAATCCTCGTCGTCGGTGTGCTCGTCTTCGGCGTGCCGATCAACGGCAGCATCTGGCTCCTGCTCGCGCTATCCGCCTTGTTCCTGGCCACCACGCTCGGCATCGGCCTGTTTATCTCGACCATTACCAAGACCCAGCGGGAAGCGCAGATGAGCTCGATGCTCTTCACGCTCCCCGCCATCTTCCTGTCGGGCTTCTTCTTCCCCATCGCCGCCATGCCCAAGGTGCTCCAATATGCGAGCTATGCCATCCCGCTGCGCTACTTCCTGATCGTCGCCCGAAGCATCGTGCTCAAGGGCGTCGGCGCCGATGCGCTCTGGCCCGAGATCCGCGCCCTGGCGATCTTCTCCGTCCTCATCATGGGCCTCGCCGTCTGGCGCTTCCGCAAGACGCTGGATTGATAAGCCAAAGGATATTGAATCATGCGCAATAACATCCGCCGCATTATCCTCTTCCTGGTCGTGCTCGGTATCATCGCCTATGGCGGCTATCGTGTTCTCCAGGGCCAGGCTCAGGCCCAATCCGGCGCGCTGAAAGGCTCCGGCACCATCGAGGCGACGGAGATCACCATTGCCACCGATAGCGCCGGCCGCATCAAAGACGTTCTGGCTGCCGAGGGCGCTCGTGTGCAGGCCGGCCAGGTCCTCGTCCAGTTCGACGATGCCATCCTCCAGGCGCAGCGCAAACAGGCCGAGGCCGCGCTCGCGGCCGCGCAGGGCAGCCAGGCGGCGGCCGAGGCCAATCATACCGCCGCGCAGGCCAACCTCGACCAGGTGAAAGCCGGCGCGCGCCCACAGGAGATCATGGCCGAACAACAGGCAGTGGTGGCCGCGCAGGGCCGGGTGAACACCGCGCAGGGCCAGCTAAGCCAGTCGCACGGCGCGCTCCAGGCCGCGCAGGCCGGTCGCGACCAGGCCGCGGCCGGCTTTGCTAACCTCAAACAGGGCGCACGCCCCGAGCAGATCGAAGCCGCCTCGGTCGCCTATCAGCAGGCCCAGGCTGCCGTGCAAGTCACACAGGCCAACTACGACAAGATCGCCAGCCGCCCGGATTCCGGCGCCATGCCGCAGTCCCTTGCCCTCCAGCAAGCCACCCTCACCCTCCAGGCAGCCAAGGGCAATTATGAGGGCGTCCTCAGCGGCGCCACCACGCCTCAGCTCGACCAGGCGCGCGCGGGGGTCAACCAGGCCCAGGCCGGCATCCTCCAGGCCTCGGCCAGCGTCAGCCAGACCGAAGCCAGCTTACTGACCGCCCAGGCCGGTCTCGCCGCCGAACAAGCCCGCCTGGACCTGCTCACGGCCGGCGCTCGGCCTGAGCAAGCCAAGGCCGCCGAGGCCCAGGTGGCGGCTGCCGAGGCCCAGGCCCAGGCTGCTGCCGGCCAGGTCGCGGCCGCCCAGGCCAACATCGCGCTGATCGACACCCAGATCGGCCGGCTGGCCATCAAAGCGCCCAGCGACGGCGTGGTGCTGAGCCGCGCCGTCGAGCCCGGTGAAGTCGCGCTGCCCGGCGGCGCCCTGTTGGTGATCGGCGACCTGGGCCACCTCTCCGTGACGGTTTACCTGCCCGAAGAGCGCTACGGCGTCGTGAAGTTGGCCGATGCCGCGCGCATCAGCGTGGATTCCTTCCCCGGCCAGACCTTCCGCGGCGCCGTGCAGCATATCGCCGACCAGGCCGAGTTCACCCCGCGCAACGTGCAAACCCCGGCCGGCCGCCGCACCACGGTCTTCGCCGTCAAGCTGGCGGTCGACAACCCGGACGGCAAACTCAAGCCCGGCATGCCGGCCGACGTGGTATTTGGCCAATGAGCGATTGGGTGCTGGAAGCGCACGACCTGCGCATGACCTTCGGCGCCGGCCCGACTGCCACCCATGCCGTGGATGGCATTAGCCTGTCGGTCGCTCCCGGCCAGGCCTACGGTCTGGTTGGTCCCGATGGCGCCGGCAAGACCACCACCATGCGCTTGCTGGTGGGGGTCCTCAGCCGCGGCAGCGGAGAAGTGCGCATACTCGGTCGCGACCTGCGCCGTGACGGCTCCGCCGCGCTCAACCATGTCGGCTACCTGGCACAGCGCTTCTCGCTCTACGAGGACCTGACCGTTCAGGAGAACCTGGCCTTCTTCGGCACTGTGCGCTCGGTACGCGGTCCCGACATGATCGCCCGTTCGGCCGAGCTGCTGCATTTCGTCGGCTTGAGCGGCTTCGAACACCGCCTGGCCGGCCAACTGTCCGGCGGCATGAAACAGAAGCTGGGCCTGGCCTGCGCGCTCGTTCATCGCCCGCGCCTGCTGCTGCTCGACGAGCCGACCACCGGCGTCGATCCCGTCACTCGCCAGGACTTCTGGCAGTTGATCATCCGCTTGCTATCCGAGGGGGTGGCGGTAGTCGTCAGCACGCCCTACATGGACGAGGCCGCGCGCTGCAACCGGCTGGGCTTCATGATCCGCGGGCGCCTCCTCATGCAAGGCAGCCCGCGCGAGCTGATCAACCTCATGGCCGGGCGCGTTCTGATGCTCGTTGCCCAGCCCAAGTCCCTCGCCAGGAAGGTCTGCAATGCGGATGCGCGCATCGAGGACGTGGCGGCCTTCGGCGATCGCCTGCACCTGCGCCTTCACGCCGGCACGCGCACCGAAGGTCCTGGCAACGCGCTGGAGGTTCTGCGCGCGGCCCTGGTCACCGCCGGCGTGCAGGTGGATGACCTGCGCCTGATTCAGCCCTCGTTGGAGGACGTTTTCATCGCGCTGCAGGAGGGGACCGCCTTGCAAGCCGCGCCCGGAGATGCCGTGGCGGATGCCGCCCTGGCGGGTGACGCCGGCGAGGCCCAGCATGGCTGAGATCGCGGTGCGCGCCGAGCACCTGACCAAGAAGTTCGGCGATTTCACCGCCGTGGACGACGTGTCCTTCGAGGTCCGGGCCGGCGAGGTGGTCGGTTACCTGGGACCCAACGGCAGCGGCAAGACTACGACCATGCGCATGCTCCTGGGGCTGCTGAGCCCCACCCACGGCAGCGCGCAGGTCCTGGGCTATGACATCCGCCACCAGCCCGCACAAATCCGCCCGCTGGTCGGCTATATGAGCCAGAAGTTCGCGCTCTACGACGAGCTCACCGTCTTCGAGAACCTCGACTTCTACGCTGGCATCTACGACCTGCGGGGCTCACGGCGCCGCCTGCGCATTGACGAGGTCTTGCACCTGGTGGGGTTGGAGGAGCACCGCAAGGAGCGCGCCGAGGACATCTCCACCGGCTGGCGCCAGCGCCTGGCCCTGGCCATCGCCCTGGTGCACGACCCGCGCCTGCTGTTCCTTGACGAGCCCACCAGCGGCGTCGACCCGTCCGCACGCCGCGTCTTCTGGGACCTGATCGACCGTCTTGCCGGCGGCGGTACCACGGTTTTCGTTAGCACGCACTACATGGACGAGGCCGAGTACTGTGGGCGCCTGGGCATCATGAACCTGGGCCGCTTGCTCGCCATAGATACTCCGCTGGCACTCAAAACCGCCTGCCTGCCTGGGCCGGCCTGGGACCTTGTCCTCGATCCGGCAGCACTGATCCCGGCTCTACAGGCGCTGGAAGCCACTCCCGGCGTCAGCCAGGTCGGGCTGCGCGGCGATCATCTCCACGCCATCACCCGGGCCGGCGTTCACAGCGCCGCGTCCTTGCTGGCCGCGCTCGGCCCGCACGGCCAGGGCGCCGCCGTGGAGCAGGCCGAGCCAACCCTCGAGGACGTCTTCATTGCCCTCACCCGACGCCCCGCCTAGCGCCGGGCCTCGCGTCCGACTGCCCAGTCGCGCCGCGGCCTGCCCACCACACAGAGAGGCCCGACCCCTCATCAGGATCGGACCTCTTTCCACTGGCTGACGTTGCGTCACGCCGCTTGAGGTCGCATGGTGCTGCGCGACGTACGCGGCGCCTGTTCCAATATTGCACTACCAGCGTCACCACCCTCGTATGCGACAGGCTGCCGCGGGTCCCCTTGATCGTCAGGTTGTAGGTCCCGCGCCGCGAGAACGTGCTGACATTGACCATGAGCGTCCAGGCGCCCGCCTTGGTCGTCGTCACCGCAACCGGGTTGGGGCTCAAACTCCCGCTGCTGAACGTCGGCACCCCGCTGACGCTGAGACTCACGTTGCCTGTGAAACCATTCACCGAGCTAAGCGTGATCGCATAGGTGGTCCTCGCGCCTCGACTGGCCGTCCGACTGGTCGGCGTGACCGACAGTGTGAAATTCGCGCCCGTGATCGGCGTGGCCGTTAGTGTCGCTGGCCGTGTCGCCGTTCGCGTT